>CAZQBW010000139.1:0-12963 GCA_964591515.1 uncultured Clostridia bacterium
ACGGAGAAATCCGCGGCCCCCGTTGTTCGTTGGAGTATCTGTGCTGGTGGTGACTTAGTCCGTGTCCGCGACCGCGGAGCGGTCGCATTGTGACCGCTCCGCGGTCGCGGACTCTGGTGGCATGCCGGTCGGTCGCCACTTCAGCTACCGTGATACCATCTCGCGCCTGATCGACGAACGGAGGCGCGCCCCTTGAGCTACGGTTGGTACCTGCTCGACGACAAACAGAAGGAACTGATTCGCTCGCACCTCCTTCGCGACGTCCTTCCTTTCGGACCGTTTCACGTCGACATCGTCGTCGGAAACGACACCCTCCAATCAAACGCCGCCCGCCTTCGCGAGGTTCTCGACGAGCTTTCGGCGATGAATCTCGTTTCGATCAGCCTCATCGTCGAAGGCCCGGAAGCCGCGTCGCCGGACATCGTCGACCTTCTTCGAGCCGTCGCCGCATCGGGCGCAACTGTCGGCAGTGCCGAGCTCGCCGCGCTGCGTTTCTCGACCGAGGTGGCCCACGCGCTGCTCGAGACTGAAGCGCATTCCGTCACTGTCCGCTTTGACGTCGACGCCAACGGCGTCAGCGAGGCGTCGATTGCGAACGTCGCCGCGTTTCGCGACGAACGAAACCGGCGTGGCTGGCACTTTCCGAAGATCGCGTGCCGCTACGATCTCCATGCCGATGCCGGCACCGAGTATCCGCATCTGGTGACGCTCAGCAGGGAGCTGCACGCCGGCTCGATGACACTGTCGTTCGCACCACCGCGAGATTCCAACCGATCCGGCGCCGTTGTGGCCGACGCCGGCGGTGGATCAGAGCGCCGGGATCAACTCTCGGCGATCGAAGGAGACATTACGTCGGGATTCGTCTGCATCTCGGGCACCGGTCTGCTGGAACGTGCGTTGCCCGACGCCGGACGGCACGACGCTCTTGCCCTCGATTCGCTGCTGCCCTGGTTTCACTGCACGATCGGCGACAACCTCGACGTATGGCCCTGTTCGCACATCGACCGCGACACTGCACGGGCGCTAGGCAACCTCGAGCGACTCACCATCTCGGAGGTCTGGAACGGCAGCCGTTTCCGCGCGGCGCGCCAGGCCATAGCGGGCCGGCTCGCGCGGCCCGATGACGGCACCCCGGCATCCGGCGAAAGCTGCGCTACGTGCGGGCAGGCGCTCGAACATCGCGACGACCCCTTCCTGGCCGAAACTGAGACGTGGCTCGCCCGGATACGTGCGTCGCTGAGCGCGCCATACTTTCCGAAGAAGGCTTCGTCCGACGGGTTCGACCATCCGGCGCTGCGCGCCATGCGTGCGCGGTTCCCGAGATCGCACTTTCCAGCGGGCGAGCTCGATACGGTCGAGCGAATCCACGCCGAAGCCGAGATCGCCCGAATCGAGGCGCTTCGTCTTCGGGTTCGCGCCGCGGAGCTCGACGCAGACGCCACGATGCTCAGGCGGTCCTCGCCAACGCCTGACGAGCCCGAAGTGACCCGGCGGCGCGCCGAAGACCTGAAGCGCACGGTGACCGAGCTCGATGCGTTCGCCGAACGGCTCTTCGAAGAGGCAGGACGCGTCGGCGGTATCGAGCTCGTCGCGGCGGCGCCGCCGCCCTTCACCTCGATGCGGAAGTGGCTCGAGCGGCTCGCGCTGGTCGACGCATCCGTCTCGGCCGAGGTCGACGAAACGCACGTTATCTGGATGTCGCTCTTCAAGACTCTCGCCGAGAACGCCGACATGTCGAAGATCCACCGCGTGATGGGCGTGGGCGTCGGCTTTGAAGGCCCGGAGGTGAACTACAACGACCACTTCGCCGAGCACTACTGCCTCGACATCGTCGATTACTCGGACCGCAATCCGAAGCTCAAGTTCATAACGGCGAACATCGAGACCGGCGTCGACTTTCCGGATGCTCACTTCGACCTGATCTACAGCCACTCGGTATTCGAGCACCTGAAGGACGTTGGTGCCGCGTTGCGCGAGATCGACCGGCTGGTGGCGCTCGGCAAGTACGTCTACATCACGATCAGCCCGCTGTACTACTCGCACGCCGGCGCGCACGTGAACCATCCTGTGAAGCTCGACAACTGGGAGCACCTCGATCCTGCGAGCCGGTACTACCTGCTCGACTCGCCCGACCCGGCCCGGATCGACGAGGGCGTGTACCTGAACAAGGTGACCGTGTCGCAGTTCCTTGCCGAAGTCGGGAAGGTCGGCTGGGAGATCCGCCATTTCAGCATGCGGATCGTCCATCCGCGCGACATCCCGGCCGAGCTGTCGGAGCGCTTTCCGATGGTCGATCTCGCCGTCGAGGAGTTCCGCTTCGTCGGCCGCAAGGTGATACCGAAGGCGAAGGGCATCGAGTGGTAGACGCGGCTTGAGCGATCCGGGATAGACCTACCCGGCCCAGTTCCCGACAACCGGAGTCTCACCACCGGCGCCGTAGCCAAACGCGTAATTCGCGGGTCCCGCAGTGTTCGAGTCGCGCAGGAAGAAGAATCCGGACGATTGCAGGACGATGCCGATGGTATCCGTTCCGTCACCGTTCCAGTCCCCCGTGACGGGAATGATGCCGGCGCCGCCCGCACCGAACGTGAACACGAGGTCGGCGCCTCCTCCGGCATTCGCATTCCTCAGGAAGAAAGCGCCGGTCGCGGTCTGATAGATCCCGACCGTCTCCGTTCCGTCACCGTTCCAGTCACCGGCAACCGGTGTGAAGCCGGAGCCTCCCGGACCAAAGCTGAAGACCAGATCGGCCGGGCCCCCGGCGTTCACGTTTCGAAGGAAGAACGCACCGGTCGAGAGACTGTAGATGCCGATCGTGTCAGTGCCGTCGCCGTTCCAGTCGCCGGCAAGCGGAACGAAGTCCGAGCCGCCCGGGCCGAACGTGAAGACGACGTCCGCCGGACCAGGGCTGTTGGAATTGCGCAGGAAGAAGGCTCCCGTCGACGGATCGTAGAGACCAGGTGAATCGCCGGCCGCACCGTCCCAGTTGCCGGCGAGTGGAACGAGCCCGCTGCCGCCGGCGCCGTAAGTGAACACCAGATTGGCCGGGCCCGATGCATTCACGAATCGCGGGAACCACGCGCCGGAGGAGGGAACGTAGAGAGCCGGTGTATCTGCCGCACGGACGAGCCGGACAAACAACCCGCTATTGCCATCGTCGGTGCCGATGCCGCTCGGAGCAAGCCCGAACGAAGTCAGGAGTCCTACAAGCGTCACGGCGCCGTTCGAGTCAATCGAGAGTCCGTAGAAGATATCGTTGTCGGGGCCTCCGAGCAGCGTGGCATATCCCATCGAAGAAGTCGTTGCATTGAATGACACCACGAAAGCATCCTGGGATCCGCCGGCCGTCGAATCGTAGGCGTTTGACGTTAGCGGAAGGTCGACCGATTGCGACCATCCGCAGGCCCACAGATTGCCGAGCGAATCGCGTGCGAGGCCAGTACACACATCGACGCCGCTGCCTCCATAGAACGTCGAAAAGGCGAGCTGCGACCCGGCTGCATTAAGACCCGTGACGAAACCGTCGGCGACGCCATTGAACGACGAATCGAAGGCGCCGGGTGATGTCGGAAAGTTCGTCGAATTCGTCGCGCCGCTCACGACGACATTGCCAACGGAGTCGATCACTATTCCGCCCGCCTGCTCGCCACCAGTCCCACCAAGAAATGTCGAAAAGACCGCCGTGGCGCCACTCTCAGCAAGTCTCGTGACGAACAAATCGACCTGTCCATTGTGAACGGTCGAGAAGGCTCCGGAGGTGGTTGGGAAGTCGACCGAATTCGTAGTGCCAGTCACCGTCGCGCGGTTCAGACCGTCCACCGCGATCGCGGTCCCGTCCTCGGACAAGGACCCACCGATGAAGGTCGAATAGAGCAACGTAGACCCCGTCGCGTCGAGTCGCGACACGTAGGCATCGGGATTGTCCACTGACTGGACCGTGTCAAAGGCGCCGGGGGTTGTCGGATAATCAACCGAAGTCGTGGTTCCAGTCACGAATGCCGCACCAGTCGAATCGACAGTCACCGACGTTCCGTAGTCATGTTCGGCTCCGCCAAGATACGTGCCGTAACGGAGCACGGCACAATCGGGACTCAGGCGAACAACGAACACATCGTTGAGTCCCGGACTGTTGAACGTCGAATCGACACATCCGGGCGTCGTCGGAAAATCGTCTGACGTCGTGCTGCCGGCAAGGATGACATCTCCGTCGGAAGCGCGGGCAATTCCATCCGCTGTCTCGGCCATTCGTCCTCCGAAGACTGTGGAAGAGAGTATTGCCAGGCCCGATCCATCGAGATGTACGAGAAGCGCATTGACGCCAGGGTCCGTCACGGGATCGATACCGCCGACGGTGGTTGGAAAGTTGACCGACACGGTCGCTCCAGCAAGATAGGTGCTCCCGTCCGGCGCACTCACCACGCCCTTCACGGAATCGAAGGTGCCGCCAGACTGTCGTATTGCCCCGCCCACGAGCGTCGAATGCACGATAGTGCTCCCATCGGGGGCCAGTGCCGTCACGAAGCCATCGAAGCCGTCTGGAGGACGGCCCGTCGATGACGTCGGGTAGTCTGCCGATGCCGTCTCGCCTGCGATGAGAATGCGACCCATCGCACCAATGCCAATTCCGTGCGGCGACTCGAATCCATTCCCTCCAATTAACGTGGAGAAAGACAATTGCCCCGATGCGGAGTATTTCGCGACGAATCCATCGCTGATGCCTGAAAGACTGATGTCATAGGCGCCAGCCGTGGTCGGAAAGCCAGCCGAGCGAGTGGTTCCGGTCACGTAAACGGCGCCGGTCGGATCCATGGTCATGGACTCACAGAAGTCGAGCTCCAGGCCGCCCTGGTAGGTAAGAAACTCCATGACAGTTCCGTCTGGGGAGATGCGACCGACAATCCCGTCTCGTTCCCCACCACCGCCGTATATCGGCTGCGGCGCATTCGGAGTCACAGGCAGATCCGACGAAGACGTCCACCCGACGAAGCTGGCCTGGCCGGTGGCGCTCACCACGACGTCGAAGAGGCGATCATCCCCTGCCCTGCCGACGAAAGTCGAATAGGTCAGGTTATTGAGGCTTGCCGACAGCTTCGTGACGAAGCCTTCAGGCTGAGTCCCCTCGAGCGTGGTGTCGAAAACGCCGGCTGACGTCGGGAAGTTGGAAGAACTCGTGTCCCCAACGATCACGATGTCGCCATCGACGGTCAAGCTTGCGGCCTTGGCTGTGTCGGGGCCAGTGCCTCCGATGTAAGTCGCCTGAACGAGCGACCCACCTGTGGCGCTGAGTTTTAGCGCGAATCCATCGGATGATCCGTTGAGGACCGAATCGAATGTCCCGCCGACAGTTTCCAGATCCGAAGACGTCGTCTGGCCGACGACGGTAGCGAGACCCATGCCGTCGACCGTGATATCGAACGGAGTGTCGCTTCCTGCACCGCCGAATAGGGTCGAGTATTCGAGCGACGCTCCGTTCGTCGCGAGCTTGCAGACGAAGCCGTCGGTATTGCCCGAGTAGGTTTGTCGATATGCCCCCGGAGTTGTCGGGAACATCGCCGAATCCGTGAATCCGGTCACGTACGCCGCTCCCTGAGAATCGACGGCAACGTTGTAACCGCTGTCGTTTCCAGGTGAGCCAAGGTACGAGGAATAGACAACTGAGCCGGTGGCCGAGTCGAACTTCATGACGAACGCATCAACGAGGCCATTGAACGTGGAGTCGAACGACAGATGCAACGGGGAGAGGTCGAAAGACCGTGTGCGTCCGGTTACGTACATTCCTCCCGACACGTCGACATCGACTCCGGTAACAACATCTTCACTCTGCGATCCGCCGACATACTGCACGAACGTGACAACGGGATCGATGACAACCGTCTGCGTTGGGTCGTAGTCACCAAGCTCGATCGCCACTTCGCCACGCGGCGTGACTGAATACTGCGCCCCAACCAGCCGTCTCCCTGCAGACGTTGGTTGGTAGACGGACGCCTTCTGGTGTCGGATCTCTCCACCTTCTACATTGAGAACTAGGTCCCCGGAGACTTCGTCGATGCTGATGCGTTCCGCGCCTGTGAAACGAAGCCTGACATTGTCCGGATCGCCACCAGGTTTCACGACGACGTCGTACTCGAGCAGTCCCCCCTTCCCGTAAAACTCCAGATCCACGCCCGGATAGACCTCCTCGTGTTTCACCTTCCCGAAAGTCGGGATGTCCGTCTTCCAGGCCGCCGGGTCGTTCCCGAGCATGTAGTTGCTCTTACCGGGGAGCGGGTCGGCAGCAACAACGCGAGCCGAGGCATCGGCCCCAACCCAGGCCATCCGAACGTCCGCGCCTCGCTCATCGGGACCAGCAGGCGCGAACTTGAGTACGGCTTCGCTGTCCGTCACCAGAACCGAGTAGGCCGGGCCCCGGCCAACGAAACGCACTCGTTCGTCCGTCTGCCCGACGTTCTGTTCGAAGAACATCGGAATGCTGCCCGGGCCAGCCGCCGGCCGATACGGTGCCGGAGTGCGAGACCCGGCGTCAGCGGGCGCCGTCGCTGCACTTGAAGGAACCCAAAGGGTGAGCAGGACCAGCGATCCGGCCAGCAGTTTCTTGGACGACTTCATCAGACATCTCCCAATTGGATCGTTCTTGCGAAGGCACGTAAACAGACTTGAAGGTCGAACAACGGTAACGGGGTTCGGCAACCGCGGCAAGACACAGTTGAGTTCGAAGAGTGGCTAGGCCGGTCCGTCTCTCAGGGCGCCTGCTTCACGCGAACCATCAGACCGTGTCCTCTCACGGACTTCACCCTGCACAGTCACGTCCGTCTACCCCTGCCGGGGCTATCGGCCTCCTGAGCGGTTGTCAGACGGTCGCGCCGATGTCCATACTTACCGGTCGTCGAGGCAGAGGTGTTCGCAGGAGTGGGTTTCCGTGATCGATGTCGACACAATGAGCGAAAAGGTGATCGAGGCGCTCGCGACGGGCCGCTACGCCTTCATCGATGCCGGCTGCGGTGACGGCGCGTCGACGAGCCACCTCGTTCGCCGGTTTAAGCGCACTCCCGGACTCGGGCTCGACTACCACCTCGAATACGTCGAAGCCGCGCGCTCCGCCGGATTCGACGCGATGTTCTGCAACCTGCTCATGAACGACCTGGAGCTCCCTGCGAGCTGCGTGGAATTCGCCGCGGCGGCCGACGTCCTCGAGCACCTTCCGACCGAACGCGATGCCGTGACCGTCATACGGCGCCTGGCTCACGCCGCACGTGAGTTTCTGCTGATCCGGCACCCGAGCTTCGAAGACGTCGACTACCTCGCGAACCTCGGCGTTCGACTCAATTGGACGGACTGGACCGACCACACGAACATGCTGAAGCTCGACGACTTCCGCCGGATCTTCGCCGAGCTCGGGTTGACCGACTACGTCATCGTGCCCCACATGCTATACACGGACTCGAGCCACGACTCGGTCGTGCCGCTCTCGACACCGCCCGACACGGTCCGGTACGACCCCGAGGCTCACGGACCGAAACCGATGGTCGCGTTCGACCGTCCGGTGTGGGGGAAGTTCGACATCTTCGTCAGGCTCGACCCCGCCATCGACGATGAAGCCTGGCAGCGGATAACGAGCGTCGACGGCTGGGAGGCGCATTGGGAGTTCTAGCGGGGATGTCGCGCGAAGGACAGGCTTAGGAATGTCGAAGATACTCGCATCGGAGGATAGGCTCGTGGTCGAACGGGGCAGCGCGCCCACGCCGGCCGTCGAGCCCGCCGTCCGTGTCGAGGACCTCTCCGTTCAGCTCTCGCTGCAGAAAGAAGTGACGCTGTCGCTGCGCGAGTCCGTCATCCGCTACCTCGAGCGCAGGCCTGTAGAAGTCGAAGAGTTCTGGCCGCTTCGGAACGTGAGTTTCACCGCCGCCCGAGGCGAGGTCTTCGGCATCGTGGGCCGCAACGGCGCCGGCAAGTCGACGCTGCTGAAAGTGGTTGCAGGCGTAATTCGACCGACGCTCGGTCTGGTCGAGTCGCGCGGCCGCATCGCCCCGCTTCTCGAGCTCGGTGCCGGATTCGACTCGGACCTGACGGGACGAGAGAACGTGTACCTCTACGGCTCGCTTCTCGGGTTTCCGAGAAAGCGGATCGACGAGCGGTTCGACAGGATTGTCGCGTTTGCGGAGCTGGAGCGGTTTGTCGACGTGCCGCTCAAGAACTACTCGTCCGGTATGACGACTCGGCTCGCGTTCGCCGTGGCGACCGACGTCGACGCCGAAATCCTGATCGTCGACGAAGCGCTCACCGTGGGTGACAGCCGCTTCCAGCTCAAGTGCATGGAGCGGATCGACGCCTTCCAGCGTCGCGGCGTCACGATCCTGTTCGTTTCTCACAGTCCGGAGCAGGTCCGCCGGCTGTGCTCGCACGCGCTGTGGCTCGACCAGGGCGAGATGCGGATGCTGGGCCCGGCGGCCGAAGTCGTCGAGGCCTACATGGCCTGCGAATACGAAGCGCCCCAGAAGCAGGCGATGAGCTGGCCGAGGCCTGAGCCCCCGCACACCGTCTCGGCGCCGGAGAGCGACGCAGACCGCGTCTCGGTCTCGTTCAGCTCGCCGGTGACGCCGTTTCACACTCCGCCCGTCGCCGGCGAGTACGACTTCATCGACATCAGCCTCGCGCACGAGCGTTCGACAGATCATCTCGTCGAGCTGTTCGGCGGGCGCGGGCTCTGCATCTCGAACAACCAGAAGATCGTCGACTCAGCCCGATCACGCGGCGTCGATTCGGTCTTCGCCGATCCACAGGCGATCGACTTCCCGGACGGATCGGTCGGATTCGTGAGCCTCGTCGACTCGCCGATTCTGATGCCTTCACTGGCCGCGATCCGGACGGTGCTCGAGCGGGCGGCCAGGTGGGCGCGAGACTTCATCTTCATCCGGATGGTCTCGTACGAGGACGAGGATTTCCTGAGGTCGCTCGGACTCAAGTACTACTGGCAGGACTGGACGAACTGTCCCATGCATCCGCGGCTCGATCAGCTCGCCGCGCTCTTCGAGTCGCTTGGTCTCGAGCAGTACCACATTTCGTATCGTGAGCCGGCGCTGTCGAGCGAAGCGCCTGCCATCCTGCCAATAGATGCGCCTCCCGATCAGGGGGCGTACGATCCTTCGACGCACGGACCGAAGCCGTCGATCGTGTTCCCCCGCCCGCTCTACGGGCAGATCGACATCTTCATCGCGCTGCGTCGATTCGACGTGAACGACTGGCACGACATCATCAAGAAGGGGACCTGGTCCTGAGAGCGGACTGCGATGCCGAGCCGGCGCAGCCGGGAGGGGCTGCCGGCGGAGCCTTCGCGTCCTGCAGCGGGAATTGCCATCTGGAGTGAAAAACGAGATGAACCTTGGAAAGACAATGGCGCGGCGGGCGAGCGGCCTCGCGGCTTTCGCCCTCGCGATGGGAGTGATGGCCGGGGCCGTCGGCTGTACGCAACCGGCACCGCCGACGAATGCGAACCGTCCAGCGGCCCCGACGACGTCGGCGGCGTCGGCAATCCGGGCAGGCATCTATGACCCGGTCAGCGGCACGTTCTTCCTGCAGATCGGCGACGGGCCGGAAGCGAGCTCGTTCACCTACGGAGTTCCGAACTCGGTGCCGATCGTTGGCGACTGGAACGGTGACGGCGCGGACTCGATCAGCATCTACGACGCGGCGCACGGCGCGTTCTTCCTGACGGACCTGAACGTTTCGGCGCCCGCCAAGACGGAGTTCACTTACGGGGCGACTAACCGCCGCCCGGTCGTTGGCGACTGGGACGGCGACGGCAAGGACTCGATCGGGATCTATGACGCGCAAACGGCGACGTTCTTCCTGTCGAACCGCAACGAGTCGGCACCGGCTACCGAGACGTTCCAGTTCGGAGTTCCGGACCGGGTTCCGCTGGCCGGTGACTGGAACGGAGACGGGAAGGACACCGTCGGAATCTACGATCCGGCAACTCAGTCGTTTTTCCTGACGGATCTGAACGTTTCGGCCCCGGCCGCACACACGTTTTCGTTCGGCCCTCCCGGGTCGATTCCCCTCGTCGGGGATTGGGACGGCGACGGGAAGGATTCCGTCGGAGCCTACGAGCCGGAGCGTGGAGTATTCATGCTGAGAAACGCACTCACGGCAGGTGCGGCGGATCGTGAAATCGTCTTCGGGGCGCCAAAGATGGTGCCGCTCGTGGGTCGGTGGGCCGTTCATTGAACGGTCCGCGACTCACACGGCAATGGATCAGAGCCGGGAGCGGTAGCGACCGGGTGGACACGAAATCGCGAGCGATCCGGTTTCAAGACCACCCGGTCGCTGAACGAAACCGCTGCGCGGTAGGAAGCGAGAGGGTACAACGGAACTCGATAATTCAGGCTGGGTCGGACGATTCCGCGACCGCTCCGCGGACGATTCCGCGACCGCGGAGCGGTCGATGAAATAGCCGTGGGTCGCGCGGGGGCGAGTGCAACGAGCCCTCGCGTGACCCGCGGAACCGCCGGCCGTCATGCAGCGACCGCGGAGCGGTCGCATCGTCAGCGCCAATGATGAGGTGCGTCGTAGGCGACACCGTGATCGTCGAGTAGTGCTCGAGAACACTATGTGCAGTAGACCTCGACCAGTGCGCGTGCCATGGGCCTTGCCCTCAGGCCCATGGTCGAAATCCGCGCAGCTTTAGTTGCTTCCCACTCACAATGCAGTGCGACCGCTCCGCGGTCGGTGCGTGGTGATCGTCGGTTCCGCGGGTCGCGCGAAGGCTCGTTGCACTCGCCCCCGCGCGACCCACGGCTATTTCATCGACCGCTCCGCGGTCGCGGAATCGTCCGCGGAGCGGTCGCGGAGTCGTCCGCAGGCCGCTCTTCGCTACCTCTCCCGGTTCTGATCCGGAGAGCCCTAGTCAGTGTTTCGTGATGACGAGTCCGACGTTCGGCGGGTGGGGAATCTGGACCCGCTCTCCGGGCGCCGCCATCTCGTATTGGCGGACGTAACTCGGATAGTCGAAGTCGCGATGAGGGGCTTCGCGCCAGTCGAGCCGAATGCCTCCGATGCACGCGACCGTGAGCGCCGCGATTCCGGCGATTCGAGCCGCGAGCAGCGGGCGAGTCGCCGCCCAGAACAGGACGACGAGAAGCGCGAGGACCGGAAAGAAGAAATAGCGATTGCCGGCGCCAGGACGCGCAAGGACCTCCCAGTACGGCTGCGTGTACGCGAGAGGCATTGGCCCGACCAGCGAGCCCGCCGTGATTAGCACCGTAAAGACGAGCACCAGCTTCAGCTCGAGCGGTCCCTTCCATGCTGCGACTGCAAGCACCGCAAGCACGGCGAGTCCTGCAACGACGACTGTCACCGTGTTCGTCCAGAGTGACGGCTCGCCGGTGACGATCTCGAGCGTTCGCGCCTCGCCGAACGTGACGGCGTAGAGAATGCGGACTGCCAGAAGCTTGAGCAACGCGATCGGCGTTGCTCCGATCTCCACGGGCGTGGTCGCTGACGGTTCGCGCAGGATCGTCGAGACGACCTGTATTGCCGAAGTGACCGTGGCGATGCCGAACAGCGGGATCATCCAGCTCTCTCTCCGAATCCACCACTTCAACGCGATGACGGGGACGAGGAACAGGGCTATCGGGCCCGACAGGCCGAGCAGCACCAGCGCCACGACGTCGAAGACGCGCCAGGCAACCCGCTCGCTCGGTGTGGCCAGCACTATCGCGAGTCCGAGCGCGCCGTGATACCACTGGCTCGTGATCGCCGAGCCGATGAGTCCCCACGTGTTCGGAAGAGCCAGATAGAGGAGCGCAACCGCGACGCGGCCCCACATCGGTGGCACCGCCGCCGCGAAGCGCGACGAACAGACGACGACAGCCGGAGCCGCGATGATCACGATGGCGATCACGTTCATCACGAGCGGCGCGTACAGGAGTGGCAGGAGCATTCCGAGGCACGCGCCAAGCATCGGCACCGCGTAGAAGTAACCGCGGTTCGGGTTTGCGGCAAACAGAGCGCCGAACGGGCCGTCGTCGTGAACCTTGGCAAACCAGAAGCCGTCTTCGCCGAAGAACTGCGGGTTGGTCACAGCGTCGGGCCGACGCGAGATTACGAGCGCGACGGCGCAGAGAAAGACGATCGTGAGGATCAGCCACTCCGGCGGACGGCGATGGACGGCTTCTTCGCTCATGGAAGGCGGCAAGTATAGCCAACGGACCGTGAGACTGTCGTCTTCGCTGTTCGAACGCCGACGACTCGAGGGCGATCGGGCGTGATGACGAATCGTGAGCTGATCAGTCGTGCTCGGGCGACGGGAGGGCAATGCAGATCTCTGCCGGCCCTGGTGTGTGCGAATTGCGCAGGTAGATCTGGCGGTCTCGGAGGTTGCAGATGCCGATCGTGTCGATTCCGTCGCCGTTCCAGTCGCCGACGAGTGGCAGGCAACCCGCGACGCCGAAGTTGATGAACAGGTTCGTGTCGTCAGGCCGCTCGGCGATCCGCAGGTAGAACTTCGCAGAGCCCGGCGAATAGACGCCGACCGAGTCGACACCCGCGCTCGACCAGTCGCCGGCCACGGGTCGCAGCCCTCCCAGTTCCGGGCCGAATACGAAGGCGCGGTCGTGCGGTCCGTCGGTGTTGCCGTCCTTGAGCCGGAAGACTCGCGTTTCCGGGTCGAAGAGGCCGAGCGTGGCGATTCCGTTTCCGTCCCAGTCCCCGGCGAGAAGCAGCGAAGTCGGGCCGGCGCCGTCGAACTGGAACCGTAGTCGTTTCGACCCGGATTCATTGCGGGTGAGGAGAACGGCCTCGCCGGTCTGGGTGTTCAATGCGCCGATGGTGTCGACGCCGTCGGCGTCCCAGTCACCGGCGACGACCTGCCACTCGTTCCCGCGGACACCAATGTCAAACTCGACTGTTTCGCCATCACTGCCCTCCGTGGCGAAGAGGCGCGCGATCCCGGTCCGAATGTCCACGAGG
>CAZQBW010000140.1:0-11560 GCA_964591515.1 uncultured Clostridia bacterium
CGTGCCGTCCGGGCTGTTCGGCGACGTGTCGCTCGCCGTGCACGTTACCGTCGTCGTCCCGACGGGGAACGTCGCGCCCGACGTCGGAACGCAGTTGACCGTCACGGCGCCCGGACAGTTGTCCGTGCCCGTCGGTGTCGTGTAAGTCACGGCTCTCGAGCACTGGCCCGCCGTGTTCGGCAGCGTGATGTTCGCTGGACACGTCACCGTCGGCGCCTGGGTATCCTGAACCGTCACGGTAAACGAACACGTCCCCGTATTCGACGATGCATCCGTCGCCGTGCACGTCACCGTCGTCGCGCCAACCGGGAAGGACGACCCGGATGCCGGCACGCACGCGACCGTCGCGCCGGGACAGTTGTCCGAGGCCGCAGGCGTCGTGTAGGTCACCACCGCCGAGCACTGGCCGGCCGCGTTGCCGACGGTGACATTCGCCGGGCACGTCACCGTCGGCGCCTGCGTATCATTGACCGTCACCGTGAACGTGCACGTCGTGTTTGGCAGCACGCCGTTACTTGCCGTGCACGTCACGAGCGAGTTCCCGACCGGAAACACCGTTCCCGAATTCGGCACACACGTCACGACCGGCACCGGACACCCCGTCGCCACCGGCGTCGCGAACGTCACCGCCGCTCCGCACACGCCCGGCGTGTTGTTGACCGTAATGTTCGCCGGACAGGTGATCGGGCCCGGCGGCTCCTGAATCGTGATCCCGACCGTCTGCGTGCCGTTGTCGACCGTCGCCGAGGGCAGTACGGGATTCGGAGACGGACAGCTACCCGGCGCCGTGAACATCGTCGAGGCCTGCAGTGATGCAAGGACCGCGGTCATCGGGCTGACGGACCCGGCCGGCGTGGCGAACGTCACCGTCAGGCCGTTCATCACCACGGGGTTTACCGCCTGGTTGTTCGAGTTCAACGCGAAGCTCGCCGTCAATGTCGTCGTACCGCTGAAGCCTAGCGTCGTCGATCCCGCCGTCAGTCTCAGGTCGAGCCTCGGGTCGGCATCGAAAGCGCCCGAGCCCGTCTGGCAGCCGGCGGCGTTCGGGAATCCATCGCAGCCCCACCAGTTGTTCTCGACCAGAGCCGTGCCACCCGTCTGCGCAACACCGGAGCCGGTCGCAGCCGTGTTCCCGACGATGCGGCAAAGGCTCGCGTTCATCGAGCCACTCGAGACGAATAGACCGCCGCCCGTAGAGGCCGTATTGCCGGTGATCGTGCACCCGCTGATCGTCGTCAACTGGCTGGGGGACGAGTTGATTGTGGCTATGCCGCCGCCGCTGTCCGACGAGTTCCCGGTCACGATGCAGTTCGTGATCGACATCGGCGAGTTCGACCCGTCGACGATTCCTCCTCCAACCCCGGCCGGTCCCGCCGTTGCGACGTTACTGCTGACGGTGACGCCCGAGAGCGTTGTGCTGCCGACGGGATTCGCGTTGAAGATACCGCCGCCAGTTCCGCTGTCGCCCGTCCCCTGCGCCGTGTTTCCGGTGATCGAGCCGCCCGTGATGTTTATCGTCTGACCGCCCAAGCCGGCGACGAGAATTCCTCCGCCGTCCGAGCCGGCCGTGTTGTTGGCCACCGTACAGCCCGTCAGCGTGATGGTCCCGCCGAAGCTGTGACGAATGTTGAGGCCTCCGCCGTTCGCGGTGATGTGCGCCGACGTCTGGTTCCCGGTGAACGTGCAGTTGCTGAAGGTGACGTCGTGCCTGTCCGAAAAGAGGTTGACCCCGCCTCCTGACGGCGGATCACTCGGAGCCACGTTGAGCGTCCGGTTGTTCGAGATCGTGCAGCCCGAGATCTGCACCGTTCCCCGGTAGATGTTCGTCAGAGGTGGCGACAGGGACCCGCTGTCGATGTTTATGGCACCGCCGTAGCTCAGCGCGCTCGCGTTGCTGTCGAAGGTGCAGTTGGACAGCGACGTCGTCGGGCCGGGCATTGCCCCAGTTCCCGTAAGGAAGATGTCCATGGCGCCGCCCGTCTGGGTGAAGCCCGGGTTGGGGGCGATGTCGTTGCGGGTAAAGCGGACGGTCAGATTCGAGATGCTGACATTGAGCGTCGTATGGGTCCCGTCCTGGTTGATCCCGAAGACCTTGTCGCCCATGTTGCCGGCGAAGGCGGCGTTGCTCGAGCCCTGGATCAGCGTGTTCGCCGCGCCATTGCCCAGGATCGTGACGTCGTCGTTGATGTCGAGATCGCCGTTGGCGGCCGTGTTGTCGTCGCCGGCGCGAGTCAGCTGGATCGGGAGGGTGTTCAAACTCGCGTTGAACGTGATCATGTCCGCGCCGGCACTTGCATTGGCCGCGACGATCGCTTCCCGCAGGCTGCAGTCCGCGTTGCACGCACCGTCGTTGGTGTCCGCGGTCTTCGTCACGGCAAACGTCGCCGCAACCTTCGGGAGTATCGCCCGAGCGCCGGCGTGTCCCTCCGACAGCACGATCAAACCCGGCTGCGACAGCACGCCCAATCGCATTGGCAGCGCGGCGATTGGAGCTCCACCTGCATCGAGCGAGACCGTTCGAAGGGTCTCGCCGGTCTCTCCCTTCTGAAAGTCCGAACCGACTGAAACGACCTGGAGCTGGTCGCCCGTCGGGTCGAGCACGAGCAGCTCGTCGCCAGGCTGGGACGCGACGTTCGTACCGACGATGAGCGGACGCGTTGACATGCGATCGAGCAGCGCCGAGCTCACCGTCACGCGCCTTACCTCGCTCCACGGCTCGGACTCGCCCGGCTTCCACGAGGCCGTGTCGCCGACGAGGTTCTCCCCACGCTCCCGCACATCGACGAACCGCTGTCTACCGGCGGCGATCTCCGCCTCCGTCATGGGACGTGTATCGAGCGGTCCGCGGGCGACGAACGAGACGTCGCCGTGCTCCGACAGCATCGCGAGCTCGGCCCGTGACGCACGGTCCGGCACGAAGTCGCCGGCAGCGAGCGACAGTGCGTTTCCGATCCCGCGCACACGCTCGACCCGCGAACGGGCGAAGGCTGCCTCGGATCCGTCGTGTGGCGCCCGCTCCCCCGCGCCGTGGATGATGAACACTTCGTCACCGGCGAGAACCGCGAGATCCATGAACGGACCGTCGTCCAAATGTGAGGCGACCAGGACCGAGACCTCGGACCGAACGGGATACGCGAGGGGCTCGTCCTCCGCGAGGCTCTGCGACGTTGCATATACGAGAACGCGCGGCCCGGCCGCTCCCACAACTGCGACCGCCAGGTCCTGTGCTTCGTCCGCCGGATCGAATCGGCCCGAGACGAGCGCCGTAACTTCACCGGGCACCGCGATCGCCTTCGCGTCGTCGAACCCGTCCCTTCCGTTGTTCGACATAAGGAACAGCGACCTGCCACCGCGCCTTGCCGCCAACAGATCGACCCGGCCGTCCCGGTCGAAATCTCCTGTGGCGACAAAGTCCACCGCTTCGGGAACCGCATACACGGTCGCATCGGGGAGGAACGACTCGGGGAATCGGCCCGCGGCGATGCCTTGAAGCGTCTCGGGGTGCTGTGGCGCGAACGCCTCGGGGTTCGCAAGATGGACGGTGACGAGTCCACCGTCGCCACTGGCGGAGCCTACGACGAGGTCGGGATGGCCGTCCCAGTTCAGATCAGCCGAGGCCGCAGAACGCGATGGCGCCGGTCCACCTGCGAGCGGCTGCCCGAACCCAACAGCCCGGCCTTCCTGAAACTCGAGCCAGGGCGCATCCTGCGATTCCGAGCTCCGCGCGGCCTTCGCCGGCTCGATGCGACGCGGCGTCGTCGGTGAGACGGCGGAATGTGCGACCGTGGCGAGCAGGGCTAAGCTCGAGACGGCGACCAGACGACCGACGTTGACGAGGCGGCGCGACAGGGCAGGAACGGACATAGGTCACCCTCGATGTGTTCGACGACAGAAACGTCCTGGATGGATGGAGCCGCCCTCGACCCCTTCGGCGGCCTCTGCAGTCTGCGCTGCGCGACGGCGTCAATCAAGAAAGAAGGGTCCCGGATCAGACGGATCTTACGGATTGGCACGGATCTGAATGCTGATGTTCAGATCGGTGTTCATCCGTAAGTTCCGTCTGATCCATGGCCCTTCTTCTTTCCAGTGAGATCCAGTTACACTCTCGCTCGTGTTCGTCGGCTTGAAGGCAGTCTTCGCGGCTTCGCTGCTCGCGATCCTCGTATCAGGGGGATTCGCCCAGACGCCGATTCCGCCTCCTCCTCCAACGCCGCCCGAGACAGCGGAACCTCAAGGTCCCGTGACGCCTCCCGATGCCAAAACGTCGACCGGACCGGCGACGGAGGGTTCGCAGGATGCCGACATCCGGCTCGCGACCGATCTCGTGCTCCTGTCCGCCGTCGTGACGAAGGGCCCCGACTCGGATCGCCTCATCCCGAATCTCAAGCTCAACGAGTTCGAGATCTTCGACGACGGCGTTCGCCAGGAAATCGCGTTCTTCGGCAACGAAAACTATCCGCTCGACGTCATTTTCCTGTTCGACGCGAGCCAGAGCACGAAGTTCCGACAGCAGTTCCAGCGCGAAGCCGTCTCGGCGTTCCTGCGCAACCTGATTCGGCCAACAGACAACGCGGCCATCTACTGGTTCTCGAACAAGGTGCACGTCGAGCAGGACTTCACGTCGGCCCCAGGGCCGCTGCTCTCCGCGATCTACCGGATTCCCGCGGGCGGCGCGACATCGCTCTACTCTGCCGTAGTCGCCGCCTCGAACGACATGATCGTCCGCAGCGGACGACGCGCGATCGTCATCCTGTCGGACGGACGCGACACGTTCAGCAACTCGAGGCTCTACGATGCGCTAAAGGCAGCGCAGATTGCCGACGTCGTGATCTACGGCGTCAACACCTCGTACGCCGCCTGGGCCGTCACGCCGCAACGCAAGGCCAACGATCCTCTCGAGTACCTCGCGTCGCAGACCGGCGGCGAAGTGTTCTATTCCGCGACCGAGCAGGACATCGACAAGGTGCTGTCGCGCTTGTCCGTTCGCCTTCGGGAGCGTTACGTCCTCGGCTTCTACCCGAGCGTGATGGGCGGCGAGGGGAGGTTCCGCAAGCTGAAGGTGAACGTGGCGAAGAAGGACGCCTACGTGATGACGCGCTCGGGCTACTACGGCAGGTAGATTACGCCCGACGGCGCGCAACTTTCCGGCCCCCGTCCCGATCATGGGGCGTGAACACGAGACGCTGTCACTCGAACTGTCCTTTCGGGGCGAGCTCACTCGCTCAGCCCTCCCCGGTCCTCATCGGCCTCCTGCTGGTACTCGCCTTCCTGCTCGCAGGCGCCCGGCCTGCGACAGCGGGCTACGCGAACTGGCGGCGCGCCTACGTCGTCGACGCGGGGCTTGCCACGCTGCGCGCGGATCCGGGATTTAGCGCGAAGCTGCTCAAGAGGCTTCGGCACGGCAGAATGGTCGCGATCGTCGAGCGGGCGCGCGAGGCCGATGGCATCGCCTGGGTCCGTGTCGCGGTGACCCGGCGGACGCGCGGGTGGATCCCCGTTTCGGCCATCGCATCGCCGAGGGATCGAAACGGAGAACGAGAACTCGCCGGGCGGTTGGCGACAACGACGGGTTTTGCGAGATTGGAACTGGCCCGACTGGCGCTCGATCGCTTTCCGAGCTTGCGCTCGGCCGGTGCGGCTGCGTTTGCCGAGGAGGCCGATCGCGCCGCGGCATTGCTGACGAAGCGGGCGGCGCGGCGATTCGAGCACCAAGGGAATCTGACAGCTGCCGAACTGCGCACGCGAATGCTGCTCGATCCCCTGCTCGACCGGTACGTTCGGCTCGGCGTGCGATTCGAGGCAGATCCCGGGGCACTGCAATACCGGGTCGCATCTCCGTGACTCATGTCTCTGTGCCTCTGCGTCTTCACACTCAGCGTCTCTGCGAGAAACTCTTCGTGATCCAGAAGAGTTTCTCGCAGAGACGCAGAGTGTGAAGACGCAGAGACACGGAGCATGGATCGGGCTCGGCTCCCGATCTTCCAGTTTTCCACTCGAGCGGCGATACTGCTCGCATGCAAGCCGTCATCCTTGCCGGGGGAAGAGCCACGCGCATGCGTCCGCTCACCCTGCACACGCCAAAGCCAATCGTCCCCATCGTCGGTCGGCCGTTTCTGGCGTACACGCTCGACATGCTCCGCCGCGCGCACGTCCTCGACGTGACGCTGGCACTCTCCTACCAGCCCCAGAAGATCGAAGACGCGTTCGGTGACGGCTCGCACTCCGGAGTGCGTCTCCGGTACATCGTCGAGTCGCTTCCCCTAGGAACGGCGGGCGCCGTTCGAAACGCGCGCGAGCACATCGACACGCGCGCCATCGTGCTCAACGGAGACATCCTTACAGACGTCGACCTCGCCGCAGTCCTCGCAGCGCACCGCGAAAGCGGCGCCGCGGCGACCATCGTTCTCGCTCCGGTGGACAATCCGCGTGCATACGGTGTCGTCGAGACCGACGAGGCCGGCCGCGTCACTCACTTCTACGAGAAGCCCGCGGCCGACAAGGATCTTCCGACGAACACCGTGAACGCCGGCATCTACGTCATCGAGCCCGAGGTCCTCACGTACATGCCCGCGGGCGAGACCGTGACGTTCGAGTACGACCTCTTTCCCGCACTGCTCGAGCAGGGCGTCCACGTGCAGAGTTTCGCAGCCGGCGGCTACTGGACTGACATCGGCACGCCTAAGCGCTTTCTGCGCGCGAATCTCGACGTACTGGCCGGCCTGCTCGGACCTACATTCGTTCCAGCCCGCGAGACCGTCGAACGAGCGGATCCGAAAGCCGAAATCGATGCGCTTTCGTGGCTCGACCCCTCCGTCACCGTCAAGCCCGGCGCGCAGATCGTGAACTCCGTCATCGAGGACAACTGCGTCATCGAGGAGCGGGCAATCGTTGAGAACTCCGTGATCCGTCGCGCCTCGCGAATCAGCCAGTCCGCAGCAGTCCGCGACTCGGTCGTCGGCCAGAGCACTCACGTCGGCCGCTTCTCGACAATTCGAGGCGCCGCTGTCGGCGACAAGTCCACCGTCACCGACTACAGCCAGATTGGTGAGATTCGATGACGATTGCATTCGGCACCGACGGCTGGCGCGCGGTGATCGGCGATGGCTACACGATGTCAAACCTGGACCGGGTGGCCCAGGCGCTGGCCGATCACCTTCACGAGACGGCTCCCGGCGGCTCGGTCGTCGTTGGCTACGACCGTCGATTCATGTCGGAGCGTTTCGCCGAACGCGCGTCCGAAGTCCTCGCCGGAAACGGCTTTGCCGTCGGACTGTTCAATCGGTCGACGCCGACGCCGCTCGTGAGCTTCGAGGTCGCGCGTCGCCATCACGCCGCCGGCGTAGTCATAACTGCAAGCCATAACCCGGCCGCCTACAACGGCTTCAAAATCAAGGAGCAACCGGGCCGCTCCGCCACCCCCGAGACGGTCAGGCTCGTCGAGTCGCTCGTCGACTCGAGTCCCGTGCGGCGGGGCAAGCTCGGCGACGTCGCAATCGTCGATCCGCCGGCCGACTACGACTCCGAGATCGCGAGACTCGTCGACCTCGATGCGATTCGCAACGCCGGGGTGACGATCGTCGCGGATCCGATCCACGGCGCCGGCGAACGAGCCGTCGAACGATTGCTCGCGGGCGGGCGCACGCGCGTCGTCACGATTCGCGCCGAACGTGATCCATACTTCGGCGGCGTGAACCCGGAGCCGATCGCTCAAAACCTCGCGGCCCTGTCGGAAGCCGTTCGACGCGAAGGCGCGATTCTCGGCATAGCGACCGACGGAGATGCCGACCGGCTCGGCGCTGTCGACGAGACCGGCGCCTTCCTGTCTTCGCAGCTCGTCCTTGCCATCCTCGTCCTTCACGCTGCCGGCCTTCCCGGCGCCGGCGGCTCGATCGTGAAGACGGTGTCGCAGAGCCGGCTCATCGACCGAATCGCCGCGGAGCGAGGACTCGAGGTCGTCGAGACCGCAATAGGGTTCAAGTACGTTGCTGACGAGATCGTGAACCGAGACGTCCTCATCGGCGGCGAGGAGAGCGGCGGATTCGGCATCCGGTCGGCGATTCCGGAGCGCGACGGCGTGCTGTCAGGTCTCCTGCTTGCTGAGGCCATCATCGCGTCGGGACTCTCTGCGACCGCACTCATCGCCGACATCCAGCGTCGGTACGGTCCGCTCGTCTACGACCGCCGCGACCTTCATATTCCACCGGCCGATGGACTGCCGATCGTGCGCTCGATCGCCGAAGCGCCGCCCGAGAGGCTCGCCGGATTGCGTGTGGTGGACGTGAACGCCATCGATGGGACGAAGCTCTGCCTCGAGGACGACAGCTGGCTGCTGCTCCGGCAATCGGGAACCGAGTCCATGCTGCGCGTCTACAGCGAGGCGACTTCCGAAACGCTGCGCGATCGTCTGCTCGATGCCGGCGTGGCGATGGCCCGCGGAGGCGACTGATGGAGATTCGCGCGTGCGTCGTCCGCGCGCCGAACTGGGTCGGCGACGCCGTCATGTCGCTCGGTGGCCTGCGCGAACTGCGCCGAATCGTTGGTGGCGCCCGACTTGCAGTCGCGGCCCGGCCGTGGGTCGCGGCGATCTACGAAGAGACAGGAATCGTCGACGAGGTCATTCCGCTCGACCGGAGATCGTGGCGCGATGCGCTTTCACACGCGAGTGCAATCCGGAGAGGCGGATACGATGTCGCCGTACTGTTCCAGAACGCGTTCGAGGCGGCGTTCGTCGCTCGACTTGCCCGCGTGCCGCGAATTGCCGGCTACCCGACCGAGAGGCGCGGCGTTCTGCTGACCGACGAGGTTCCGCTCCCCGAGAATCACCGGGCAGAGCACCAGTCCCGGTACTACATGAATGTCGTGGCGGGTGTCGAACGAGCCCTGGACGGCTCGGACACGGTCCGGCCCGATCAGGCTGACTGTTCCCTTGCCCCGAGAGCGGAAACGCTCGCCCTCGGGCGGCAACGGCTCGAAACCGAGGGTGTCGGTCAGTCCGATTCCTTCGTCTGCATCAATCCGGGAGCGACGAACAGCCGGGCCAAGCAGTGGCTTCCGGATCGATTCGCCGCAGCGGCCGAGTCGATCGCCGAATCCACCGGCTCACGCATCGCCGTCATCGGCTCGGCTGCAGAGTCGGGCGTCGCGGCCGCCGTCATCGCCGCGCTGTCGGATTCGCGTCGAGCCGTCAACCTTGCCGGCAAGACCTCGCTTCGCGAGTTGATCGGCGTGCTGGGCTCGTCGAAGGCTCTCGTCTCGAACGACACGGGGCCTGCGCACCTCGCCGCGGCAATCGGTCTGCCGACGGTCACAGTGTTCGGTCCCACGGAGGCGTTCGCGACGCGACCGCTCGGTCCGCGGGCCTTGGTCGTCAGTCATCCGGTCGACTGCGCGCCTTGCATGCTTCGCGACTGTCCGATCGATCACCGGTGCATGACGGGCGTTACCGTCGAAGCCGTCGCTGCGGCGGCCACCGGTGCAATCTCGATCGGCTCGGGCGGAGGGCGGAAGACGTGAAGCGGGCGGTGTTTCTCGATCGGGACGGGAATGTCTGCGAGGACGTAGGCTACCTCGGCGATCCGTCAAAGCTCGTCGTCTTTCCATACGCGGCGGAAGCCGTTCGTCGGCTCAACGAATCGTCGATGCTGGCGATCCTCGTGACGAACCAGTCGGGGGTCGCGCGCGGGCACTTTGGCGAAGATGCTGTCTTGCGGGTGCACGACCGGCTGGAAAGGGAGCTCGCCCGGGGCGGTGCGAGGCTCGACGGAATCTACTACTGTCCACATCACCCGACGATCGGCCAGCCTCCGTACAGGCAGTCCTGCGAATGCCGCAAGCCCCGGCCGGGAATGCTCGTGCGCGCCGCCGCGGACCACGACATCGACCTCTCGCAGTCGTTCGTCGTTGGAGACAAATACTCGGACGTCCGACTCGCGCACGAAGCCGGCGCGCGTGCCGTGCTCGTCCGGACTGGCTACGGACGGGGGGAATGGGAGTACGATCGCGCGACGTGGCCGCGTCAACCCGAGCACGTTGCCGAAACGCTCGAGGACGCGGTCGAATGGATTCTCGACGAAGCCGGAAAGGAACAGCCTTGAGTACGGACCCGACAGCCGATCGTCCCTCTTCACTCGCCGGGATAGTGGAACGCTTCGCCGCCGCGCGCATCGTCGTCGTCGGCGACGTCATTGCCGATGAGTTCGTCGACGGGGAAATCGCGCGCGTCTCGCGCGAGGCCCCGGTGATGATCCTCAGATATCAGTCGACGCGCACCATTCCCGGCGGTGGCGGCAATGCCGCGGCGAACGGCGCCGCTCTCGGAGGCTCGGTCGCGCTCGTTTCACGCATCGGTCGCGACCGGGCCGGCCGCGCGGTGACTCTGGCACTGCGCGAAGCGGGCGTCGACACGACTGGGATCGCGAGCGTTCGCGGCGAGGCGACGCCGACAAAGACCCGGATTCACGCGGGCCTTCCGCATTCGATCCATCAACAGGTGATCCGCATCGATCGGGAACCGGAGGCGCCGAACGCCGAGACCGCGACCGTTCTTGCGCGACGACTCGAGGCGGCGCTGTCCACCGCCGACGTCTGCATCGTGTCCGATTACGGCTACGGCGTTGCGGATGGTCCGGTCGCGGACGTGATCGCGGCTGCCACCGCGCGCGGCGTGCGGACGATAGTGGATTCGCGTTACCGGCTGCGCGCTTTTGCCGGCGCGACCGCCGCGACGCCGAACGAGGCCGAGCTCGAAGAGCTTGTCGGTGCGCGAATCGAGTCCGATGCGGACGTTGTCGAGGCGGCTTCGCTGGTCTCGACCGAGCTGGGCCTCGAGGCGATGCTCGTGACGCGCGGCAGCCGCGGCATTCTCCTGCTTGAACGCGGCCGTGACGCACTGCTGCTACCGATCGTCGGTAGCGCCCAGGCGGTCGACGTCACCGGCGCGGGCGATACGGTGATCGCGACGTTCGCGCTTGCAGTTGCATCGGGTGCGAGCTACGCGGATGCCGCGCGACTTGCCAATCACGCCGGCGGCCTCGTCGTGATGAAGCGCGGGACGGCTACGGTGTCGAACGCGGAGCTGGCGGAGGCGGTAGGTGAGGGCAAGGAAGGCTTCGCATACAGAGAGCACAGAGGCTCAGAGGACACAAAGCAATGAATGAATCGACTCTGAGTGCCCCGTGCCTCTGTGCTCTCTGTATGCCCACGGCAGTCCCTTCCTCGAGGACGCGCGCATGAGCGATATCGGAACCTGGTTTCACGTTCGGTTCGACGACTGGGGCGTGACGCGAAACGTGTCGCCTCCAGGCGGAAAGCCATGGGTCGACGCGTTCGCCTGGGCCGACGTCTTTCGCGTGTGCTTCCGCACCGGCCAGTTCCTCGAGCCAGACGAATACTACGTCTTCACGGCCACCCGCGCGGAGAGCTTCGTCATTCCTATGGGCGCCGCCGGGTCCTCCGAATTCGCCGACGAGCTCTATCGCCGCGGCCTCTTCCCCGCCGACAAGGCGATCGAAGCGATGATGACCGAGGGCACCTTCACGTGCTGGCCGCCCGCCGACGACGA
>CAZQBW010000140.1:11660-12744 GCA_964591515.1 uncultured Clostridia bacterium
ATCTGTGCAGATCTGTGGACCTACTCTCCGACGCTGATCCGCAGCCGCTTGAGGAACGCCTGATCCTCGTGGCTCATCTCGATCGACTCGCCTGCCTCGGGCAACTCGGCCGCATCCTCGACGTCGACCGGTTCACCATCCTTGCGGCGAACGCAGATCGTCGCCTCGAGAACGAGGAACACATCGATGCCCGAGCCTCGCACCTTCGCGAGCGCGGCGTCGACGCCTTCCGAGTCAAGGACGGCATCGTTGATGGCTTCGCCGAGCTCCTGCATCAGATTCTGAAAGTTGTCATCCACGCCGGCACAATACGTCGCGCCTTCCGCGCCCGTCAAGAAGGCCGTTTGCGCGCCCTCGACGGCGGTCGGTACAATCGCGGCGCGTGCAACGCCCACCCTCTTCGACCGCTGTCGCCATCATCGGATCGACCGGTTCCATCGGCCGCAACACCCTGCGAGTGCTCGAAGGGCTGCGGGACCGGTTTCACGTGGTGGCCCTCGGTGCGGGCCGTTCTGTCGACCTTCTCGCTGAGCAGATCCTCGCGTTCGAGCCTGAAGTGGTCGCCGTCTCGGGGCCGGCGGAAGCTGACCGGCTCGCCGAGCTGCTCGCAGCCCGGCCGCCCGCCACGATGCCAGAGATCCTTCACGGCGAGTCCGGACTGGTATTCGTCGCGGCCGAATCTGGCGCCGCGACCGTCGTCTCGGCTGCCGTGGGATCGCTCGGCTTCGTTCCGACCTACCGGGCCCTGCAGCGCGGGAAGCGGGTCGCCCTCGCCAACAAGGAGACTCTCGTCGTCGCGGGCGAGCTCATGACGGCGGCGGCTAAAGCAAGTGGCGGAGAACTGCTGCCGGTCGACAGCGAGCACAACGCCCTTCACCAGTGCCTGCGTGGCGAACGCCTCGACGAGGTCCGCCGGCTCGTATTGACGGCGTCGGGCGGACCGTTTCGCGAAACCCCGCTCGAGGCGCTGGCGACCGTCACGCGGGACGAGGCGCTCAACCACCCGACCTGGCGAATGGGTGACAAGATCACCATCGACTCGGCGACGCTCATGAACAAGGGGCTCGAGGTGATCGAGGCGCAC
>CAZQBW010000141.1:0-12569 GCA_964591515.1 uncultured Clostridia bacterium
CTAAATCTACGGACGCACTCGACGACGACGCTACCGAGTCAGGCTTCCGTACGTCTGACCACCGTCGGGATTGACGACTCGCAAAAGGACGCGGACCCCGACGGGAAAACGCAACGCGAGCGCATCACCACCCGAGAGCGTCAGGGTCGAGCTTCCCTTAAGGCGCACACCCGGCCACGAAAGCTCGTCGCCATCGACATACACCTCGACGCCCGGCTCGAAGTCGGACCCCTTGATGCGAATGCGAAGAGGCTTGCCGGGCTTCTCAATGGCCAACGTCGTCTTGATGGTCGGCGGCCGAACCGGTGAGATTCTGACGAGGATGCCGTGACGTGAGACGTCGCCAAACTCCGACTGGATCGCCCTGCGAATGGGAAAGTCCTTCGAGTCTGTCGATCCACTTACGAAGATCTCTCCCGTGTTGCTCACCGCAACGCGATCAGGAAGTTCACTCCTCTTCCCCCCATAGTACGTCGAGAATGTAAGCGACTGACCGGATGGGGAGAACCGCGTGATGAACAGGTCCTCGCCCGGCTGCGAAAACTGCGGATCGATGGCGAGCACGCTCTGGATTGCTCGTGAAAGCGGAAAGTCACGTGACACCGTGTACCCGACTACCACCGGCGCCTGGTCCGGACCGACGGCGATCGCGAGTCCGTCATCGCTGCTCGTCCCGCCGAGAAAGGTCCAGAACACGATCTCGGTACTCGACGGAGAGAAATGGAGCTTCGTGAGAAAGGCCTCTTCCGAAAACGCTTTCTGGTCGCGCTGGAACGCATTTCGAACCGGAAATCCCTTGTCCGCACTTCCGGTCACGTACGCGTCCCCCACAGCGTCGACTGCGATCCCGAATGCCCGATCGTCCTTCTGCCCCCCGAGAATCGACGACGAAACGACCGATCCGCCGTTGGCCGCGACGACCGTGACGAAAACTTGATCCCGCTGGCGCGCGATGACGGGAATCGCCGGATTGACGATCGGAAACCCGGTCGGATCGCTCGTCCAGCCCGCGACAAAGGCTCGACCCAATGCGTCGACGGCGATGTCCCAGCCCTGATCGAAACCGATACCGCCAAGGCGGCTCGAATAGGCGACCCGGGATCCGTCGGCCTCGATCTTCACGACGAATGCGTCCCGGTATCCGCCCGGCTCGGACTGGAAACCGCCGACGATCGGAAAGTCATCCGATTGCGTCGTGCCCGTCAGGTACACCGCTCCGGTCGCATCGAGCGCAAGTCGTCCCCCGTTTCCCTGATCAACCGAGCCGAGCAAAGCCGAATACACGATCGACTGGCCGTCCGGTGCGAGCTTGGCGACGAAGAGGTCGAAACCCGTGAATCCGTTGGAGAGGAGCGGCGGAGCGACGAGTGGGAAGTCGGGAGAAGACGTGCCTCCTGCGACGTAGAGCGCGCCGGTCTGATCGACCGCAATCCCGATAAGTGCGTTGTTGTGCGATCCTCCGAGATAGGTCACGAAGACCGGCGCCCCGGTGGGATCGAACTTCGCGAGATATCCGCCAGTGTCGTTGCAAGGCCCGAGAAACGTCGGCGCCGGAAACGCCGGGTCCGTGAGCCGTCCGAACCCGCAAACAAAGAGATTGCCCTCGTTGTCGAGAGTGATACCGCTCGTGGCATTGTTGTAGGACGAGCCAAGAAACGTCGAAGAGACGAGGGTGGGGACAGATCCGGCCGGGCCTCCATTGGTCTGATGCTGTCGCGACGAGTGGGCCATCGCACCAGCGTCCGCAGATGCCGTGCCGCGATCGATACCCGCGTTGACAAGGACGACGCCACAAAGCAGCGCTGACAAACTGAGTCTTGCCATTCTGCCGGCAAGAACGGCTGAGAGAAAGATGAACCGAACGGGATGTCTTCTCGACAATTGCACGCGGTGATTGACCTCTGGGCGAGTCGAATCAGCCTTTATCTCGCCCCTCAGTATATCTCCAGAAAGCTGCCAGCACCTCCAAAGGCACACCACCGCCGCACGGAAAGCGTCCGACAGTCCTTGCAATCCGCCGCACATCTGCCATCGAGTCGATGCCCGATTCCTTGCAGAGACTGAGACGCTCGAGATACTTCGCCCAGTCGACTCGGCGGCGGTGCGTGCGAGCTATCCTCGATACAAACATCCCTGGTGATAGTTCACACGGGACTGGCACGCAACGAAACTGACGGTGTCCATCGAAACCGGATTCCGATCGACCGCCATACGAATGCTCTCTCCTTCGCAGACTACGGGAGATCCAACCGGCGGTGCCCGCTCGAGCCCCTTTGGGATTCCGCGCTCGATTGGGCCTATTGATGTCACGTGGAGAATCTGATTCCAGGTTCTCGCACCAGACCTCCACACGCTCTGAAGTCGGTAAGGCCACGACCCAGACCGCTCCATGGATTCGGCTCTCCGTGGAGACACGCTTCGACGTCCCGAGCGCGGCGGCCTGCGGTCTGTCATCAAGCCAACGGGAAGGGTATCCTGTCACCTCGTAGCGCCCGAGGCCTCCTGATGGCTAATTCTCGTCGATACTCGCCACGCGTCATTCTCGCCATCGCGATCGCGATGAGTGCGAGCATAGTGCCGAGCCCCGCCGTCGCACGGCGCGGAGCAGACGATGTGCTGCTCTGGTACCTGGCCGGAGGTCTGCAGACCTTTCGGTCCGTACATACGGCAACCCTTCTCGACGATGGGCGAGTCCTTCTGGCCGGAGGATTCGTCGGCAGCTACACGAAATCCGAGGTCGAGGTTTTCAAACCCGTGGACGGTACAACAGCCGCGCTGCGCTCGATGTCGCACGAACGCACTGGTCACGCAGCAGTGAAACTCGAAGACGGACGGGTGCTTGTCGCCGGTGGAAGGGGGTTTTACGGCCTGAGCGACTCGACGGAAATCTGGGACCCCGAGAGCGGACTGTGGGAAATGTCGGCACCGCTCAGCCGTGCCCGCGAGCACCTCACAATGACCAGGCTCGGAGATGGCCGTGTGCTGGCCGCGGGCGGCGCAGTGTTTGGAGGGTCCGTCACCACCGCGGAGATCTTTGACCCCCGGACCGGTGTCTGGGCACCTGCCGCGCCGATGATTGCGGCTCGGGCGCTCCACACCGCGAGCGTGCTTTTCGACGGACGGATTCTGCTTGTCGGTGGAGTTCACCCCGGTCCGGACGGTCAGTTGCCACTCGCCGAGTGCGAAATTTTCGACTGGCGTACCGGTGAATGGTCTGAGGCCGCGGCCCTGACCGTCCCGAGATTCGAACATACGGCGACCGAACTGCCAGACGGCCGAGTTCTCGTCACAGATGGTACAAACGGTTCAAACTCGAACAGCGCCGTGGAGGTCTACGACCCCGCGACGAATGCATGGACCGGCCGAGCACCCATGCTCGAGCCACGACTCAACCATACGGCGACGTTGCTCGTCGACGGCCGGGTCCTCGTCGTCGGCGCGGGTGTGCACCCATTCGTCAACGGCTGTGAGATCTATGATCCCGGGCAGGATTCGTGGGTACTCGGTCCTTCGACTCGAGAGGTCCGCTACCAACATTCGGCAACTCTGCTGACCGACGGGCGAGTTCTCGTGGCAGGCGGAACCGGGCTCAGCGGGCTGGAAATGCGAACAACCGAGGTTCTTCAGAAGGAAGGGCCTCCTCCGGGAGGGCTCACAGTTACTTCGGTCGAGATGCGTCAAAATGCTGCGGGAAAATGGAACCTCATCATCCGCGGGACCGGGTTCTCAAGTGAGGCCATAGTCAGCGTCGGGGGGTACGGCTTCAAGAAGCGCATACGCGTTCGGTCGGCGACGGAGATCCTCGGCAAAGGCAAGCTCACGAGCGGTTTGACGTTAGACGAGGCCATCCCTCCCGGTACGTTCGCTCGAATCTACGTCCAGATCAGCGGTTCGCCCGATGCGCTTTTCAACTACAGGCGACCCGCTGACCTCGAGCGTGCTACGGAACACGAAGAAGAACCGGTCGCGCCGTACGACCGTCCTCGTTTCGTACCGAGATGGCGTGAAGACCGCGTCGAAGATTGAGCCCGGAAACCGTCGCCGACCGCGACGCCGCGTTCACGGTTCCCGAATCACGTCCGTCGACCACGACCGTAAGCGACCCCGTAAAGAACTCACCGGTCACGTTCAACACCTTCGCTTGCCGGTCGTACTGCGCGCGTCCAAGTCGGGGAGACGGATCCGTGAAATAGGATACGGTCCCGGTTCGCCGCAACGCGGCGGACGGGACCCGAAAGTCGAAGGTGACGGACATCCGCACGAGCGTCGGAAAGCCTTGAGTGTAATCAACAGCCAGGTCGTCGACCGTGAAGAAACCTCCGACCAGTGAGTAGGACTCCCCATCCGGACCCCTGATGCTGAAGTCGGCCGTTCCCGGCAACTCGCCGTGATACGAAAAGTCGTCGTAGGTACGAACCTCGATCGGTCCCAGCTGCGTTGTTCCGAACCTGAATTCGTAGTTTTGATTGAAATTCGCCACGTCCGTAACAACGAACGTCACGAGGTCGACCTTGCCGTCCCGATCCGCGTCGCCGAGGATTGGGTACCACAGCGCACCCAGAATGTCCTTGTCCCCGGGGAGGGGACCGCCCTCGGTATGCATGACGAGTCGCGACGACGTACTCGGCGGCCCGGGCAACCCGAGGCTGAAATCCACCGGGAAGACGGGCGAGACCGCTCCCGTCCCGTCTCGGACGGCAAGCGTATGCACTCCGGCGCTGAGCGCGACTCCCTTCACCGTCACAATTCCCTTGCGGTTGACCTTCGCTCCAAACGGCACGCCATCGACGACCACATCCACGGTCGACTCCAGCCGCTCACCGTAGACCTGCAGCTTGCCCGTTGCGTGGTCGTAGGTCGCAGACACAACGGTCGGGACCGGCGGCGCCACGTACGAAATCACCCCGTGGAGTGCCCCTAGATTGCCGTCGCAGTGGTGCTCGAAGCTGGCTGCAAAGCTGCGAACTCGCGACTCCCCCTGGACGAATTCGAGGTCCGCGACGAGCACCGTGAAACTGCCTTTTACCTGGGAGCACCCGTACTCATGACCGGAGACATAGAGTTTCGGATCACTGTCGTAGACACCCGAGGCGTTCCCATAGAAACCCGGCTCGAGCGGCCGTCCCGCAGGCGACTGGAAACTGATCCACCAGTTTTCGTTCGTGGCGCTGTCCCTGAATTGGAGCGAGACGAAATCGCCACGTCCGTCTCCCTCCCGGTCATAGGCCGTCACGGTCCAGACGCCGGTTTCGTAATATCGAGCAATGCCGTAGCACGCCCCTCGATCGCAGGAGAGCGCAAGGAAGGATCGCGCGCCTGGCGGAGGCGCCTGCGCGACGGCGAATGATGCCGCGACCGCGACAATGAGCGCGAGCACGAAAAGCCGAATGATCACGTGCAAGATGAATCCTCCCCGGATACGATAGGTATCCCACAGCAGATTCGGTCGAGGCTCAAGGTTATCGGCCCTCCGGGCAACTCCGGCGTAACGACAATGACACCGGTGACGGATTCGGATACGCCAAGACAGATCCGGGACGTCGCGACAAGCAAACCGTCTCTCCACCCATATCCCTGTAGCGCTTTACGTATAGGTACTTCCTGCCCCCTTCGTGTGCTGACGGGAACACTGTCAAGGCCGCGCATAGTCGAAAAGCACATACCCGCGGGAGGGACTCGCAAACAGGATCGTCGTTGTCGTTCCCCGAGGAATCGCTTCGTCAAACGTACGGCCGTCAGAGAGTCCGCCACGCTGCGTGATCTTGCGATTTGTGACCTTCGGAGGCTTCGCGAAGTTTGCTCCCTCGACTCCGACTGAGAGATCGGACGGAATGTCAGACCCTTCGGCGATGAGTGACGGCTTCCCGGCAGCGTTCGTCTTCACGCGAACAGCCGTGATCTGCATCGGCGGTACGACGGCGATGGTCGCGTCCGAGGAATCGACGAAGCCGCATGCGTTCGAGACCCGGCACCAGTACCGCCCGGACTTGGATGCGCTCAAGTACACGAGCGCCGACAGGACCCCGTAAGGCGCGGCCACGGGAGTCGAGGTGTCCCCGCGACGGCCTTCGTACCACTGGTAGGTCGCAATAGTTCCGAACGGGATTGCGACCGCGAGCCTTCCGAGCGTGCCCACTACGACGGTCACGTCCTCCGGTTGCGTGTCGATAGTTGGTACTCCCGTACACGGAACGGCCGAGACATAGCCCGTAGCCGTCCCGCACGAGTTGACGACTTCATACTTGAATCGCTCGGACGTGAGGACCGGCATCGTCACGTGGGTTCTCGCCGTCGCTCCCGGTATCGGAGCCGGCGCAACTTCCGGCTCGAGATAGAGCCACTGATAAGACAACGGCTCGGAACCTGAGACGTTGGCCTCTAGCGTCGCACGCTGGCCGGAAACGACCGAGACCGCGCTCGACAGGTTTTCCGCAAATGGCAGCTCACAATCGCCGGTGTCCGTCAGGCAGTTCGAGAATGCCGATGTCGATCCGTCCGCGGAGGTCGCGGTACACGTGAGCGACTCACCTGGTGCGAGCTGCGCATCGACCTCCAGCTCGAACGTGACAACGCGCTCGACACCGCGCTCGACGATCGTCGCTCCAAGGAACTGCTTTCCCTGTCCGAAGCCGCGGTCGCTGCAGTCGATGTTTCGGAAGAGCTCGATACGAACCGGACCAAACCCGTACAGATGCGACAGCGCGAACCAGACGGCGCCGCGTACGCGGATCGTGTCGCCCTCATGGACGGCCACGAGCGTCACGGGGCTTGGCCCGACGCCGGCGTCGGCGTGAATGCCGTATTGGCCGTCCTGATTGCCCTCGCACGAGTTGTTGCCGAAGATCGAATTGCCAAGGACAGAGATCTGCGGACTTATGTCCTTGAAAACTCCCGGGCATCGATTGAAGGCAATGATGTTGCCGGCGCCCGGCTCGAGACCACCGATAAGCACGGGTCTCGAGCCGGTGCAGCGAACCCCTGCCCCGCTGTTGTTGAGAGGCTTCGTGCCCGTTACGTCCGTCCCGATCAGGTTGCCCTGCACGACGGCATTCGGCGAGCTGATCAGATAGAGACCGCCGCCGAATTCAGCCCGGCCCCCGTTTCCGGAGAGCAGGTTTCCCATCCCGGGCTCCGTACCCCCGATCCGGTTGCCAGACCCACTGGCCTGAATCCCGGACCGATTGTTCGGGATCTCAATGGTCCCCGAAACGTCTGTTCCGATATAGCACCCTTCGACGACGCTGTTTCCCATTGCGATGCGAATCCCCGAGTCCTGGAAACCATTGATTACGAATCCTCGAACCGTGGCCCGGCCGGTCGGAAAGTCCAGACCCACCGAGATCTGGTCCGAACCGCGCAGTTCAACGATCGGCTCCCCTGCGTATCCGGGTTGGGTCGTCGCGTCGATCGTTGCCGCATCCGTCGACGCCGGGAGCGGCGAGGCGAGGGTGATCCTAACTGGAACCGGCCCGGGAATCGCAAAGCGGATACGGTCTGCACCCTCACGAGAGTTGGCGTCTTCGATCGCTTGCCGAAGCGTGCCCGGACCCGAGTCGGCCGCGCTTGTGACAACGAGGTCGGTTGCGGACTGAGCCGAAACGGTCGGAGGCATGGCAAGAGAAGCAAGACACGCCGTCACAATGACCAGCACGGCAATGCGCATCCCATATCCCATGATTGACTCCTGACCTCACTTCCGCTCGCCGAAGCGACCTGCACACACTCTACCACCTTAGCCTGGTTCGCCAGTGGCACCCATTGCGCGCTCCGACAGAGTGCAAGCGCCGGCGACCAGTGCTTCGATACGGTCGGTCGACCCTTTGTCAGGTTGAACTCTGAGACCACCGCATCCGAGTGTCAGCAAAGTCACAGTCGGGTTCTATCCTGACGATTTCGGGAATCGCCATCTGACGTCCAGCTGGGGTGTACTCCAGACTGACAGCAGACTCTCCCGCGTCGGTGCATCAAGAACTTCGTTGCGGCACGCTAATCCGCACAATAGGATAGAGGTTAGGGAGTAGACAAATGAACCTTCAGTGCGTGCGTCTCGCTGCTCGTCTTCTTGTGACCTTGATGTTTGCGGGACATATGACTGTAGCATTCGGACAAGTGCGATTCCCTAATACTCGTGCCTTTGTGCAGGAGACGAGTGTCGAGAGCACAGACGAGCGACCGACAAAGGAATGGTATCTGAACGAAGCGCGTATGGTTCTCGACATCGCCGTTACGAGTGCTAGAAAGATCCCTGAGCAATCCACTTCGGCTTTACAACTGGCGCGTATCGCGTTCCGAGTGTGGTCGAGGGAGAGAGATCGAGCGAGATCGTTGTTTGATGAGGCTGTCGAAATAGTCGACCTTGAAGCAAAGCAGGACGGACTTCGAGGCGTCACGGCACGGGAAGCTCGTGGCGAAATAATTCGGCTCTTCGCAACGTGTGATTCCGAGCGAGCTGCAAAGGTCGTACTAGCGTACGCCGAACAACAAGAGGCGGCGCGCGTGTCTCGTGAGGATGCGCGGTCGAGCGCGGACCTCTTTGCTCAGGTAGCACTGGATCTGCTGCTAAAAGACCCAGAGAGAGCGCGCGCAATGATTGAGGCAAGCCTGGCTACGGGGGTTGTATCGCGCTCCGTTATTAGCCTCGTTATCAAGCTCGGTCCTGCCAAAGGGTCCGAAGTGCTGGCGAGGGCCGTTCAGGTGGCCGCGACTTCGAACCCCCCATCAATTGCCGATCTGTATGTGCTCAATCTGGGACTCCAGATTTTTCTGCGAGACGACCCAACGAAGCTCGGTCCCTGGGGGACTCCCACACTCGCCAAACTCTGGCTGCACGGCATGTCTCGCGGCCTAGATCTGGCATACGGTGTCATCAATAGTCAGTCGCGTCCCAATGAACATGGTATCTCGGAGGATGACCTTGCGGTTGCATACTTGTTACATCAGAACAGTCGGTTCCTCTCGACGGTGTATTCTGCATTTGCTCCTGATGAGATGGGCACTGTCCTAGCAAAACTTCAGGTGATTGCATCCTCGACGCCTGACTCGGCGCGAAACCGTATTGATCTCGGGCGAGCATATGGTGATTTGAACAGGCGGAACCCGGAAGACGTCATTGCGGAAGCGGAGCGAATGGCCAACACTGAAACCGGTGACACTCTCCTTGCCGCTGCGGCGTATCAGTTGGCAAACCGGACGGGCGACACGTATTCGGAGGCCAAAGCTCGGCTTACCGTCACAAAGATCAAGGATGACAGCGCTCGTGCTATGGCGTCCGATGAGATCAACCTCGCCTTCGCCGGAAACGCGTTCGACGACGCTGATTGGACGCGACTTCGAAACTGCATCGCGAAAGTCAGTTCTGCGGATCTACGGGTAAGTGCACTCGGAGCTGCGTCTCTTGGGGCTGCGAAGAAGGCAAAGTCAACGGAAGCAACGGAGCTGGCCGCCTTAGCGCTAAAGGTATCCAAGACGGCGCCTCGAACACTTCGTGCGGCTCTCGGCCTGGTATGGGCTTCTCAAGCACTGGCGATTTCGCACGATCTGGTCAGCAGCGCAAGTGTGTTTAGGGAATCCCTGTTCGTGCTCGATCGAGTCACTGACCTTCGTTTCACGGGAGTTGATACAACTCAAATGAGGCTGTTCGACCTTGGTACGGGATTCAATGGGCCGGCTGTTTCTGCGAGCACCCCCCCGTCTGTGAGCGAACTGCAGTTTGCGAATTCGGTGAGGCCCGTGGTGGAAGATGACCCGATAGGAGCAGCTCTCCTGGCACAGGCCGCGACCACACCTTTCTGGAGGAGTCAGGTAGCTCTGGAGGTTGCGCTCGTATTGTTCGAACGAGCGTAGGTCTCTCGGCGAAGTGTCGCTCGTGTCGGAGCTTAGACACTTCCTTCATTGAAACGCACACGTGTCGGGCAGAGCCGATGCCTCCGCGAGTTGTGTTCCCCAGCCGGCTCTGCGAGATTCGAAACCACGGATTCGACCAGCAGCGACATCTCAAGCCGGCTCAACCTGGCTCGTCGCCATCGCCCTCTGGAACACCGTCCACCTCGAGCGAGCGTTCGCATCGTTGAAGGCAAACGGGGAGGCCAACGGGCCGCAACTGCTTCAAAATCTCTCGCCGCTCGGCTGGGGGTCACATCAATTGGACTGGCGACTACCTATGGCGACAGAGCCGAAAGGCCGCAAGCGGGCGATTTCGACCCTTGCTCCACGCCCGAGATCCTTAGCGTACAATTTTTTCCGTTTTATGAAGGGACCCCAAGAAGCGGCCTTCCCGACGGCGAGATCCGTCTGGGTCTAACCCTTGTGCGTTCTCGTTTCGCCCGAACCCAGTCGACGGGCGCTACAAATGCACGGTCGGTTGCGGCCCACCAGTAGGCCACTCCGTCTCCCGCTTCGCGGAATCTCGACGAATGGACTACTTGGACCGGGAGTCGCTCATTTTCCGCAGAGTCACTCACCAGGCGGATGCCGGATGTCGGGACAGGCCCTCCATCACGACATCCGAGGCGGTGGCCTTTGGCCACCGAGAGCGGAGATCGCGTCGCGTGGCGCTCGTCGCGCAATCACGCGAACCGAGCCAGCGACCGGACGATTCGCAGACCCGCAGATTCGGCCACGATCTCTTGTCAGGAGACTCTGTAATCCGCTGTCCGAATGCCAGTCCGGGCAATTCGCGCATGCCGACGTCTCCGCTCGCGCCAGTTCGACCGCGTGGCGGTCGTCCTGGCGCTCGCTAGGCACATCTGACGTCGGCGTCGCGCGCAGTCGATGAGCCGCGTCGGCCGAGTCCGACGGTACCGACAACGCACGGTTCCGACCTGCTCGCGGCTGCACACGACGTCCTTCCAACACGCCTACCGCCCGCCCGGTGAATGGGGAGAGGGCCATCGGGCACGAGCCACGTGGTTTCCGGATGGTTCCCCCGAGCCGGGCCATGTCTGGCGACGGCCCGGTCGGGGCCGAACCAAATACCTCCGAAGGAGAACAACGAAATGGCTTCGTTCAACAAGATCACGATCGTCGGCTACCTGGGACGCAATCCTGAGCTCCGCTACACGCCGAACGGCACGGCCGTCTGCGACTTCTCGATGGCAACGTCCGAGAAGAAGGGCGACGCCGACGTGACCACCTGGTTCAAGGTCACGGTCTGGGGCAAGCAGGCCGAGGTCGCCAACCAGTACCTCACCAAGGGCACGCAGGTCTACATCGAGGGCCGCGTCTCGCTGCGCGAGTACACGGACCGCGACGGCAACAAGCGCACGTCGCTCGAGGTCAACGCGACCGACATGAAGTTCATCGGCGCGCGCGGCGAGGCCAAGGCCGCTTCGGCGGGCGCGAGCGCCTCCGCCGCCGCCCCGTCCGATGACGACGTCATCGACGACGACGGGATCCCGTTCTAGGACCGGAGCCCGGGCCGGATCGGGGATTCCCGGTCCGGCCTTCACGCGCGGGCCTCGGGCGATCGGGCGTTCCCGGTCGCCCGAGGCCCGCTTCTCTTTCTGCGGTCCGTCGCGTCCAACGTCCCGCGCCATGCCCCATCCGATCCCGGGAGGTATCTCGTGACCCGTCACATCACCTCGCACGCTTCTTCCGTCGCCAGCCGCCGGCGCCCGCCGAGACTTCGCTGGCTCGGCGAGCCGTTCACCTTTCGCGGCCGTAGCGTCGTCGCCGTCCACTCGGGCTACTACCGCAACGGCCAGGTCCGCCTCGACGTCGTCGACGAGCGCACGGGCGCGCTCGTCCTGACGCCGACCGCCCCGGCAGACGACTACGTCGCCTTCCGTCGCCGCACCGTTCTCCTGTCGGACGCCGCTGCCTGCCGCGGCATCGTTGCCGAGCTCGAGAAGGCCGGCGTCGTCAACGATACCGGCGTCATGATCGACGACAGGAACGGCCGGCTTCACGTCTGCGAGTTCGCAAGCCAGGCGGTGCCGCGATGAACCGCTCCGCGCGTCTCGTAATCACCGCCGCCGTCATCGGTCTCGCGCTCGGACTGCTCGCAGGCCTTCCGCCCTGGCCCGAGCGCACCGTGATGGTCACCATCTCGCTTCTTCTGCTCGCCGCGGCGGCTGTCGCCGCGATGTGGGCAATGCTCACCATCGACGAGGGGTTGGTGCCCGAACCCGCACCCGACGCCGAGGTGCCGGATGGCGAGCCGGCGCCGGATGCTCCGGCCACGGCTCGCATCCACCATCTCGATCTCGACGGTCGCGCTCAGCTCGACGGCTGCCATACGCTCTTCTACAAAGCCGTCGCCGACGTCGAGACCGGGGACCCGGAGACCGCATTCGAGGTCTCGCAGAACCTCGAAGAGCGGCCGTGGAACTCGGCTCCCAGAATTCGCCCGCTGTCGTTTGCGCCGGCACGCTCGACATCGGTCGGCGACGTCATCGAAATCGCCGGCACGCTCCACATCGTCCGCCACGTCGGCTTCGGCGTCGTCGGCTCCTTCGGCGAGGCCCTCGAGGAGGCCCGTTCGTCGTCGTTTCTCGGTCTGTACGCGAGCGCCCATCCGCGCTCCATTCTCTACCACCAGCTGCGGACGCGGGCCTCGTGATCCGCGTCCA
>CAZQBW010000142.1:0-12545 GCA_964591515.1 uncultured Clostridia bacterium
GTTGCACTCGCCCCCGCGACCCACGGCTATTTCCTTCGACCGCTCCGCGGTCGAATCCGCAATTCCAGGAGCCAACACAGGTCTCTTCTATCCTGACGCCAATACGCGCGAAGCGCCTTGGGGTGCGGCGTGAGGCGCCGCTTTGGATCGATCCAAAGCGGCGCTTCGCGCCGCACTCCAAGGCGCTTCGCGCAAGAGGCGGTATGCGGCGACCGAGTCCTACTGTCGCCGCAGGTGGACGTCTCCGGACATCGACTTGGCGAAGAGCCGGCGCGAGCCGTCGCCGATCGTACCGTCGAGCGACTGTCCCGGTCCGTGCTTCTTCGTCACGACCGTCAGCCCGAAGTCGTTCTCGATGTTGCCGCTCAGCGTCTTGACGCTGACCACCGCGCCGATGTTCGACGGAAGGCGCAGGTCCACGTCGCCGCTCATCGAGACGAACGAAAGGTCGCCCTCGCCCTCGAGCTCGTTGAGCTCGACGATCACGTCTCCGCTCATCGTCTTTGCCTCGACGACGCCCGACGCATTCATGACCCTCACGTCGCCGCTCATCGTCGTGGCGTCAACGATCGCCGAGACTCCCGTGATCTCGATGTCGCCGCTCATCGTGCGGATGCGGTCCAGGCGCAGTCGCACGCCCGCAGGCACCTGCACGTCGAAGTTCACGGACGCATTCGTGTTTCCGTGCTTCGGATAGTCGACGTCGACTTCGATCCGGTTGCCGGCGCTGCGGTCCTCGATGGTGACCTTGTTGGCATCCTCGCCGACGATGTGACCGGTCACGACAACGTCCGAGCCGCCGTGAGTAGTGATCTTAATGTCGCCCGACATCGTGCCGATGGCGACCGAGGTCCCAGCAGAGGCCGGATACGACTTCTGGAAATCCTGCGCGGAGGCGGTTGCGCCTGCAATCAGAACAACAGCGAATGTCGAGACGGCGAAGAGTACATGCTTCATGACGGTCTGAAACTCCTTTTGGGTGTCGCGTTCCGGTTCCGTCCCGTGGGTGTCGCGACCGGACCAAAAGGTTTCAGACCGTCCGTACGATTTCTTTCCTTCTACCTCGTAAGCGAGACCACCGCCGAAACCTGACCTGTCACGGCGTGGCGCACCGTGATCTGAACGGTGGTCCCAGCCGGAATGAGGTCGCCAATGGCAGCGTCCTTCGAAACAATCCGGGTGCATGTGCCGTCTGAGTTCTGGCGCCCGCCCGGATACTTCAGGGATCCGAGCGGCGTCTCGCCGACGAAGATCACCGCTACATCCGTCCTGAACGCCAGCCCGTCGACAATTAGCGTCCGCCTGCCCGAAGAAGTCTTCTTCAGCTTCGCCGTAGTGATCACGGGTCTGGCCCAGACGGTCACGTTCACCGTACTCGACCCGGAGCGCGCCTCGACGTCCGTTGCCGTCACGCGGAAGCGCACCGAGCCGTTCACGTCTTCCGGGATCGACCAGTCGAACGATCGGGCCACGCCGTTGAGTGTCGCGACCGGTGCGTAAGTGGACCCGCCATCGACCGAGAAGGACAGAGTCTGCGAATCAATCGCCGCTTCCGCCGTAGCCGTCCACGTGACGCCGAGCGTACCGCCGGCGCCGGCCGGCGTCGCCGGCGTCGCGACCGATACGCGCGGGTTGTCGCTCGCGGCGAGGTCGCGCGCGACCTCGACCGCGCGGAACGCGTTCACGCGCCCGTGCCCGTAGAAAATGCTGAATCCCTGATCGTCGTAGTCGCCGCCATTGGGATCGATCTTGTCGGCCGTGTCTTCGAGGATCTGCTTGACCTCGGTCCACGTGAGGTCCGGATTGACGGAAAGCACGAGCGCCGCGACGCCGGCCGCCAGCGGACACGCCGACGACGTCCCGCCGAAGCTCCCGGTGAAGTTCCCCGAACTGTAACCGCCGGATCCCGAAAGATCCGTCGTCGTGATGCCAAGTGAGCCACCCGAGGACGGAGCGGCTATCGAGACGGCCTGGCCGAACCGGCTGTAGCCGGCACGGTTGTCGAAGTTCGTCGACGCCGCGACCCCGACGACGAACTCGGAACTGACGTAGTTGTCGTGCACCGTGTCGTCGTTGCTGTTGCCGGCAGCGAAGAAGATCACCATCCCCTTCCCGCCGCGTCCATTCGTCGTCGCGTGCTCCATCGCCGCGCGCGTCGCGTCGGGCAGCGGTGTATCGTCGTTGTCGGGACCCCAGCTGTTGCTCATGACGGCCGCGCCGTTGTCCGCAGCCCACGTGAACGCATCGGCCTCGGTCGAATTCGGAGTGAACGTCGACTCGGCGTACAGCTGAATCGGCATGAACCGGCAATTCGGCGCGATGCCCGCCGTCTCGCGACCGTTGTTGAACGCGGCGATGGCGACTCCAGCCGCAGCCGTACCGTGCGAATTGTTCGCGTCGCCGGGTTTCGGCGAAGGATCGTTGTCAGCGTGGACGACGTCGCGAGGCGCGACGATCTTCGCCACGTCGCCAATGTTCACGGCAAGATCCGGGTGAGCCGTGTCGATGCCAGTGTCGGCAATGGCCACGATGACGTCCGGGCTGCCCTGCGTGATGTCCCAGGCGGCCTCTGCCTCGACGTCCGCTCCCTGCACGCCGCCACCTTGACCGGTGTTCCGCAGATGCCACTGATCCGCGTACGCCGGGTCATTAGGCCGAAACCGCAGGCTCCGATGGGCGATGAAGTTCGGGTGCGCGAATCGGCATCTGCCGGATTCGAAGAGCGCATTTGCGGCTGCCACGGACGTGCGGTCGAATCCGGGATCGAGCAGCGACAGGCGATACCCGTTCGGCGCGTACCGAAGCGGCTCCACGACATCGAGGCCGGCGGCGGCGGCAAGCGCCTGCACTTCAACGTCCGAGACGTCCGGATTGAACTGGGCAAGTACCTGGTCGGTCACGAACAGCGTCGAGGCGTCGCGCTCCTCGCCGGGTTCGAAATACACGGGCGCTACCGTGAATCCGGATCGCTCAAGGCGCGACGCCAGATCACCCGATGCCGCCTTCGACGACGACTCGGCCATCGTCAGCTCGACCACTCCCGTTTCGCCGATGGGGCGCACCGACGACACCGACGGATCCGCCGTCAGCAGGAAATCGACCTTCGACGCCGGCAGTCCGATGACCGCGAGTCTAGACACGGAACGCACAACGGGCACGCGTCGACCGGCGTTGTAGTAGTACTCGACCGCGGGCTCGGCGGAGTGTGCTCGAACGCGCTGGGTCGGAACGACGACGGTCGAAGCCATTACGGCAAGGACCATGGAGAGCGATAAGCGAAGGGTGCGTAATTTCATGCCGGCGGCATTCTACCTGTGTGAGCGGATTGGCCGCGAGCCGCGGCGTCGGGGAGAGGAGGCGCGACGATAGGCACGAGATACGCCTGGTTGTCCATCGGGCCTTTGCGCCTTTGCGCCTTTGCGTCTTTGCGTCTTTGCGAGTCCTTTGCGTCTCTGCGAGAAACGCCGTCTCGAATCTGTTTTCTCGCAAAGACGCAAAGGACTCGCAAAGACGCAAAGGCGCAGAGATCCGATGGGACCACACACTCAGTTCACCCGGCCTCCCCTCCCCCGTCTGTGGTACAAGAACTCGCCGTATGCGGCTTGGAATCGACTTTGGCACGACGCGCACGGTCGTCGCGGTCTCGGATCGGGGCAATTACCCCCTGGTCTCGTTTCGCGACGAACGCGGCACGTGGATCGAATGGTTCCCTTCCCGCATCGCCGCCGTCGACGGATCGATAGCCTTCGGCCACCGGGCCGACGCCCTCCGGGGTCGGCCGGACGCCTGGCACCTGACGTCCATCAAGCGGATGCTGGCGCACTCCTCGCCCGACGAGCCGATCGAGATCCCCGGCGTTGGTCAGATCCCGCTCCTCGAATTGCTCGGACGCTACCTCGCCGCGCTCGCGTCGGAGCTGCGGTCGGACGCGACGAACGTCGCCATCGGCAAGCGGGAACGCCTCGAGGCGATGATCTCGGTCCCGGCGAACGCCAACAGCAACCAGCGATTCATCACGCTCGAAGCCTTCAAGCTCGCGGGTTTCGACGTCGTCGGCATGATCAACGAACCGTCGGCCGCGGGCGTCGAGTACGCGCACCGCTTCGTCAAGAACCCCGACTCGCCACGCCAAAAGGAATACCTCGCCGTGTACGACCTCGGCGGAGGCACCTTCGACGCAGCGGCCATCCGCATTGCCGGAATGCGCCACGAGATCGTCTCAAGCGAGGGCGTCGAGCGGCTCGGTGGCGACGACTTCGATCAGATCCTGTTCGACATGGTCGTCGGCGAGATCGGCGAGGCCGAGCTGGCGCCCGAGTCCATCGCCCCGCTCGTCGACGAAGTCAGGGAGCGCAAGGAAGCGCTCAACCCCAACACGAAGAAGCTGCTCATCGATGCGACCGCTGCCGGCGCGGACCGCGACGAGGTCGTCGTGCAGGTCGCCGACTTCTACGATCGCTGCAGCCCGCTCGTAGACCGGTCCATCGGCTGCCTCGAGCGCGTCCTGGAGCGCCTGCCCGATACCGAGGAGCTCGACGGCGTCTTGCCGAAGAGCGTGGCAACGATCTACCTGGTCGGTGGATCGTCGACGTTTCCTTTGGTCTCGCGAGTGCTTCGCGATCGATATGGCCGGCGCGTCCAGCGTTCGCCCTATCCTCACGGTGCGGTCGCGATCGGTCTCGCTGTCGCGTCGAATCCCGACGAGCCTTACTTCGTTCGCGAGACGCTCACCCGGCACTTCGGAGTGTTTCGAGAGGCCGACGGCGGAGCCCGAGTGGTGTTCGATCCGATCTTCGTGAAGGACTCGGCGCTAGACAGCAACGGCACTCCGCTTCACGCCGAACGGCGATACCGGCCGGCGCACAACGTCGGTCACTATCGATTCGTCGAGTGCGCGTCGGTCTCGGCAGCCGGGGATCCGGACTTCGGGGTCACGCCGTGGGAGGCAATCGTCTTTCCATTCGAGCCCGACCTGCAGGGGCGCCGCGGACTTGCGAAGCTGCCCGTCGAAAGGCGCGATCCGGACACCACCGATACGATCGTGGAACGGTATGCGTGTGACGCGAACGGCATCGTGACGGTCACGCTGCGCGCCGAGGAGAGCGGCTTCGAGAAGGTGTTTCGGCTCGCGGGCACCCTCGGAGGGTAGGGGCGGCATCCATTTGGGCACCCGTGAGTTGTTTGGGCGTTATGACGGAGGCACGGGTGTGGCATTCGGAGCTGGCGCGTTTGGGAGGTCTGTTTCTCGCAAAGACGCAAAGAGGAGACGCAAAGGGCGCCAAGTGGGAACTTCCTGACGAATGCCGTCAAATGCCGTGGATGCCGTGTTTGACCCCTTCTCGCAAGGATGCCTATACTTTTTCGTTCTATGACCAAACGATCGATGACCGGACTGCGCACTCTCTTTCTCATTGCCCTCACGCTCGTTGTGGGGCTCCCACCCGTCGTCGCCGGAGCCCGGGCACAGCAGGGCGACGACCAGACCCAGATCGAAACACTCGAGGTCTTTCTGCCGGTCATGGTGTTCGACAAGAAGGGCGAGTTCGTGCCAGGCCTCACGCGTGGCAACTTCCGTGTCTTCGAGGACGGCGTCGAACAGCAGATCACGTCTTTCGACGCGCCGACCCAGCTCCCGTTGAACATTGCGCTGATGATCGACACGAGCTCTTCCGTGAAGCGCAAGCTCAAGTTCGAGAAGGAAGCCGCCGCGGCGTTCGTCATGTCGATCCTCGAGCGTTCGGTCGATCGCGCGCTGCTCGCGACGTTCGACTCGGTCGTGACGCTCCACGTGGATTTCTCGCGGGATTCGGGAGACCTGACGCGATCGATCGACGCCATCAAGGCCGGCGGCAACACGCGGCTCTACGACGCGATCTACCGCGTCTGCGAAGAGAAAATGGCGCAGCTTCCGGCCGGAACCCGACCCGTGATGCTCGTCATCACCGATGGCGAGGACGTAGGCAGCGACCGAACGCTCGATGAAGCGATCGCAATGGCGCAACGCACGAGCGTGACGATCTTCGGCATCAGCACTCGAAACTACTCGGACATCAACGCCGGGACGACGAAGGGATCGGTCGACAAGGATCTCTCGAGACTGTGTGAGGAAACGGGCGGGCGAACGTTTCTGCCGTATCAGCGAATCGAACTGGAGCGCGCCTTCGCGGGTGTCCGGATTCTGCTGAGGAACCAGTACGTCATCTACTACGAACCGAAGAACCAGGCGCGCGACGGGAAGTACCGCAAGATTGAGGTCAGGACGGAAAACATCGATCGAAAGGCAGAAGTCCGCGCCAAGGCCGGTTACTTCGCCGTTCCGGCCGGCACCGACAGCGTGCCGCGCTAACGGAGGTCCTCGTGGGACGAACTCGACTCGCAATCGTGACCGGACTTGTCGTGTGCATGTTCGGAGCCTCGGCGTCGTCGCCGGCGCAGGATGGACCGGTGCGGAACCGGCGCACGACGCCGCCGCCTGCCGGATCGCCTGCACAATCCGGCAGTGACATTCCGGTCGACAACGATCCGATTCAGCTCTCGACCGACGTCGTGAACGTCCTGTTTTCAGTGACGGACCCGCAGAACCGCTTCATCGGCGACATCGAGCAGCCCGACGTCACCGTCTCGGAAGACGGCCACCAGCAGCAGGTCTTCTCGTTCAAGAAAGAGACCAACCTGCCGCTCGTCTGTGCCATCGTCATCGACGTCTCGAGCAGTCAGGAGTTCACCTTCACCGACGAAAAACGGGCCGCGCTCGCATTCCTTCAGTCGGTACTGAAGACCCGCAAGGACACGGCCGCGCTCGTGCGGTTCCGAGAAGACGTCGACTTCGTACAGGGGCTCACGAACCGTCTGGATCGAGTGAACGAGGCTTTCAACCGTTTGAACTGGGAGTCGAAGATCAGTTCGGGCAGCCGCTACGGCGCGACGGCGCTGTTCGATGCGATCGGAATCACCGCCACCGAGCTCTTTCCGCCTATTTCGGCGCCGGACTCCCCGGAAACAATCACGCGACGCGCGATCATCCTTCTTACGGACGGCGACGACAACGCCAGCGATCGGACGCTCCAGGACGCGATCGACGATGCACACCGGAGCGACGTCATTGTCTACGCGCTCGGAGTCGGCGACCGCTATCGCTCCACGGCAGTGAAGCGCGACGTGCTCGAGACGTTGGCATCGCAGACCGGCGGACACGCGTACTTCCCGGAGTCGTTCGATGATCTGCGCGCCGCCTTCGGCCAGATCAACCAGGAAATGCGCAGCCAGTACCTGCTTGCGTACGAACCGTCGAACTCGACTCGTGATGGATCGTTTCGGTCCATCGAGATCGAGCTTCCGGGACGAAAGGACGTCCGGGTGTTCCACCGTCGCGGCTACTTCGCGCCACGTGGCACCACGGGCGCCAGGGCAAGCGGCGCACCGACGGGGACGCCTTGAGACGCAGCATTTCGATTGTCCTGACGCTCGTGCTCCTCGCGGCGATCGGTGGATTCCCACCAACCGGCGCGACCGCCCAGCAGCGGCAGTCACCACCGGTTGATGTACCTCCGCCGCCCGCTCCGCCTGAACCAGTCGTTACGCCTTCCGGTCAGAAGGGACAGGACGAAGAGCCCGTTCAGCTCGGAACCGAGCTCGTCAACGTGCCCTTCAACGTCAACGACAAGAAGAACAAGCACATCACGGACATCACTCGTCAGGAGGTTGTCGTCGTCGAGGACGGTGTCGAACAGGAGGTCTTCTCGTTCGAGCGTCAGCTCGATGCGCCACTGACGATCGCGCTGCTCATCGACACGAGCGGCAGTCAGGAGCTCACGATAGGTGCGGAGCGGGAAGCGGCATATCGCTTCTTCCAGAAGGTGCTGCGTCCGCAGAAGGACGTAGCGTGCGTGATCTCGTTCGCCAAGGAAGTCACGCTCGAACAGCCGCTCACGGCGAGTCTCCCGTCCCTGACCGCCGCCCTTGACCGCGTTCGCGTCTCGCCGTCCTCGGGCTTCGGTCGCGGCGGAACGGCGCCGACGAATCCGCTGGCCGGCGGAACGTCATTGAACGATGCCGTCTACCTTGCGGCCGATGACGTGCTCAAAAGAGAGGCGGGTCGACGGGTGATAATCCTGCTGACCGACGGTGTGGACACGACGAGCTCGTACAAGTCTGAAGCAGCCATCGAACGCGCGTGGCGCTCGGAGGTGATCGTCTATTCGATCGCCATCGGATACGACCTGGCACTCGGCGTCCTCGACAAGTACGGGAAGGAGACCGGCGGCCGAGTCTTCAAGCCGCGTGGCGCCGACGACCTCGACCAGGCGTTCGCCGAGATCGAGAACGACCTTCGGCAGCAGTACATCGTCAGCTACTCGCCTTCGAACGCGCGACGCGACGGAACCTTCCGCAAGATCGAGCTGAAGCTGTCCGGCGAGACACGCAAGGACCTGAAGGTCCGGCATCGGCGCGGCTACTACGCTCCGGAGAAGTAAAAAGAAGAGGACCACGGATCAGACGGATCTTACGGATTTACACGGATCTGCAAATTGACCTCAGATCCGTGTCAATCTGTAAGATCCGTCTGATCCGTGGCCTTCTTCTACGCGCGACCTACGCTTCGGCTCCGGCCTCGCCGACGATCGAGATGATCCGTCCCGCGGCGGCTCCCTCGCGACGATACGAGAACCATCGATCCGGCTCGCGCAAAGTGCAGGCGTCGCTCACGAATATCTGCTCGCGGTCGAGACCGCACATTTCGAGCTGGATGGCGCACGCCTCCTTCAGGTCGATGTGCCCCTTGTCGTCGTGCACATTCGAGATGATTCGGGACGCGTACGGAAACTCGCTCTGGAACCGTTCGAGCACATCGGATCCGACTTCGTAGGCGGCCGCACTGATAGCCGGACCAACGACTGCGATGCAGTCCGCGCGGCTCGCGCCGTGTTTGGCAACCATCGTCGCAAACGTGCGCTCGACGATCCGCGCCGCAGCTCCGCGCCAACCCGCATGTGCGGCCGCGATCGCCCGCGTTCGCGTATCCGCAATGAGCACTGGCACGCAATCGGCCGTCTTGATACCGAGCAGCGTTCCGCGACGCGCCGTGGTCATGGCGTCGCATTCGGTTCGACCTGTATCGGCCAGATCGCGGTCGGATTCGAGCACGCGAACGACGGCGGAATGCACCTGCTTCGCCATTACCAGGCGTGAGTCGCCCAGGCCGAGCGCGGCCGCGAGTCGCGCGGCAGTGGCCTCGGCAGGCTCGCCTGGCAATGTCCCGACGCGCGTCCCGAAGGCCGCGACGAAGCCCTGATCCTCGAATGGCAGGCACGCCAGCCAGCTGGTACCATCGCCCTCTCGAAGCTCGAACATCGGCACTGCATCACCGTTCGTCGTCATCAGATGATCCTCGCAATCGGCATCGACATCGTTGAGGTGGCTCGCATCGAGCGCGCGATTAACCGGCTCGGCCGACGCTTCATCGAGCGTGTTTTCACGGAAGCAGAGGCCGGATACTGCGACGCGCGCCCGTCGGCCGCGATCCACTACGCCGGCAGGTTTGCCGCGAAGGAATCGGCCATGAAGGCGCTCGGCACTGGATGGGGAGAGGGTGTGGCATGGCGCGACGTCGAGATCCTATCATCGGGGGTCGGGCCGCCCCGTCTGGAGTTTCACGGAGTCGCGCTCGAGAGGTTTCGCGAGCTGGGCGCCAGTCGGGCACTCGTGTCGATCTCGCACACCGGTGGGCTGGCGGTCGCACAGACGATCCTCGAGGGTAACTGAGGTCGCACGGATCGTCACGCGTTTCATCGACCAAACGCCTTGCGCAGCTTCCGTCGAATCTTCACGAGCGGCCCTGAGGCCTGCTCGAGCACGGCTTTCTCCTCCGGCTCGATGCCGAGCCTGACGAGCAGCGCGATGTAGCCGCCGACGACGACAGCCACGATCGTGACGGTCCGGACGAACCGCATGACGTGGCGACCCTCCTCCGGCAACACAGTCGGCAGAGCGATCGAGACCAGATATCCAACCGCCAGCGCAACGGCCATTGCCGCGACGGGCTTGAGCATCCGTCGCCCGTAAAGCCGTATCTTCAGAGACCGCTGAACGTACGTCGACACGATGGGGACGAACAGCAGGACCGTCACGAGTCCCGACAGCGCCGCGCCGACGGTGCCGTACGCCGGCACGGCCTGAAGAGCGAGCAGCGTGTAGCAGGACGCAGCCCCGATGAGACAGTAGACTGACTGTCGCGCCCGTCCCGACATGACGAGCAGCGCCATCAACGGACCCGCCGCCTGCCCGATGAGCAGCGCGATACAGAGAATCCGCAATGTCGGCGCCGCGGGCACGAACTGCGAGCCGAGTACTCCCAGCACGTCCGCCGGAAAGAAGATCATCAGGCCGTACGGGATGAGCGCGAACGTGAGTATCCACCGCGTATAGACGCGGGTTTCTGCCGACAGCACATCGAGTTGCCCCTGGGCGATGAGCGCGGCGATCCGGGGTCGGAACGCCCCCATGAGAGACCCGGAAAAGAAATATGCGACACCCGTCAGCTTGAGCGCGACGTTGAAAATGCTGACGTCGACCGCCGTGCGATAGACCGCGAAGACCCCGATATTGAAGGCGCGGAACGACTTCGTCGCGAGGTCATTGAGCGTGAGGGGCACGACGAAAGCGAGCGTTTCCCTGACCCGCATCACCGCCGTGACACCGGCGATCATTGGCCACACGTGCCTGATGAAGACCCCGAGCGCATAGACCGAGCTGAGAACGAGGGCGATGGCGTATGCAGCGGGAATCGCGTAGTAGCCCGACACGCCGGCACCGAACAGCACGAGCAGCGCCAGTAGTCGGCTCGACGGCTCGACGATATTGTTCGCGATGACCATGTCGCGAATGCGGCCCATTCCGTAGAGCGCCTGAAGCAATACGAAGTTGAACGAGAAGATCGGCGTGAGGAACCCGAACACGCGAATTGGTTCGATGATTTTCGTCTGCGTTGGCAGCCAGGCCGAGACGAGCTCGCCCGTGCCGAGCATAAGCACGGATCCGCACACGATCGCGAGAGAGAGGCTCAGGACGAATCCGAGCTTGATGGCTCCCTTCAGTCTCGCAGCGTCTTCGACTGCAACGGCGGCTGCGGCGTCGCGAACCAGGCTGCGACCGAGCCCGAAGCTGACGATCGCCCGGACGATCTGGAAGACGCCGAGTGCGATCAGGTATGCGCCGTAGATCTCGAGCCCGTAGATCTTCGTCGCGACGATGAGAAACAGGAAGCCGAGCCCGCGGTCGAACAGGTCCCCGAACATGAGGACGCCCGTGTCGCGGCCGACGCGGGTTGCAGCCTTTGCTCGGTTGGCACGCTTGCCGGGCTCCTCCTCGACAGGTACCTCGCTCGATTCGCTTGTCACGTTCGAAGCCCTATCTGCAGAGATCCGCCCCGGAGTTCGATGGCGTCACTTGCTTGTCTGCGCGACGGCCATCGTATCGGCGAGCATGACTTTCGCGACGGAGTTGGGCAGGTGGAGCCGCCGGATTCGCTGCGAATGGTGGAACAGGCAGCGCATCGTGAACCACTCGTTGTCGACACCCATTTCATTGTTGATCGACTGGAACGAGTGAAACAGCGAAAAGAGGAGCGGAAGCGCTTCGCGATGAACGTCGACGAGCTGCGTCACTTTCGCCGGATCGTTGGCGAGGACGTCCTGCACGACGGATATATTGAGGGCGATATGCCGAGCCTCGTCTGCGACAATCTCCTTGAATACCGCCGAAAGCGTCGAGTCAACGGTATCGCAGTGCGTCAGAAGCGTCGAAAAGGCCGCACCCTCCAGCATGAAGCAGCCAGGGATGACTCCGCCGATGATGTCGCGCTTGCGCAGGCTGTCGATGACGACCTCGTTGAAGCGGTGCATCGCTTCGACGGGTTCCTCCCTCGGAAGGCCCAATCGGGCGCGCTCCGTGGAGAACATGTCGTGGTGTCGCTTTTCGTCCTCGAACTGAAGTTGGAGCTGCGCGAGGATCGATTCGTCCGAGATGAAATCGAGTGCCATCGGGACTGCGGTAAAAGAGATCTCCTCGCCGAGCAGGAACTGCGCAAGCATCGACGCGAGCGCCTCGCGGTAACCACGCGAATCCGCCACTTCAGGTTTGAACTCCATTGATCCAGCAACCTCCACAGCAATCGACACGCCGGCAATCGGAAGCGGTGATGCTACCACCTGCCCTCAACGGTCTGCAAAGTTCTCTCTTGTGGGGGTAGTGGGTCAGTTCGGTGCTTGCACGGGCCCGCACTGGCCGTTTCGTTCCTGACTCAGAGAGCGCCACAGGCGCGACCGACCGCGGAGCGGTCGAATGAAATAGCCGTGGGTCGCGGGGGCGAGTGCAACGAGCACACGCGACCCGCGGTACCGCCGCCACCTCGGTCCGACCGCGGAGCGGTCGCATCGTCAGTCCCAGAGATAACGTGCGTCGTAGGCGATGTCGTGCCCGTCGTCGTGTTGCGTCCCATTCTGGAGACAATGCGACCGCTCCGCGGTCGGCGCGCTCCGGGTGGAGGT
>CAZQBW010000143.1:0-4693 GCA_964591515.1 uncultured Clostridia bacterium
TTCGACCAGTAGATCAGGTTCTCGACCTTTTCGAGGCGACCTGTCGGGTACTGCTCGAGGTAGGAGTGAAATTCCGGCGCATATTCGAGCAGGTACGGCGATGCCGCCATCAGCGAGCGCGTCTCGTCGGCGAGGCTCAGCGCACGCTTGCGGTCGTGGTACTCCGCCAGGGCAGAATCACCCCCGGCAAGATAGGCATTCACGTACTGGAGAATCATCTGTCGGGCAAGCAGCGTCGCTCGAGCGTTTGCGTCCTTTCGCTTCCAGTCGATCTCGGTCCGGAATCGTTCGATCTCCGCGGCCGGCATCCTCAGTCCACAGTTTCCGAGTTTGCACTTCTTAAGCGCGGCAAGGTCGGCGGGCTCCATCGTGAGTCCTGCCAGGTCTTCGATTCGCGGCGGATCAGAGAACCTTCCTATCTGCAGGATCGCGTCGTTCGTCTTGTATCGAACTATGTCTCGGATCTTCGATACGAAGTCGTCTCTGGGAACGGCGAGACGGACGACGCCTCCGACCGCGAGCTCCCGTTTGTTGGAGGTCTTCACGAGCTTTGCGATTGCGTCGCCACGCTGCATCGCCGTCGTCTCGGCATCGGAGAGGCGAATGTACTTGCGCAGGAATGCTTCCGGTTCGCGGAGTGGAACCTGGGCGTTGCCCGGTACAAGGGCCAAAGCCGGGATGAGCGTGGAGCAAAGCACTAGAGCGCTGCGTCGAAGCAATCTGGACATCGTTGCTCCCTCCTGGGGGATGTGCGGCTGACCTGCAAGATCGCCTCGCATCGGGAGGCACTCCGCGCGGCAAGGCCGGTCGCGCCAATCGCGAACTCATGTTCAGTCGATGCAACACGCGTTCCAGATTGAACACCCTGAAAGACTCTGGTTGAACGGAGAGCCAGCGGCGGCACGCGTGTTGCAGGTATCACTCCGGGCACCGCCAGCTGGCGGTGCGCATTTGGACTGCGCCCGGCCGGTTCAGGATTACGTTCGAAGGCCGCTGCGGCGCCAGACTCGACAAGACCACAGGGGGAGACAGCGTGAAGGGAATACCTAACAAGGATGAAGCGCACGGCGCATTCGACCGAGCCAAGGGAGCAGTGAAGGAGGCCATTGGGTCGGCGGTCGGAAATGAGAGCCTCGAGCGTGAAGGCGAGCTCGATCAGACAAAGGGAAAAGTCCGGCAGGAGCTCGGAGAGGCGCGGCGAAAGGTCGGCGAGAAGATCGCGGAACTCGGAGACAACATCAAGTCGTGAGCTCTGCTCACGACGATTTCCGCTCCTGCGACCCGACCATTTCGTCGCCGGTCGCAGTGAAGAGCGGGCCACGGGAGGCGACATGACCACGAAGTACTTTGCGGGAGACGTGCCGAGCCAGGCACTCGAGAACGAGTATTTTCGACAGGTGCTGTTCACGACCGACAGGTCGCAACTGGTGCTCATGTCGGTTGAGCCGGAAGGCGAGATTGGCGAAGAGGTTCACGAGGATGTGGATCAGGTCCTTGTCATAGTCGACGGGACCGGTGAAGCGATTCTCGACGCAGAGAGCGTCGCCATCGGGCCTGGTAGCGTCGTGGTAGTACCAGCAGGCACCCGTCACAATTTCGTCGCAAGCAGCGGCGCGTCGCTGAAGCTCTACACCGTCTACACGCCGCCCGAGCACGCGCCCGGAACGGTGCACAAGACAAAGGCCGAGGCGGACGCCGCCGAGCTCGAGCACCACCATTGAGTCAGCGTGTCGCGATCGAGCGGTGGAGTCGTCACATTCCGTCGCCGTCGGGACGCCACAGGAGGAGGTCAAAACATGTCATCAGCCATAATTGACAAGGGAATCGCGAGCGTTGCGGCGGAGGTCGAGCACGTCAAGGCCATTGTCGGAGACGGAGCCGAATCGGCCGTTCGTGCCGCCAGGCAGACGATTCGACGCGCTCGCCATTCGGCCGAGGATGCGAGCGAGGAGCTCGTCCATCAGATGAAGCGGCATCCGCTCGAATCGGCGGGAGTTGCTTTTGGTGTCGGACTGATTGCCGGACTTGCGATCGGTGTGGCTCTCTTCCGGAGATCCAGAGGCGCGAGCGGCGAGCCGTGTCCGATGTAGTTCCCGACGCTTCGGGATCGATCGGCACCGTTACGGCCGGGGCACGTGCCCCGGTCGTCTTCTTGTAGGGGCCGGCTTCTCAGTGCGCTTTGTGACTCCGTGCTCTTTGCATGCCAACGGCAATGGCGTTTGCATACAAAGAGCACGGATGCACAGAGCGCACCGAGCAGCCGGACCTGGGTCGTCCAGCGGACTCGCCAATCCTTACGATGGTCCAGCCTGAAGTCGTCCTGCAGTGCACCGGACGGCGAACGAGTCGCCGTCCGGTGAATCGCCTCTGCTCAGAGATTGATCGTCACCGTATTCGTCGCCACCCCGCCGGCGCCGATCACCTGGATCGTGTTTGGGCCGGAAACGAACCCAAGGCTCGTCCTCGTGCCCCGAAGCACGATGGTGAAGCTCGTCACGCTGCGGACGAACGACGTCCGATCGGTTCCATTGATCACGACGTGTGGCGAGTCGCCGAATCCGCCGCCGTGAATCGTCAGCTTCGTCGCTGAGAGCGTGACTGAGATGATCTCGGGCGATTGGCAGAACATCTTGACGCGGTAGCTGTAGGTGTCTGTGACATAGACGTCACCCGCGCCACTTACCAGCACGCCGCGGCAATAGCGGAACTGGTCGTCTGCCGAACCCAACCCGCCCCAACTCGTCAGGAATGTTCCGTTCGAGTCGAATTTCTGAATCCGGCTGTTGTCCGAGTCTGCAACGTACACGTTCCGCATTGCGTCCGTTGCTATGCCCGACGGGTAGTCGAGCTGTCCCTCCCCGTCACCGCACGTGCCCCAGGCAGATACGAACATTCCGTTCGACGTGAACTTCTGAATCCTGCAGTTGAATGCGTCGCTGACGTAGACATAGCCGTCCACGTCGAGCGCGACGTCGTTCGCACGCTGGAACTGTCCCGGGGCGGTGCCTTCCGACCCCCACTGCGAGACGAACGTGCCGTTCGAGTCGAACGCCTGCACGCGGTTGTTGTATGTGTCGGCGACAAACACATAGCCATTTCCGGTGGCCGCCAGGCCGTACGGGGACGCGAACTTCCCGGGCTCGGTTCCGTTGCCGCCCCACTTCGTCAGGAACACCCCGTTAGGGTCGAAGACCTGAATCCGGTGGTTGTCGGTGTCGGCCACGTACACCCTTCCCGTGTTGTCGACTGAGACGTCGTAGGGCAATCGGAACTGGCCGTCGCCCGAACCTCGCTCGCCCCACTTCGTGATGAATGTCCCATCCCGGTCGAACTTCTGGATCCGATCATTCTGAGTGTCGGCGACGTAGAGGTTACCCTCGTGGTCCATCGCGATCCCGTTCGGCAGGTTGAATTCTCCGTCACCCGTTACGTGGCTACCGAACTTCAGGATGAACGCGAATGACGAGTCGAATTTCTGAACGCGACAGCTGTTCGAATCGACCACGAACACTTCGCCTTTCCGATTCACGGCAATGCCGGCTGCCCGGCTGAAGCGGCCGTCCGTCAGTCCGTGGCCTCCCCAGCTGTTGAGGAAGTGGCCGGTCGAATCGAACGTCTGCCCGCGATCGGCATAGTCGACCACGTACACGCGGCCCGAATTGTCCAATGCGACGTGAGATGGGTAGAGGAACTTGCCATCGGTCAGGCCCTGCGTTCCCCAGGCGTAGAGAAAGTTGCCCGTCGAGTCGAACGCCTGAATCCGGCAGTTGTTCGTGTCGGCCACGAACACCTTGCCCGATCCGTCGATCGCAAGATCGTGCGGAGAGTCGAATTGCCCTTCACCCTGGCCGCGAGAACCCCATTTCAGGATGAAGTTCCCCTGAGAATCGAATTTCTGGATTCGGGCACCGGGACCGTCCGAAACGTACACGTTGCCGGCGCCGTCCGTCGCGATGCCGAAGTTCGACAGGAACTGACCGTCTCCGGAACCCGAGCTACCCCACTTCAGCAGGAAGTTGCCGTCGGAGTCGAACTTCTGAATCCGATAATTGTACGTGTCGGCGACGTAGACGCTGCCCGCCGTGTCGACGGCGATTCCGTACGGATATTCGAACTGGCCGTCACCGGAGCCTTCAGTTCCCCATGAAAGGAGGAATTTGCCCTTCTTGCTGAACTTCTGAATCCGGTTGTTGTTCGTGTCGACTACATAGACCTTGTTCTTGGAGTCTATGGCGATGCCGTTCGGGTAGTTGAACTCGCCATCGCCCGTGATCGAACTGCCCCACGACTTCATGAACCAGGGTCCGCTCGCGTCGTCACGCACGATCGAAGGCGGGTCGCCGCTGCCAGCTGCCTGGGGAGCGGAGCGAGATGCCGCCGGGACTCCCCATAGCGTCAGGATGACCGAGAGAACGACTGGAGCCGCGGCGCGGACCTGACGTCGCAGCGCGCTCCCGATGCGGAGTACCGAATTTGAACGAGGCCACATGGCTCGACCTCCTTTTCGACAATCCTCGGGATGACGGCGCCCCGCTGGGCAACCGTTTCACGGGCGAGTCGGTGCATGGATGGACGGCCAGTGCGGCGACGCTCCCCGAAAAGCCCTCCGGTGGTCGCGCGCGGGCGGTCGGCAAGACGGACGTACGCCCCTCAAAGCTGCAACAGAGCAACCTTCGTACCGCGGAACAGGTCC
>CAZQBW010000143.1:4793-12471 GCA_964591515.1 uncultured Clostridia bacterium
TGCGCTACGATGTCGGTGATCGAGCGGTCGCATCGGATGACGCTGGCCCGATGTGGCTCGAGAAGGCCGGCAGCGCGCAGTCCCACGGACCGTCTGTAAGTCGGAGGATGCAATGGCAAAGGGAAAGAGCACACAGAAGAAAGAGACCAAGAAGCCGAAGAAGGACAAGTCTGCCGACGCGACGAAGGACGGCAAGAAGAAGTAGCTCAGCAGGCGCAGTTGTTCATGCCCGACTCCTTCTCAATGCGGCCAATCGGTTTCGTGCGATGCCCGTATTCGGACACGTCGCAGATTCCGAAAGGCTGTGGCGCTAAGCACGACACCGAAGGCGTGCTCGAGATCTCCCCGGAGTTCGAGGCCGGGCTGACCGACATCGAGGGTTTCTCGCACCTGTTCGTCCTGTGGGTATTCGATCGCGTTGCGGGGTACGACCTCTGCTCGTCGCCGCCGACCGACACGCGCCAACATGGCGTATTTGCGACACGCTCTCCGAAGAGGCCAAACCCGATCGGACTTACCGTTGTGAGGCTTCTCGGGCGGGATGGATCGCGTCTTCGTGTCGCCGGAGTGGATATGCTCGATGGCACGCCCATCCTCGACCTGAAGCCCTATCTTTCGAGCATCCCGCCGGACGAACTGAAGCGTGGCTGGCTTGGAGAGGTCGAGGCCCGGCTGGAGCAGTCGAAGAGTAGCGGCTAGGCGTCTGTCCGGAAAACGGCACGATGCTTCGCGTACCACCGTAGCGAAGCATGCAGACGTACACGGGGTGAGGCAATGGCACTGAGCGCGTTCATCGACAAGGCACAATCTCCTTCGGACGAGAGACTTGGCGAGGTGCTCGGCAAGTCGCACCGTGCGTGGACACGCCTCCTCGAAGCCATCTCGCAGGAACTTGCGCCCGTCAGCCTCGAGTGGGGCTTTGCGAGCGCCACGACCGGTTGGGGCCTCAGAATCCGAGTGAAAAAGCGGGTGATCGTCTATGTGACGCCGAACCGCGGCTACTTTACGGTGTCTTTCGCGCTGGGCGAGAAGGCGGTGAAAGCAGCACACGAGCTCGGGTTGCCGCAGTCCGTACTCGAAGTGATAGAGGCGGCGCCACGGTACGCTGAAGGGCGTGGCGTGCGTTTCGTTGTCCGGCATCTCAACCAGGTTCCGGCTCTCGTGATGCTCGCACGAGTCAAGCACGACAATTGAGTGTCCCGCGTTGACGTGATGAATTGAGGTTCATACATGACAAGTGCTTCCTGGTACACGCGGTTTGCGAAGGCGACAGCCCGTTTCAGCGGTCGCCCGCGAACGTTCTCCCTGGCTGTTGGCGTGATTCTCGCGTGGATCGTCACGGGCCCAGTCTTCGGATTCAGCGATACGTGGCAGCTCGTAATAAACACGGGAACGACGATCGTCACCTTCCTGATGGTCTTCCTGATCCAGAACACGCAGAACCGTGACACCGAAGCAATCCAGGTAAAACTCGACGAACTGATCCGGGCCACGAAAGGCGCCCACAATGCGCTTCTCGATCTGGAAGAGCTCGAGGAGGGTAAGCTCGACGCGTTTCGGACGAAATACGAAGCGCTCGCAGCGGAGGCGCGTGCCGAGTTGGACCGGGGATTGGTCGACATGGGCACGCCCGAAGCGTGAATCACCTTATTGGCCGATAGATTTCCCGTGCCGGATTCCGTACCGGCACCGGCTTTTGTGGCGCTCGCCGGGAATGCATGAGCGTGTTCCGGCATTACAATGTCCGCCATGCTCATCAAGAAGCCGGACGACATCCCGTCGAGCGAGATCACCAGCGAGTCGACCTGGCTGAATCGCCGTGCCTTTCTGCGAACTGCGGTCCTGGCCGGAACGGCACTTACTACCGCCGGCGTATACCGCGGACTCACCCAGCCTTCATCGGCCCCGCCGGGGCAGGGTGGCGAGCCCGTCGCCAGTCTGCTCGACGGTCCCGGCGGCGAGAGCGTGACGACTTTCGACGACATAACGAACTACAACAACTTCTACGAGTTCTCGACCGACAAGCGCGGCGTCGCCGAGAACGCGAAGGGCTTCGTGACCGAGCCGTGGACGGTGAACGTGTCGGGCCTCTGCGCCAAACCGGCGACGTTCGATCTCGAGACAATCGCGCGTCTCGCAACGCCCGAGGACCGTGTGTACCGGATGCGATGCGTCGAGCGCTGGTCGATGGTGATTCCGTGGCTCGGAATACCGCTCTCGGCGCTGCTCAACGCGGTGGAACCGCTTTCGACGGCAAAGTACGTCGCATTCGTCACCCTGTTCGACCCGGTACGAATGCCCAACCAGCGGACATCCGTGCTTGGCTGGCCGTACGTCGAGGGCCTCAGACTGGACGAGGCCATGCATCCGCTGACGATTCTCGCGACGGGAATCTACGGGAGGCCGCTGCTTCCGCAGAATGGCGCTCCGCTTCGTCTGGTCGTGCCGTGGAAGTACGGATTCAAGGGAATCAAGTCGATCGTGTCGATCAGCCTGACCGATCGTGAGCCGCCGACTACCTGGAACAAGGAAGCGCCCAACGAGTACGGCTTCTATGCGAACGTGAATCCGAAGGTGGACCATCCGCGCTGGTCGCAGGCTTACGAGCGACGGATCGGCGAGTTCGGCCAGCGTGACACGCTGCCGTTCAATGGATACGGCGAGCAGGTTGCGAGCCTCTACGCAGGAATGGACCTGCGCCGGTACTTCTGAATCCATGAAGAAGCTCTCGAAGTCCGGTGTCGAATTCAGCAAACGGGTCGTCGTCGTCAACTGCGCCGTGCCGCTTGCAATGCTCGCGTGGGACACCTATCGGGGAGCCCTCGGTGCGAACCCACTCGAATTCATCACGCACGTCACCGGGATGCTGGCGCTCGTGTTCATCACACTTTCACTGGCGGTGACGCCACTCAGGCGCGTGACCGGTATGCAATGGCTGGCAGTGCACCGGCGAACGTTCGGGCTGTTCGGTTTCGGCTATGGGGTGCTTCATCTGTTCGCGTATGTCTGGTTCGACAAGAACTTCGGCTTTGCGGCAATCGTCGACGACGTCTGGAAGCGACCGTTCATTGCCGTGGGCATGACCACGATCGCGCTGATGATTCCGCTTGCGATTACGTCAACGAACGCGATGATCAAGCGCGTCGGCGGCAGGCGATGGAGGATGCTGCACCGGTTGGCGTATGCAATCGGCGTTGGCGGCGTCGTGCACTATTACATGCTCGTGAAGGCCGACACGCGGCTGCCGATCGCCTTCGGCGTGACAGTCGGAGCGTTGCTGCTCTTCCGGTTTGCGGATGCGTACGTCGTGCCGCGACTGGCAACGCAACCACCTCCCCGGGTCACCCCGGAATGACGAGGCCGCTGCAACACGATCGCCCTCCGTGCCTCCGTGTCTCCGAGTGCGAAGCGTCTCAGAGAGCTTCTCACGCAGAGACACAGAGTCACAGAGGCATAGATTCAACGAGTAAAGCCATCGGCGGGCGATCCTAAGCGCGTATGCCCTCGATCAGGTAAAGCTCGGAAAGCGCCCGAAGATAACTGTAAGCGTAGAACTTGCCGTCAGCCGACATCAGCACGCCCCGGGGCCAAGGCTTGACGCCAGTCATGTCCGCCGGTCTAGTCTCGACGACGGCCTCACGCCGGCCAGTCGCAGGATCCAGCCGCATGATCGACACCGGAAACTGCTTGGTGACCCGCAGGTAAAGATGCTTGCCGTCGTCGGCCCATCGAACCGGGATTTCTCCTTCGTTCAGCCCTCGAATCGGCGTCGCCGGGCCCCCCGCGATCGGCATCAGCGTCCACGTGAATGTGGCCTCGTTCACCACGGCCAGAGCAGAGCCGTCAGGAGTCAACAGAGCGCCGTAGTGGCCCTCCTCCGTCAGCGGCCTCGGCGCCTCGCCCGAGTCGAGATCGAGCAGGTAGCTGCGGATCTGTCTGCCCGGCTCGCTTGCGAGCAGCAGTACGCGGCGCCCGTCGGGGAACCACTTCGCAGTGAAGATCTGATCGAATCCCTCTCGCAGCAGCGTCCTGGGCTCACCGGCACCAGTCGGCAGCGCGACCAGGCTCGGAGGCGCGGTCGGCTGTATCGCCAGAGCCCACTTGCCGTCGGGCGACAGGCCTGTCGCGTTCCCCTCACCGAGTCGTATCGCCGGCGAGCCGTCGGTCTTGCGCAGGTAAACCGAGTAGTTCGTGCCGCCGCCGTGGTTCAATTCAGAGAAGAGAAGCGTCGAGCCGTCCTGCGAGATGTCGGCTGCCGTCGAACCGTCAAGCCACGACAGATCGCGCTCCCGAGCCTCTCCCGGCCGCTGGACGAGTATCTCGGACCGCACGGTTTCGCGTGAGACCAGCACGCGACCGTCTCTGCAGATGTCGTGGAGGTACAGTGACCCTGCGACAGACGAAACGAGCCTTGGCTCACTGCCGGGGACTGCTGCCCACAATGACCGATTCGCGCCGGTTCGCGCTCCAGCAAACCAGATCTCCCGGCCGTCGGGTGACCATGCGACTCCACCGAGACTCGTCCAGTCCTTCGTTACCTCGGTCACGTTGCCCTGGAGGTCAGTCACCATCACCGAGCCACGATCATCGTTGGCGATCGGATGCAGCAGAAAGGCGATCTTCGTGCCGTCAGGAGAAAACCGAGGTGACGCGAGACCCGCGTCGGTCTCGTAAATGACGGTGCCTAGCGGAAACTCGAGCCGGTTCTTGCCGGCAACGTACCGCACAACCGCCAGCTCCTCGGTTCCGGGCTTCCAGTCGGCGCCATGCACTTCCTCGGCGACCGCGCGCGATGCGCCGCCGGTCAGTCCAACTCGTCCTAGCGTGCTCTTCTGAAGCACCGCCATTTCGCCTGACGAAGCGACCGAGAGTATCGCCGTGTCCTTCAGGTTCAGCGGTCGCGACTCCGGACTGCCAGGACGAACCAGGTACATCTCACTTGCTTCGCCATCCCACGCCGCCGAATAGAGGATCGTCTGACCGTCGGACGAGAAACGCGCGGAATGCAGCGCCCCTCGGCGGAACGTCAGCTGATTGAACTGTGAGACCGCCGGAACATCGTGCGGCCACACCCATCGTCCCGCGAGCAATCCTCCACCGGCGAGCACGACCGACAGCAGCAGGACGAGAGTAGTGCGGACCACACGGCGGCGCGCGATGGGCGAGAGAAGGCCGCGACGTGCGCCGGACCGGAATCCGGACGACCGGTACGAACCGGACGAGAGAGACAGCGCTTCGAGGTCGAACGCCAGGTCGGACGCCGATTGGAAGCGCGAGTCGGCCTGCTTTTCCAGACAGTGATGCAGTACCCGATCAACGCCCGGCGGCAGCGAGCCAACAAAACTCGATGGCTCGAGAGGCTCGTCCTTGAGGATCGAGTTCATTACCTCGACGGCCGAATCACCTCGAAATGCCTGCTCGCCGGTCAGCATCTCGTAGAGCACCGTCCCGAAGCTGAAGATGTCGCTCCGGTGATCGACGGGCAGCCCGCGGACCTGCTCCGGCGACATATATCCGACAGTTCCCATCACCACGCCGGGGTTGGTGGGCGCTCGCAGCGTGGCGACCGTGCTGTCGTTAGCGGAGAACGTCAGCTCGCTCGAGACTTTCGCCAGCCCGAAATCCAGAATCTTCAACCGGCCGTCACGAGTGAGAAAGATGTTCTCGGGCTTCACGTCGCGGTGAATGATGCCCTTCTCGTGTGCAGCCGCGAGGCCGCGGGCCATCTGGGCACCGTAGTCGAGGGCCTTGCGAGGCGCGAGCGGACCCGACTTGAGCTTCGAGCGCAAGGTCTCGCCCTCGAGTAGTTCCGTCACAACATACGGGCTGCCTTCGTAAGATCCGAAATCGAAGATCGAGACGATGTTCGGGTGATTGAGCGCTCCGGTCGCGCGGGCCTCCTGCTCGAAACGCGAAAGCCGATCGTCGCTCGACGCATAGTGGAACGGGAGGATCTTGATCGCGACGTCGCGACCAAGTCGAGAGTCTCGCGCACGGAAGACTTCACCCATGCCTCCCGCGCCGATCTTCGCGAGGATCTCGTACGGGCCGATCTGCGTGTTCAGTTCGAGCGTCATTCCCGATTCCGCCTTCCTCTCGACTGGCTGTCCATCCACTCCGGCAACCCGCGATCGCCGGAACGGTAATATGAACGGTCTACGCGTGAAAAGGATTCAGAGAATGCAGCCCGGAAGTTCCATACCAGGAAGAGTTTGCATTGTGTTTACAATTGGGGAAGGGAGGGGATAGGCGTGGCCGTATCGAGCACGCGGAGTCACGGAGCGTACAAAGACAGAATGAGCGGGCGGATCGGGGGACGCGTCCGGGCGTCAGGCTTCTTCGAGCATGTGACGCCGGATCTTCGAGTCTTCGACCAGGTCCTCGGCCATCTGCTGCAGATCAACCGTGATCACGGCGCGGAACAGTGACGTCAGGACTCCGGGGGCGAGCCGCTCCATCCAGATGTAGAAGTAGTCGGGGATCTCGACGAAAATCTGCCGGTCTCCGTTCGCGACTCCCTGCAGAAACGCGCTGGCGACCTGCTCGGCCGTCTGAAGCTGGAACGAGCGCCGGCTGATCTCCTCGAACAGGTCTTCGGCAACGAGGCCGGTCCGCGTCATGTTCGGATGGATGATCGAGAGCTGCACGTTCGAGTCCGACGGCAGCTCGCGTCGAACCGCCAGCACGAAATTGTTCAGTCCACCCTTCGTGCCTGTATAGACGCTGTGCATGGGACTGTGAACGTATGAGCTCAGGGATCCGGTGTAGGCGATGACACCGCCGCCCTGGTCGAGCAGTACGGGAAGCAACTCCTTCGTCAGAAGCACCTGCATCTGGAAGTTCACTGCGATCAGCCGCTCGATGTCCTGCTCGGTCATCGAGAGGAACGGCGCGGCCCAGATGATGCCCGCGTTACTGAAACAGACGTCGATGCGACCGAGTGTCTCGGTCGCGACCCGAACCATCTCGGCCGGAGCTCCCGGTGCGGCGAGATCCATCTCGAGCGTCTCGATGTCAGGAAGGGATTCGCGCAACGCATGGAGCGCCTCGCCGTCCATGTCGACTGCGAGCACGCGCGCTCCGCACAGATCGAGGAGGTCCACCAGACAAAGCCCGATTCCGCTCGCGCCGCCCGTCACGACGACGCCCTTGCCCTCGAAATAGCCCGCCACGTCGCGCCGCCGAAGCCGCTTGATGAGCGCATAGCCCGCGACGCCAGCGGCACCCGCCAGCACCATCTTCCCGAGTGTTTTCACGTATGGACCTGCTTTCGATGAATTTGCCGCTAGATGGACGCAACGTAGCGCTCGCCGGCGGGCGAAGCATACAGGAGCCGAATTGGCGCGGCCACCGCCCGAATCGCACGCCTCTGGCGTCAGTTGCGCGCGCGCTGGCGTACGGGTCGATCCCGGGCAAGTGCGACGTAGCACTCACGCGAATCCGGGAGTCTGACCCAGGCGCTGGAGAGCACGCTATTCAACCGGTGAGCCTGGGCGCCTGAGACAGCTTCACGACGGACCCGCGGTACCGCCGCCCACCTCGATCCGACCGCGGAGCGGTCGCATCGTCAGTCCCATAGACAACGTGCGTCGTAGGCGATGTCGTGCCTGTCGTCGTGTTGCCTACCATTCTGGAGACAATGCGACCGCTCCGCGGTCGGCGCGCTCTGGGTGGAGGT
>CAZQBW010000144.1:0-3833 GCA_964591515.1 uncultured Clostridia bacterium
TCGCGTCCGGCATCGACCCACGGAACATAGTGACGTGCGACGACCTGGGCAAAGACCCTCGAGCCGTCAGATACAGCCACCTCGATGTTGTGATTTCCGGCGCCGATCGCCGTCGAGAGGTCGACCACGAGCGGCTCTGAAACGACTTTCGCTTCCGGCAGCGCCAGCTTTCCGACCTCGCGCCCATCGACCAGCACGGTCGCGGATCGCGCACTGGTCGCACTGTCGTCGACATCCGCGACCTGCTCGAGCAGCGCGTCGAGTACCGAGATGGTCGCCTGCGTCGAATACCAGACGCCGTACCGGTCCTTCTGCTTGAGTAGAAAATGGGTGCCGCGGTCGGCCAGCGCCCTCGCGTCCGGCGAAGCAGTTCCGGTCGAATTGCGTGCCGCATATCGAGCGAGTGCGCGCACCACGCGAGCCGTAGTCTCGACGCGGCCCGCCATACCCCAACCGCAGAACGGCGTGTTCGTCTCGAGCGTCCAGTAGGCAGTCGCCCCTTCCGATCGCGCCGTGGAGATGAGTCGGGCGATCGCGCCGTCGGCCATGGCCTGGTTTCCGGTGTCCATCGCCGCAAGCGCGATTGACGCCGTCAGGTATGGCTCGTCGATTTCAGTGGCAACGGGAGCGGCAAAGGCCAGTCCCCTCTGCACAGCGTCGGCGACCTTCGGGCTTGCGTGGGAGGGCATGCCCTGCAGTCTCGCGAGCACCCCTGCGACATAGGCAGTCTCCATCGCATCACGGAGCCGGTCACCGTGCGAATACCAACTCGGGGCTTCCCACCGTCCGTCCGCGCGCTGCGCGGCGAGCAGGTTGTCGCGGAGTCCATCGACGAACGCATCGTCGACGTCGATCACTCCGTCCGCGTCGAGCATGAAGCGCAGCGCATACGCCGTCAGCGCCGTATGCGACTGTGCCCCACTCCAGTAGCCGATTCCGCCGTCGGCCGCGCGATACGACTTGAGCCGCTCATATCCCTCAACAAGGAACTTCGTCGCCCTTGCCTCGAGCGCCGGCCTCAGGTCGTCCTTCGAATGTCTGAGCAGCAGTAGACTCGGATAGGTCGACGAGATCGTCTGCTCGCCGCATCCGTGAGGCCGCTGCATGATCCCCTCGACGCTTTCGACGACGTGCGCAAACAGGTCCGGATAGACCTTTAGCGTGGTACGCGGTGCGCCGAGGACGTCGTCCGGCAATCGCACGTCGAGCGTTCCCGCGCCGGCGAACAATGCCGAGGCCGTTGCGATCCGCTCCTCTCCGTCCGGATGGACGTCGACGGGCTTCTCGACCGCGTCCGATGCCCGATCGCCGAGGCCGGTGACGCGCTGTGCGCCGTCGTCGACCGAGGCGACCGTTCGCACATCGAAGAGTTGGCGAGAAGACGCCCCGGCTTCCATGCGGACTTTCCGGTTCGCGGGACCCTCGATCGCAAACCACGGCGCGGGAGAGATCGAGAGGTCGACGGACTGCGCAGAGTCGAGGTAGTTGCGGATGATGACCGGCAGACCGATCCGGTCTCCCTCGGTCAGCACTCGAGGCGGATCGTGCTCGACGAAGAATGGCTGATAGGCGAGAACCTCCGCGGATCCATACGCCACGCGTCCGTCCTCGGTCGACGCGAGCACGGAGAACTGCCATGTCGTGATCGAGTCGGCGAGCGGAATCTTGATTCGGGCGCGACCGCGCGAGTCGGTGACGAGCTCGGGGTTCCAGTACACGGTCTCGGGGAAGTACTGGCGGAGTCGCGGAGTCGTCCGCGGCGGCCCGGCAGCGCCATCCGGTGCGAGATCCCCGCGGGGTCTGGGCGGCGGCGACGGGAGCGACTCGATGTTCCGAACGGTTACGGTCGTCGCCAGGGACTGATTCTCGGTGTTCACGATTCGTCCCTCGGAACCCGCGACAACGTCCACGGATTCCCCACCTCCGGCCACCGACAGCTCGAAATCGAGATGAACCGTCACGTTCGGGTACACCGGCACGTACTCGACGATGCGGGCGCCGAAGCCCGCGCTCTCGACCTTGACGGTGTAGCGGCCCGGTGACAGGTTGCGAATCGCGTACGTGCCGTCGCCTGTCGTGGAAACCGTCTGAAGCTCGACACCGGACGAGCTCAGGAGCCGAACCGTGGCCCCGGCGATGACGGCTCCCTGCGGATCAGTGACCACTCCGGCGATAGCACCGCGGTCGCCCGCGAACACTTCGCCCTGCACCGTTTCGGTCGGAAGCTCTTTTCCGTCGGCGGTTGCCGCCGAGCGCACACGCGTGAACGTGGCGAGTCGGAGGTCGTCAGCGGTTCCGATCCGCCTGTCCTCGCCCGGCCCCGTCAGGACGATTTCGTCGAACGCTTCCGTGACCGGTACCAGGGTCGCCGCAACGATCTTCGCATTCGATCCAAACACGACGCGCTCTTCGAAGCCTGCGCGGTGCGCGAATCGGCTGCCCGAACGAAACGTCGGGACGGCTTCCGAATCATACTGGTCGACGAGTCCTCGTGGATCGATGCCTGCCGCGACCAGTGCCGCCTGCCAGGTCGAATTGTCGGTCGGAAAGACGCCGCGATGCGACGCCCCGGACAGGGCGCGCTCGATCGTCGCTGCGCGCGGGCCGAAGAAGTCGAGATACGTCCGCCACACCGTGAAGTCGTCGCTGCCTTCGCTCGCGTCGAAGCGACCGTCGACTCCAGCGCTTTCGATGCGGAGCAGCAAGTAGGAGCCTGACGCCGAGAAACGCGCTGCGTAAGGACGGCCCCACGCATCAAGGAGATCGGACGCCGCAATGTGCCGATCGCGCACGGCTTCGGCGAACGACGCCTCGTCGCGAACGAACCGGCCGGTTTCCGCCATCCAGGCTCGCACCGCGGACTCGACGCGCTGGCCCGTCAGACTGAAGTAGTCGCAGCTATACTGCGTCACCGTGACGTCGTCCGATGTTCCGTGCACGGCGTCCGGCCCGGCACTTCGAACCCTCAGCAGCCGGTGCGAATCGCTGACGATCGACGTTGCAGCGAGCGTATTGCCCCACGGATCGACAAGCTCTGAGTGATTGGCTCCAGACTTCCGCAGCATCTCAACGAGCGACATCGTGTCGCTCGCGCACGTTCCGCTGGCCCCGGACTCCAGGTAGAGTGCGCGATCGACGGTCGCCTGCAGCCTGTCGAACGTCGCCTTGAATTCCGCCCGTTGATCAACAGCGTCGAGATTCGAAACCTCGAACATCGAGTTGCCGGTTGCGCTGTCTGACATGAGCACTGCGGCGACCAGATCGAGGTCTTGTGGGGCCTCGCGCGACGGGTCGAGCCGGCGCAGAGTCGCCAGCGACACGGAGCCGATGCGCGCGTATGAATCCTGCTGCCACGGCGCGTATGCCGAGATGCCGCCGGAAAGATACTCGTCGCTCGAGCTGGACTGCCGTTCACCCACGGCTGCATCGACGGCAGCTATCGCGAGCGCCGAAGTCTGACCCAGGCCGGTCCAGTCCTTTACGTCGATCGAGAGCGAGAGCGACTCGCCCGGCGCATACGTTGGCTGTTTCGGCGCCACCTTTACTTCGAGGCCATCCGAGTCCGGGTAGAGTACGTCGGCAACGGCGTATCGATAATCGCCGTACCATCGGGTGGAGCGGCGGGTCGGGTCGACCACGACGATCGAGAGCCGTCCGCGCAGCGCCGGCCTGTAGGGGAACAGGATCCGTGCCTCGCCGGATTGCACGGAAACGGACTTTGTCTCGAGAACCTTCCGATTCTGGACCAGGTGAACGACGAGAGCCCGCGAGGTGGAGGTCGTCGTTGCCGTGGCTTCGACCGGCGCCCCGGCGGGGAGAATCGTGCGGCCAGG
>CAZQBW010000144.1:3933-12445 GCA_964591515.1 uncultured Clostridia bacterium
TCGGTGACCGTGGCCACGAACGAGCCGTCGTAGTACTTCATCCAGCTCCGCGTGCCGAGCTCGGACCACGCGCTGGCAAGGTCGATCGCGGCCTCGAAGGATCCGTCGGGTCCGCAGGTTCCGGAGGCAAGCGGGTCTTCGGGTTCATCTCCGTCATCGCCATCGAGCCAGGTGTCCTCGTCGTACGGCTCGATGCGCACGCGGCCGGCCGGTACGGGCTGACCGAACAGGTACTCGGTGGACACGGTGACTCTCGCAGCGTCGCCCGGGAGGTAGAAGGGTTTGTCCGATGCTACCCGCACCGTGAAATTAGGCAGGTCGTACCGGCTGACGACGACGCGGGCCATGGTGTCGAACGAGTCGCCGCCGTCGCTCTCGACCTCGGCCGTGACCTCGTAGGAACCGAGCGGAGCATCGTCACGAAGCGGAACGTCCATCGAGGCGACGCCGAAGCGAGACGTGGTCAGTTCGCGTCGAAGGACCGTCTCGCCGGATTCGTCCTCGACCTCGAGTCGAACCTGCCGGCCGCTCGCGGCTCGATCGTCGTCATCGACGACCAGCACTCGCGCGTGAATGGTCTGACCGGGCTGATACATGCTCTTGTCGGTCGAGAGAAGCATTGAGTACGCGCCGGCAGCGACGTCGACGTCGATCTCGGCAGAATCCGTGAACGCGCCCTTTATCAGCGTGGCTTCGATGGTGGCGTCGTCGCTGTCGATCGAGGCGGGAATCGGGAATCGGACGAGTCCCACGCCCCGACCGTCCGTTCGGCACGTGCGCTCGATGACCTTCGGGCTGCTACCGTCGAGCGTGAGCTCGACGTGACAGGTCGCGCCACTTACCGGCTCGGACGTCGAGAGAGACCTTGCAATGACGTGCACGGAGTGCGTCGTGCCGGTCCGGACCAGTCTGTCGGTCAGCAGAGTCAGTGCGATCGCGTCCGAGGTCAATCGAGAGAGCGCGATGATGCCGGTCGCCTCCGGGCCGGAGCTTCCGGCGGGGCGAACGACGTATCGCATTCTGGTGCTCTGGATCGCTGCGGGTGTCCAACCGGAGGTTATGCCGTCACCGCTGACGTCGATGTCGACACGCCGTCGGTCAGGGGACACAAGAGAGATGGTGTCGCCTGACGCGAGAACGGCGTCCGTGGGTGTGATGAGCTCCACGTGCACGCGGGCCGGCGTATTCGCGTCTCCGCGGGCGCGAAGAGCAAGCGAGATCCGGGCTCCGTTGATGAGCAGTTCGGCGTTGGATGCTGCGATGTCCACGCTGAATCCGGCCGGTGCGTTCGCGTGCACCAGGGCGGACCCCACCGTGGCCATGCAGCAGAGCAGTGCAAGAGCTCTGAGGCGCATAGACGTGTCTCCCGTCGTCGTGCAGAGGTTGTTGGTTCGCTCGCGTTAACGAAGGGTGGAAGTCGATTCTTACGAGAAATCGGAATCAGCCTGGAAGGGGGAGAGGCGTGGCAGCCCGGAAGAGCGGCGTTGCCGTACGGAGAGCACAGAGGCACAGAGCGCACGGAGTGCCCGATTCATTCGAGGCTCAGTGAACTCTGTGCCTCTGTGCTCTCTGTACGGCCACGCCGTCTCCCGAACGGAGACGCCGGCTCGCTGTCCTACTTCCGCTTGAACAGCTTCGAGAACATCCCGCCAGACGAGTCGTCCTTCCCCGCCTTGCGCTTCGGAGCCATCACCCCCATGTCGATGAGCGCTGCTTCCGCCACGCGGTTCAACGGATCGATCGCGAGGACGTGACGGAACTGCGCCTCGGCACGCTTCTGTAATCCCAGATCGTGATAGATCTGACCGAGCTTAAGGAAGATCATCGCGTTCGTCGGTTCGAATCTCGTCGCCTCGAGCAGGTGCTTCTCGGCTTCCTTGGCCCACCGCGGATTCGTGGCCAGCGCCGCGCCCAGCTGGAAGTGGTACGTGGCCCGGTTCGGCGCCTGACGGACGGCTTCGCGAAACAGCGCGATCGCGCCCATCAGGTCTCGAGCCTCGAACCGCTTCATGCCTTCGCGGTAGTTCTGCTCAGCGAGCTTCTCTGGATTGGCATCCGCGCCAAGGGATCCGGTGGTCTGCGATCGCGGCGTCATCGGCGCCTGGGCGTGCGAATCGGCGGACGAGGAATGGGACGGCGCGTCGGCCGCTGTGTGTTCGGACGATGACGAGGACGCAGGCGCCGACTTGATCGTCGGGGTTCCGTGCGCGGGCGTCGACGTCCTGAGCGGCTGCACGATCGGTTTCGGCGGCACGATCGGTACAGGCGTCGAAGCACCGGCTCCGATTCGCCGGTCGTAGTCCGATCTCAGCTTCTCGTCCTTGAGGGTGTCGTAGGCCTTCGACACGTGCGCGAAAATCGCCTCGAGCTTGTCGCGGATCTCCTGATCGTTCGTGTGCTGGTAGCGATCCGGGTGAAATCGCTTCGCCAGCGAGTAGTACGCCTTCTTAACCTCCGCGGAATCGGCCCGTCGCGTGATCTGCAGCACGTCGTAGTACTCGGCTCCGACGAACGATCCGAGCATCCGATCGAGGTCGTCGCGGATTTCCTCGACCGACTGTACAGGCGCCGGCTCGCCGAGCGGACCGGAGTCGCGTTGACCGGCATTGCCATCCACGGCGATCAGGCCGGAAGCGAACAGGGCATAGATCGTCGGTATGCTCTGCTGTTCCGACAATCCGCTGATCGAGTGGATTTCCTCGACCGTCATCGGCGACGTGATGCGCGACAGCAGAAAGCCGTCGAGCGGCGACATCTCCGAAACCGTCTGGCCCGTCGCCACGAATCGCGCGTCGTCCGGGCCCAGCATCCTCCGCGCGGTCTCCGGAGAGACGTTGCGCGCGGTATCGAGCAGCCATTGATCGAGCGGCGCGTCTATCGTCACGTCGTGGTTCACGCGCTGCGTCAGATCCAGCGAATACTCGCCGTCGAACATCAGCATCGTGTTCTGGACGATGCGGCAGACCTGGTCGTAGGTGGCAGACTCAATGGTGGCAGCGTCGCAGAGGCCGAGCTCCACGACCTTTGGCCCGAACTCCGCCTCTTTCGTGATCTGCTGCTTGACCGACTTCGCCTGATCGGGTGTCAGACGGCGGCCGCGGACGAGCAGCAGATCGAGCTGATCGTTCGGAACGTTGCTGATTCCGAAGACCGGGCGGCCTTCCTCGAAGACGACAATCCGGATGTGGCTGTCGGTCTGCACGCGCAGGATGCCACTCCGGCCCGTCTTTCCCATTTCACGGAAGATCTCCGTGACGGGTTTTTCGCTGATGCTGCCCTTCTCGGCCATGCGTCGTGCCTCAATTCCCCGCGGGCCGACAACGTTACCGGCACGCTTCGCGCCAAGTCAAACATCGGGTCTCAATCGTCCCGCCAGGCCGCGCCCCGTGTGTGCTACTGTTCGGTCGACGGATCGAATTCCGCTCCGGAGGACGCTCGGTTGCGGCGGTTTTTCGCCCACTCCAAGATCCTGTACTCGCTGCTGGCGGTGATGCTGGCCCTCGCGCTCGTTCCGTTGGCCATCGTGAGTTGGCGGCTCATCACCATCAACCGAACGAGTCTTCTCGAGACACAACGGGCGATGCAGTTCGAGGACGCGCAGAGTCGCGCCCGGGGAGTCGCGGGATTCGTCAATGGCTATTTCGAGAAGACGGCTGGCTATGCGCACGCGCTCGAGATCTCTGGCGGACTGCCGGCTGATGCGGGGACAGTTGCACGGCTCGCGGAACCGTTGGATCAGGACCCGAACCTGCTGGCCGTGGCGCTGGTCTCTGCCGGCGACCCGCAGATCGTCGCGAAGAACTCCGGGAAGCTGGCGGACGCGGAACTTTCGCGGCTGATCGCGCAGGCCGTGACGGACGCGGCCGACGGGGGACCTGTCCTCGGAACGCCGCAGGTGCGCGGTGATACCGGCGTGCCCGTCGTCGCCATTGCCGATGCGATTCGTGTCGGAGGGCGAACTGAGGGACACGTGGTTTCGATCGTGGATCTGACTGAGGCTTTCCCGTTCGTGATATCCGCGCGGTTGCCGGATCGAGGCGGCGAGGCAATTGCAGCCGACCAGTCGAGCTTTTTCGTCGTCGACGACTCAGGCGTGGCCATCGCCGATTCACGCGACTCGGATACAGGAGCGCGCGACATGCGTGACAACCCGCTCGTTCGAGACTGGATGGCGCAGTCGGGCGCCGACGCCGGTCTCACCCGCGAGTTCGACCTGACGTCTGGCGGTGACACCGTGCGCATGGTCGGATCGATGGCGACGGCTGAGCTGGCCGGAGGGCGTCGGCTGGGCATCGCGTCGATCGTCAGCCGCGACGTCGCAATGGCGCCTGCCAACCGCATGGCGGCGCAGACCATCTGGGCAAGCCTGATCGTCGCCTTTGTCACGGTTCTCGTGGCGATACTTTTCGCGGGCTACATCGCGAACCCGATCAAGGAGTTGGCGACGGGGGCTCGGGCAATGGCGGATGGGGACTTCTCGCGGCGCATCCGCGTATGGTCGAACAATGAGACCGGGATGCTTGCACGAGACTTCAACCGTATGGCGGACCGGCTGAGCTCGACGGTGGACGAAATGCGCGACGCGGCAGTCCGCAACCACGAGCTCTTCATTGGAACGGTGCGCGGTCTCGCGGCGGCGATCGATGGCAAGGACCCGTACACACGCGGCCACTCGGAGCGCGTGGCGGAATTCTCGTCGGCAATGGCTATCGAGCTCGGGTTGTCGGAAGAAGAGGTCGAGAAGATCCGCATCAGCGGGTTGATGCACGACGTCGGCAAGCTCGCGATCGAGGACAAGATCCTCCGGAAGCCGGCCGCGCTCACCGACGAGGAGTTCGAGATCATGCGAGAGCATCCGGAGCGCGGGACGCGGATCATGTCCGAGATCCCGCACATGCGCGAGTTCATTCCGGGCATGCGGTTCCACCACGAGATGATGAACGGCAAGGGCTATCCGCTCGGACTCGAGGGCAATCAGATTCCGCTCATGGCGCGCATCGTCAGCGTGGCCGACACCTTCGATGCGATGACGACGAATCGGCCGTATCAGAAGCAGATGCCGATCGACCTCGTCTTCGAGAAGATCCGCGACATGGCCGGGATCAGGTACGATCCTGAGGTTGTCGAGGCGTTGGTAAAGGCCTACGACAACGGGCGCATCCGGCTGCGAATGCAGAAGTCCGCGACGGGGCTGTCGCAATAGTGATCGTAAGGCCCGGGCGCGCGTATCGTTGATTTGTCCGGAACCGGAATGCACAATCCCGGTCAGTTGCACGCAGACTCTCTCTGTTAAGGAGCGTTCCCGAATGGCCGAGCCCTTCTCCGTGATGCTCGAGGATCTCGTTCACCGCGTGGACGGCGCCATTGGCGCCGCGTTCGTCGACAGTTACGGCGAAGCCGTGCAGAGTCACGTTCCGAATGGCGGAGACGATGAGTACGTGAAGTTGATGGGTGCCTACCAGGGAATCGCGTTCTCGACGTCGAGGATGATCTGCTCGCAGCTCGAGGCGGGCGGAATCGACTATTTCTTCACCTCGTACGAGAACGTCTCGTTCCTGATCAAGGCGCTCGACCAGGACTACTTCCTGATGCTCGTGCTGAGTCCTGGAGCGAATGTCGGACAGGGTATCTATTCGATCCGACGGTCGGCGGCTGGCTTCAACCGGGAGATGTGACGTCGCCGGACGAGCGGGCGGACAACAGGATGCGAACACGGCGCGGCAACGGGCGGAAGAAAGGAGTTTGCCCGCGCGGATGGCTGCTCGCGCTGGCCGTCATCGCGTCGCTTGTCGGGCCTGCGATGTCGCAGGCTCCGGTTCCTGCGCCGCCTCCCCCCGCGCCGGTTGCCGAGGCGCCTGTCGCGACGCAGGACCAGAAGCCGGTCGACGACGACGCGATCACGCTCGCGAGCGATCTCGTGCTCGTACCTGTCTCGGTGCGCAAGGAGCGGGGTGGTGCGGTAGTCGACATGTTGAAGGACGAGTTCACCCTTCTCGAGGACGGCAGCCCGCAGGAGATCGCGTTCTTCAATCGCGACGTCGCACCGATCGACGTCGTCCTTCTCGTCGACTGCAGCGGGAGCGTCGAGGGTACGCTCGACGTGATCCAGTCGGCTGCGCTGTCGTTCATCAGGCAGTTGCGGCCAGTCGATCGCTTCTCGGTCGTCTCGTTCGCGGATCGACCGATCATCCTGCTCGACTGGTCATCGGACGTTAAGGCCGCTACGGGCGCGCTGCGCTCGCTCGAGCCGCAGGGAAATACGGCGCTCTACGGATCGGTCATCGCCGTGCTGTACGAGCGTTTCGACGCTTCACCTGCCGGACGCCGTCGCGCGGTCGTCGTGCTGTCGGATGGTGACGACACGACGTCTAGCGTGACGTCGCGAAGTGCGGCGAGGGCGGCGCAACTGCACGATGCGAGCGTGTATTTCGTCTCCATCAGCCGGCTTCTGGCCGACAGGTTCACTGAGTTCGCGCGCACGACCGGGATACCTACGCAGGAGCGGGTGAAGTTCCGAACGCTCTCGGAGCGGTTGAGACGCTCGGAGGAACGACTCGAGTACCTCGCATCGCAGTCCGGCGGCCGCGTCGTCTATCCGAAACGCTACGGAGATCTGGGCAGCGCCTACGACGAGATAGCGAACGAGATCCGCTCGAGGTACCTGATCGGCTACTACCCGCCACCGGGCTCAGCGCCGGGATTTCACGAGATCGGGGTGTCGACCCGGCGAAAGAGCGTGACGCTGCACGCCCGGCAGGGTTACTTTCGGGACGGGGAAGGCGTAGTAGACGCGAGCTCGGGCCGGCCCTGACTTCTTTCCCGGCCAATCTTTCGCAAACTTTCCGGCGCCTCGAGCGGTCTACAGGGTGCGTGCCCGGTGAACGTTCTCGTCGCGAAGCTTCGGAGGCCGTCCAGAACGTGGAGATGACCGATCAACTGTTGATCCAACGAGTGCTCGGCGGAGAGACCGATGCCTACGGACTGCTCGTCCGGAGGTGGGAACGGCACATCTACGGCCTGAGCCTGCGGATGCTCGGCCACGCCGAGGACGCCCAGGACGCCACTCAGGAAACGTTCATCTCGGCATATTCGAATCTGAAGAACTTCCGGGGGGACGCGAAATTCTCGTCCTGGCTCTACCGGATTGCATTGAATGTCTGCCATTCGAAGCTGCGGCGGCGGGTCCGCCGGCCGGATGCGTCGCTCGAGCAGCAGTTCGAGGACGTGGGCTTCGAGCCGGCTTCGACGGATGCCGGCGTCGAGGAGCAGTTCCTCGGCGATCAGGTGAGTTTGCAGGTCAGGCGAGCGTTGGGAGCGATTCCGGCCGAAATGCGGCAGGTGATCATCATGAAGGAATACGAGGATCTGAAGTTCCACGAGATCGCCGAGGTCCTCGACATTCCGGTGAGCACGGTGAAGACGCGGATGTACACGGGGTTGCGCGAGCTGCGAAAGCGGCTCGAGCATTTGCGGCCGTTGACGTAGACGGCACATTCGGGAACAAGCGAGAGTAACGCCATGACGACGAAGCGAACGGAGCGAGATGCGTGCGAGCGGGGCGACCTGCTCGTGACCGTGCTCTACGGAGAGGCGACGAAGGCCGAGCGTGCCGAGTTCGAGGCGCACAGGTCCGGGTGTGCGGTGTGTGCCGAAGAATTCCTGGCGTTCGGAGGCGTGCGCGAGTCCCTGCAGGGCTGGGAGGTCGAGCGTGTGCCCGAGATCCGGGTCGAGATCCGTCCCAGCCTGTGGGAGCGGGTACGACAGGCGTTCGTCATCCTCCCGCCCGCGGCGAGGTGGGTCGCCGTCGGGGCGTGTGCGATGCTGCTTCTCGCGGTCGTCAATACGGATTTGAGCGTCGGTCCGAATGGAGTCTCGTTCCGTACGGGATTGGTGCCTCGGACCGTGGTCGAGCCGCAGGTCGCGGGCGCGCCTTCCGTGGCGACTTCGACCGATGCTGGCGGGCAGTTGACCGTGTCGGCCGAAGAGCTCGATCGTTTGATCGCCCAGCGCACGGACGCCGTCGTGAAGATGCAGTTGGCGTCGTACCGGGAGGAGCTCGACGGCGAGTTGAAGAGCCTTCAGGTTCAGCTCGTGTCAGCGCAGTCGGTTGGCGACGTGCAGAGGCTGTCCAAGCAGGTTGCGGCGCAGCGGCGAAAGATCGACGAGTTGCAGAAGGACATCGATCGGACCGCAGGTTACGGCGGATCGGATCTGTTCAGCGCGGTGCTCAGCACGCCGGAGCCCGGGACATAGACTAGGGGCCTCAGTTCAGTACCGGGAGCGTAAGCGACCGGGTGGCTGGAGAAGAGGCGTGGCCTATCAGAGAGCACGAAGGCACGGAGAACTCGGAGTCCAGCTGCCTGGTACTCTGTGGTCTCCGTGCCTCTGTGCTCTCTGTACGGCTACGCCTTTCAGCCACCAGGTCGCAAACGCTCCCGGTACTGAGCTGTGTCGCCGACTAGCCGGCCCGGCTCTGCCGATCGTTCTGACCCTGTCCCCAGATGACTACCGG
>CAZQBW010000145.1:0-12402 GCA_964591515.1 uncultured Clostridia bacterium
ACGCTTTCCATGTCGCACCCCCGGTCCGGCCACGCTTCCCGGACGGACCTGTGATGCTGGAGCGGGGATTCGCGGTTGTCAGCGCCAGTTTCAGCGAATCGACAAGCGCTTCATCAATATCTCTGTCGCCGCCCCGCTCAGCGCTTCAAGAGCGGCTCGAGCGCCGAGAACACCGTCCCCGCGACGAGCTTCGCTCCTTCCTTGTTCGGATGGATGCTGTCCGCCTGGTTGAGCTCCGCTTCACCCGCAACGCCCTCGAGCAGGAACGGCAGCAGCTCGACGCCCTTCTCTTTGGCGACGACACGGAAAACGTCGCGGAACTCGCGCGTGTAAGCATCACCCATCTGCGGAGGTGCCTCCATTCCGGCAATGAGCACCTTCGCGCCTTTGGCCTTGGCCGCATCGACCATCGCTTCGAGGTTTGCCTTGAGATCCGCGACCGGCAGACCGCGCAGCCCGTCGTTGCCGCCAAGCGCGATGATTGCGATCCGCACGTCACCATCGAGCGCCTTTTCGATCCGGCGCCGCCCGCCCGCCGTCGTCTCTCCGGAAACTCCCGAGTTCACGACCTCGTAGACATAGCCGCGTTCGTCGAGCATCCGCTGGAGCACCGCCGGATAGCTCTCGCTCTTTTGAATGCCGTAGCCGGCAGTGAGGCTGTCGCCGAAGGCCACGATGCGCGGCCGCGCCACTCCAGGCGCCGCGGTCGTCGCCGGAGCAGCGCCGGTAGCGCCAATCGGAGCAGCGGCGCTCTCTCGTTCGGGCTGGCTGCATCCAACGGCGAGCAAGGCGACGAAAAGACAAACGAGCGTCGCTGCGAGTCGACAGTTCGGGCGATCGGTCATACGAAAGGGTACCATTCGTGTCCATGAGCACTTCCATCATCAGCCTCCGCGGCGTGTCCAAGACGGTGACCTCGTCGGAAGGCAGTCTCACCATCCTTCATCCACTCGATCTCGATGTCGCGGCAGGTGACATCATTGCCGTGGTCGGACCTAGCGGGAGCGGCAAGTCGACATTGCTCGGACTCATCGCCGGCCTCGACGAACCCACGACCGGCACCATCACCGTCAACGGCAGCACCGTGACGAGTCTCGGCGAAGACGCCCTCGCGCAACTTCGCTCCGCGTCGCTCGGCTTCGTGTTTCAGTCCTTTCATCTGATTCCGTCGCTGACGGCGCTCGAAAACGTCGCGCTTCCCATCGAGATCACCGGCCGGCGCGGAGCGATGGCTCGTGCGAAGGAGCTGCTCGAACAGGTCGGACTCGGCGGCCGACGGACGCATTACCCGTCCCAACTGTCGGGAGGCGAACAGCAGCGCGTCGCCATCGCGCGCGCGTTCGCGAACGATCCGCCGATTCTGCTCGCCGACGAGCCGACCGGTAACCTCGACACCGCGACCGGGCACCAGATCATCGAGCTGCTGCTGCGGCTCAACGAATCGCGCGGAACGACCCTCGTCCTCGTCACTCACGATCGCGAGTTGGCGGCGCTCGCGCCGCGTCGAATCGCGCTCGAGGGCGGCCACGTCGTCGAGGACGTCTGGAGGTCGGCTGTCGACAAGTCGCTCGACGCCGCGCTCGAGCCGGCGGGTGACCGATCGTGAAGTTCGCCCTGCTGCTCACCTACCGTGAACTGCGATCGTCCTGGCGTCGCCTCACGTTCTTCACGCTCTGTCTCTCGCTGGGTGTCGGATCGATCGTCGTGCTGCGGTCGACGATTCAGAGCGTCAACGCATTCACTGCGAATGAATCGCGGGCGATCAACGCCGGCGATATCGTCGTCCGCGCGAGCACAAAGGCGACGACAGTCGTTGCGCCGGTCCTGGAGCGCTTCGCCGCAGCCGGACGCATCGCCGAGCAGAGCGAGTTCGTCGAGCTCCCGACCATGATCGGCGACAGCAACGGAACGGTCTCGAAGCTGATCGAGCTCAAGGCCGTCGACGCCGGGTATCCGCTGTACGGCCGGATGACGCTCGTGGACGGATCGGTCTTCGCGCACCCGCTGCTCGCCGATCGCGGAATCCTCATCGGCCCGACGCTCGCGGCACAGCTCGACGTAGCCGTCGGCGATGTCGTGAAGGTCGGTGAAACGACGTTCACCATCCGCGGCCTCATCGAGCGTGAGCCCGACAGCGGCATCGCGAACTTCAATGTCGGCTCGCGTGCGATCATCGCAAAGGCCGATCTTCCGGCAACGAAGCTGCTCGACCGCCCGGTACGGGCAAGGTCCGTGACGATGCTTCGCGTGCCCGACGCCGACTACAAGTCCACGTTCGGCGACCTCAAGAAGGAGTTCGACTCAAAGCAGATCACCGTGCGCGGCTACACGGACACCGAGGCCAGCATTTCGTCGATGCTCTCGACGTCAGCCGACTTCCTGAGTCTCGTAGGCCTGGCCATCCTCGTTCTCGGCGGCGTCGGCATCTGGAGCGTCACGCGCGTCTACATCGCCGAGCGCTGGAAGTCGATCGCGGTACTCAAGTGCCTCGGGTGCAAGAACCGTGTCGCGGTCTTCGCATACACGCTTCAGATGCTCATCGTGGGACTGGCGGGAGCGCTCGTCGGCGTCGGCATCGCAGGCGCCACTCTAGTCGTAGTCCGCACGCTGCTGGCGGACGGGCCACTCGGGGCAATCGCGCTGGGGCTGACGTGGTCGGCGGTCGGTCAGGGCGTCGCCGTCGGCGTGCTCGTGGCGCTGCTCTTCTCGCTGACGCCGCTTCTGGGTGTCAGCGACATCCGCCCGAACCTCGTGCTGCGGGCCGCGGATCCGCGCCGGGCGACTCACTGGAACCTCTCGCGAATCCTGTCGGCCATTTTCGTTATCGGCGGGCTGCTCGCCGTGGCTAGCTGGCAGGGCGGCTCGCTGAAGATCGGCGGACTGTTCCTCGCGGGGCTCCTGGTGGCCGGAGGCGCATCGGCGCTGTCCGGGTCGCTGCTCGTGCGCGCCGTGCGGGCAGTCGGGCGAATCCCGATCTTCTCGCTGCGCCACGCCGCGCTCGGCGTCAACCGGCCTGGAAACCAGACGCGGGCGATCCTGGTGGCCATCGGTCTGGGCGTGTTCTTTCTGGTCGGCGTGAACGGCGTCGAGCGTACGATCCGCCACGCTCTCGACCAGCGGCAGTACGACGACCTTCCCGACCTCTACCTCGTCGACGTGCAGATGGACCAGGTAGCGGGCGTCACTGACCTGCTGCGGCGGGAAACAGGTTCGGAGCCCGTCCTCGTCGGCACGGTCCGCGCGCGTGTAGCCGAGATCGACGGAGTCCCATTCGAGCCCGAACAGCTTGCCGATCCGCGCGATCGCGGGCGGCTTGGACGCGAGTTCACGGTCGCCACCCGGACAGAGCTCGACACGAAGGTCGAGACGATCGCGTCGGGCGCCTGGTGGCCCGCGGAACCCTCGTCGGAACCTGAGGTCTCGATCGAAGAGGGACTGGCGCGTGACTTCAATCTGACCGTCGGCCGGTCTATCGCCTTCGACGTCCAGGGAAAGAAGATTCCGATGCGAATCACGAGCATTCGCACGGTCGACTGGGGGAACGCGCGCCTCGGGTTCATGTTCGTCGTCCGTCCCGGAGGCCTCGACAGCGTGACCGTGGTCGCCAACGGCGCAGTGCGAGGTCCGACGGACGCCACGGAGCGCGGACGGCTGGCGCGTAAGCTGTCGGATCAATACTCGAACGTCTCGGTCATCGATGCGCGTGACATCATCGCGAACGTCTCGAAGGTGCTCTCGAGCATCACGCTCGCGATCTCGGTCGTCGGATCGATCGTGCTCGCCGCGGGATTGATGATCCTCGCGGGCTCGGTCGCGATGGCACGCTACGTACGCGAGTACGAGATCGCGGTGATGAAGACGCTGGGGGCAAGAACCAGGACGCTGCTCGGAGTGCTGGTTGCGGAACACGCGATCCTTGGAGGTCTCGCCGGGGTCGTGGGGTCGCTGCTTGGACTGGCGTTGGCGTGGTCCGCGTGCAAGTGGATTTTCAAGATGCCCTGGACGCCCGAGGCGATGCCGGTCGCAATCGCCGTCGGGCTCGCAATGGCGCTGACGACGGCCGTCGGTCTGGCATCTTCGGCCGACCTGCTGCTGTTGAGACCGCTCGCCGTGCTCAGGCGGGAAGACTGAGCCGACTCCGCGACGGTAAGGTCGATACCTCAGCGACTCCGTGCCTCCGTGCCTCTGTGTGCGAAGCTCTTCAGACGCTTCGCACACCGAGGCACAGAGGCACAGAGTCACTGAGACACGAAGCCCTGCTTGTCGTCGAATCGGCGGATGTGGAACAATCCGGTCCGGTCAGCCGACGCCGTTCGATTCCAGCGATCCGCACGACATCCCGACTACACGTCAGCACGAAGACTGAACACGACGATCCGTTCGCCGCCAATTGCGAGCAGCCCAAACGCGCATGAGCGAGCCAAGACAGTCCTACCTCTGGTGGATCCGATGGGTGCCAGCCGCGATCTTCGCCATACTGGCAATCCTTGTCGTCGTTCGCCTGTCGCGACCGATCCTCATTCCGTTCCTCGTCAGCATCGCGCTCGTCTACACGCTCGAGCCGCTGGTTGACTGGTACGAAAAGCGGAAGCTCTCGCGTCACCTCTCGGTCGTCGCCGCCATGCTGTCGGCCACGCTCGGCGTGATCCTGCTCGTCGTCGTCCTGCTGCCGAGCATCTGGAAACAGTTGCAGGAGTCGATCCACCAGGTGCCGCAGGCGTTGCAGGCCGGCAGCGACCTCGCACGCCAGGGGCTTGGGTACCTCGAGGCGCACGTGGACTCGGCGCTGCTCGATCGCGTCAAGGAGGCAGTTGACGGCGTCCGCAACGATCCGTCGGCGATCACGTCGACGGTCGGCGAATGGCTGATGGGCGGGTTCTTCGGCATCGTTGGTCTCGGCTCGACGGCGCTTGGATTGCTGATTGTGCCGTTCTTCGTCTACTACCTGCTCGTCGACCTTCACGACATCCGGCGCGGATTCGACCGCCGCATTCCCGACCGCTTCCGCGTCCGCTGGGCTCGCCTCGTCGACGATCTCGGACTGGTAATGCGGGGCTACGTTCGAGGGCGGTTCCTCGTCGCAATCGGCATGTCGCTGACGTACGCGATCGGACTGTTGATAGTCGGTGTGCCGCTCTGGGCCGGAATCGGCCTCATCGCGGGCTTCCTCGGCATCATTCCATACCTCGGAGTGATGAGCGGCGCGGTTCTGGCGCTTGCGTTCGCCGCGCTCTCGGGCGCGAGTCTCGCCAAGCTAGGCGGCGTGATCGTGGTCTTCGTAATCGCGCAGATCGTCGAGGATTACGTGTTGACGCCGAGACTGATCGGCGACCGCCTCGAGCTTCATCCGATGCTCGTCTTCATCGCGCTGATCATCGGCGGCGAGCTGTTCGGTCTGCTCGGGCTGGTGCTGGCGATTCCGGTGCTCGCCGCGCTGAAGGTGATCTTCAACCTCTGCGACGCAATCTATCGGGACTCAGAGTTCTACCGGAGCGGGGAACCGACACCCGATCCGGCTTCGCCGCTGGACATGAATGCGCCGGCGCAACCGGCGGGTTGACGATGATGTCCGCCGGGCCCGGCGAATCGATCCGCTGCCCGAAGTGCGGCGTGCCGAACACGATCGCCGCCTATGCTTGTGCGCGTTGCGGGGCTTCGCTCCTGGGAACTGGTCCAGTCGCGCAGCGAATGCCGAAGCCCGCGAGAGCTGCCGTTATCGAGCCCGATCGCGTGCCGATTCCCTGGATGAAGATAGGGCTCATCGGTGGGATCCTCATTGTCGTCGCTGTCGGCGGATGGTTCGGAATGCATTGGGCGGTCGAGAACCGGTATCCGTTCGGCGAGCCACAGTACGATCACCGACCGGCTTCGTACTGGGTCGTCGAGCTACAGAATCACGACGTCTACCTGCGCCGCCGGGCGGCTACGGCCCTGGTGACCCTTTCGCCGAACCTGAATCGGCCCGACGCCGAGACGACGATTCCGTGGCTGGAGCGCGCGCTGTCCGACGACGACGTCGAAGTACGGAACCGGGTCCAGGCGGCGCTCGATGAGCTTGGCCGCCAGCACCCCGGCGTTACCGGCCGCCGGTTCCAGGAACCGTGAGACGCGGGTCCAGTCTCGCGACGCGGTGGGCCAGCGTGCCCAGCCGGAGGGCCAATCTACTCAGGCGCGAGCCGCGTCCGAGCGCGAGATCTCGACATTTGCACGCAATTGGCCGGAATTTCGCAGCGGCATCGGAGTTGCTGCGCAATCGCGTGTGGGATACGCGGTCATGAACTCCCCGGCTGAATGTGTGTCCGTCGTTGCGGGCCAACACCGCATCTCGCGAATCGAAGGTGCGCTTGCCGGTCCGACGCTCGTCGTCGTTGGCGGACTTCACGGAAACGAGCCCGCCGGTGTTGCGGCCGGGCAAGCCGTAGCGGCGCGCATCGGTGAGAAGGCCGGGCGTCTTCGTGGCGACGTGGTGCTGCTTGCCGGCAACACCCGGGCACTCGTGGCGTCGCGGCGATACGTCGACACCGACCTGAACCGGCATTGGACGCCGAAGCGGTTGGAGGTCCTCGAGTCCGGGACCGGCGGCGATGAAGTCTCGGAGGACCACGATCAACGTGAGCTACATGCGGAATTCGAGGAGGCCGTTCGTCGCGCGCGGGGCCAGATGTTCGTCGTCGACCTTCATTCGACGTCGGGCCGCGGCGCGCCGTTCGTGACGCTTGGCGACACCCTCCGAAATCGCGCGTTCGCGATGGCGTTTCCCGTGACGATCATCCTCGGTATCGAAGAGCAGTTGGACGGAACGATGCTCTCGGCACTCAACGAGCAGGGAATGGTGACGCTCGGATTCGAAGCTGGACAGCACGACGATCCTGCATCCTTCTCGAACGACGTGGCGGCAATCTGGATCTCACTTGTCACGGCGGGGATGCTCGACGCCGCCGACGTGCCGGACCTCGAGGACCACCAGCGCAGACTTGCCATCGCGGGCGGTGGTCGCAGGTTCGTCGAGGTCCGGCACCGTCATCCGGTTCGGCCAGGCGACGGGTTCGAAATGCGCCCCGGATACACGAACTTTCAGCCGGTCGCTCGCGGCGAGACGCTGGCGACCGACTGGCGTGGACCGATCCGCGCTACCGAGTCGGGGCTCATGCTGATGCCTCTTTATCAGGCACTCGGCGACGACGGCTTCTTCCTGGCGCGAGTGATCCGGCCGTTCTGGCTGTCGGTGTCGCGAGTGCTGCGGCGGTCGGGCGTCCCCAAATTGATTCACCTGCTGCCCGGCGTGCGTCGTCAGGTCGACAATCCGAACGTCCTGTTCGTGAACACCAGGCTTGCGCGCTTCTTCCCGCTCCAGGTCTTCCACCTGCTTGGCTACCGCAGAATGCGCTGGTCCGACGAATGGCTGGCCGTGACGCGCCGCCCGGAGTAGGCGCAAAGAACCCTACTCGTCCGCTGCAGGCAGATCCTCTTCCATCTTCTTCATCCGATACCTGAGCTGGTCACGGCTGATGCCGAGCATCGCAGCGGCGCGCGTCTGATTCCCTGAGCACTGATCGAGCGCCTGCCGCACGAGCGATTTCTCGAGCGCTTCGAGCGAGATGCCGGTCCGAGGCAGCGCAAAGAGCTCGGTCGACCCCTCGACGAGGCCGGCGCTGGGAGTGCGGCCGAGCGTGGGAGGCAGATAGCGGGTGGTGATCATGTCGCCGTCCTCGAGGATGATCGAACGCTCGATGACGTTACGCAGCTCCCGGACGTTTCCGGGCCAGGGATACGACTTGAAGATCCGGACGACATCGCGGTCGAGTCCCTTGATCTTGCGACGAAGCGGCGTAGCCAGCGAGTTTATGTAGTGGCTCGCGAGGAGTATGACGTCGTCGCCGCGGTCGCGCAGCGGCGGAATGTCGATCTGTATGACGGAAAGCCGGTAGTAGAGGTCGAGCCGGAACTTCCCGGCTTCGCTCTCCGAGCGCAGGTCGCGGTTGGAGGCCGCGATGATCCGGGCGTCGAACGGAATGTCCTTCAATCCTCCTACACGCCGGAACGCGCCCTCCTCGAAGACCCGCAGGAGTTTGGCCTGCAGCGCGTGCTCGAGCTCGCCGATCTCGTCCAGGAAGATCGTGCCTCCCTCGGCCTGCTCGAAAAGGCCTTCCTTGCGCGCCTTCGCATCCGTGAAGGCACCCTTCTCGTATCCGAACAGCTCGGACTCGATCAGCGTCGCGGGCAGGGCGGCGCAGTTGATGGCGACGAACGGCCCGGAGGACCGGCGAGAGCCGTAGTGGATGGCCTTGGCGACGAGATCCTTGCCAGTGCCCGATTCGCCCTGCAGCAGTACGTTCGAGACTTCGCTCTCGGCCACCTTGCGGCCGAGCATGAGAATCTCCTGCATCGCGTCCGATTCACCGATGATCTGGTCGAACGAGAACCGCTGGGCGCGCTCCGAGCGCAGCTTTCCGACCTCGGTACGAAGCGTCGTCGCCTCGATTCCGTTTCGAATCGTGACCCGCAATTCCTCCAGGTTGATTGGCTTCGTGATGAAGTCGTACGCGCCGCCGCGGAGCGCGGCAATCGTGTCGTCGAGCTGGACACTGCCCGTCATCATGATCACGACTGCGTCACCGTCACGTGCCTTCACCGTGCCGAGCAGGTCGATGCCCGAGCCGTCGGGCAGGTGCACGTCGAGCAGCACGACGTCGGGAGGATCGCTCTCGAGCATTGCCAGCCCTGATTGCAGGTCCTCTGCTTCGCTCGTGGAATAGCCCCAGCTCTTCAACGCTTCGGACAACGTGTGCCGAAGGAGCTTCTCGTCGTCCACGATCAGTACCCGGGATCTCGCCACGAATTCGAATCCTCCTCGATCAGTCCGGAATCACCGCTGATGTTGCTTTCAGCACGCCACGACCATTGTCCCACGAACCCGCCACGGGAACCGGCATCAGCCGGGCCAGGTGAACCCGGTCAGCCGCTCGCTGATCTCCCAGAGGCGCCGGGCGTTCTCCGCAGAGCGTGCCTCGGCCGACGTCGCCGCTTCTCTACACTTGTCGAAATACTTGCCCGAAACATTCGAAACGTCGCCGCTTGTCGCGAGATAGATGGTCGTCTTCGCGCCGTCGGCCGGGGTCGTCAGAACAGGTCGCAGCAGCTTGAACACCCAGCGACTGAATGCCGGGCCCGTGTTGGCGAAGTTCGTTGCAACGACTCCCGGATGAAGGCAATTCGCTGTCACACCTGAGCCCTCGAGTCGTCGAGCCAGCTCGACGGTGAAGAGGACGTTCGCGAGCTTCGACTGGCAGTAGGCGCTCCATCCGCTGTAGCCGTGCTCGCCCTGCAGGTCGTCCCAGTTCATCGTTCCGCGAAGATGAGCCTGCGAGGCGACGTTGACGATCCGGCACGGCGCGTTGCTTTTCAGCAGCTCGACGAGCCGCCCGGTCAGGAGGAAGTACGCGAGATGGTTCACCGCGAAGGTCGTCTCGAGACCGTCGACCGTGAGGATCCGCTCGCCGACCGTCAGTCCCGCGTTGTTCACCAGCACGTCGATCCTCTCGACGTCGCTCGCGATCCGATCGGCGAGGGCGTGAATGGCCGCCTGCGACGAGAGATCGGCGACGAGAAGCTCGACGGCCGGATTTCCGCCGCGCTTGCGGATGGTCTCGACAGCATCCCGGCCGCGGCGTTCGTCGCGTGAGACGATCCACACCGAGGCGCCAACCGATGCGATTGCGACGGCGGCCTCTAGCCCGATGCCGGAGTTTCCGCCGGTGATGACGACGTTCTTGCCCTTCATTTCCATGGTCTGGTGAGTCGGTCCGACAGTGTCGAGGCTCGGTGCCCCTTGCGCGAGTTCGCGCGCAGCGTAGACGATGACGGAACGCCATTCAACGCCAGGAGGGTCCCGCGCGTGAGTTTCTCGACGATCATCTCCACCGAAGAGCTCGCCGATCGGCTGGGCGATCCGTCGATAGTCGTCGTCGACGTGCGCTCGTCGCTGGCGGATGCCGGTTATGGCGAGCGGGCGTTCGCGCTCGGCCACATTCCCGGCGCGGTTTATGCGGACCTGAATCGGGACCTCTCGGACCCGCCCGGCGGCGGACGTGGAAGGCATCCGCTGCCGGATGTCGAGACGATTGCTTCGACGTTCGGCGGGATCGGGATTTCGCGAGAATCGCAGGTAGTCGCCTACGACGATGCGGATGGAATGTACGCTTCGCGACTGTGGTGGATGCTGCGATATGTCGGACACGAGCGCGTCGCGGTGCTCGACGGCGGATTCGCGAAGTGGGTGCTGGAGGGGCGTGCCGTTACGACGGAGTCTGTCGTGCATGAGCCGGTGCCATTCCACGCGGAACCGAACCCCTGGATGCTCGCGACGGCAGATGAGGTGGACTCGATGAGGCTGGACCGCCGCCGGCTGCTGATCGACTCGAGGTCGCCGGACCGGTATCGGGGAGAGAACGAGACGATCGATCCCGTGGCCGGGCACATCCCGGGAGCGAGGAACCGGTTCTTCAAGTCGAACGTGCGGAGTGACGGGACGATGAGGGACGCGACGGAGCTCGGCGCTGAGTTCCGCGAGCAGCTGGGCGGGCTCGAGCCGTCGGATGCAATCGTGTATTGCGGATCCGGAGTGACGGCCTGTCACAACCTGCTGGCGATGGAGCACGCGGGGCTCGGGGGTGCAAGGCTCTATGCCGGATCGTGGAGCGAATGGATCTCGGACGAGGGACGGCCGGTCGCGGTAGGTGAAGATTGAAGAAGGCTTCGCATACGATCACAAAGGCACGGAGACCACAGAGCCTCATGAATGATTGTCTTGGTGTGCTCTGTGACTCTGTGCTCTCCGTACGCCAACGGCAATCTCCCTCCGCACCGACCACCCCGATTTCCACCACGGAGGCTCACCCATGCAGCTGATGTTTCTCGGAGCAAACGGCACCGTAACCGGCTCGAAGCACGTCCTCGTCGACGGTGACACGAGGATCATGGTCGACTGCGGACTCTTCCAGGGCTACAAGCAACTCCGCATGCGCAACCGCGCCGATCTGCCGATCTATCCGGCAACCGTCGATGCCGTCGTACTGACCCACGCGCACATCGACCATAGCGGATACCTTCCGCTGTTCGTCAAGAGCGGATTCGCAGGCCCCGTCTACTGTTCCGAGTCGACACGGGACCTTTGCCAGATCCTGCTTCCCGACTCGGCCAAGCTGCAGGAAGAGGAGGCGCGGTTCGCGAACCGTCATGGATATTCGAAGCACCATCCTGCCGAGCCGCTCTACACGACCGAAGATGCCGAACGGGCGTTGACCAGACTGCATGCGGTGGCGTTCGATTCGTGGGTCGAGCTGACGGCCGCGCTGCGCGTGAAGCTGGTTCCGGCCGGGCACATCCTCGGCGCGGGCCACGCCGTGTTCGAGCGTTCGAACGACGAGATGAACGGCGGTGGCACTACGACGGTCGTTTTCTCGGGCGATGTCGGCCGGATGAACGATCCGCTGATGAAGCCGCCCTCGACGATCGACGCGGCTGACTATCTAGTTGTCGAGTCGACGTACGGCAATCGACTTCATCCGAAGACCGATCCTATGGACGAGTTGGGCGACATCGTTCGCGAGACCGTCGCTAGGGGCGGCACTGTGCTCATCCCGGCGTTCGCCGTAGGCCGGGCGCAGTCAGTGTTGTGGTTCCTGTCCAGGTTGAAGTCGGCGGGCCGGATTCCGGATGTTCCGGTGTATCTGGACTCGCCCATGGCCGTGAACGCGACGGGGCTGTTTGCGCGCGCGGCGGGACAGCACCGCCTGACGGCCGAGGAAGCGGCGACGATGTGCGGTGTCGCCAGGTACGTCAACTCTGTGGAGGAATCGAAGCGGCTGTCGGCGGACTCGAGCCCTAAGGTGATCATTTCGGCGAGCGGTATGGCCACGGGGGGCCGCGTTCTTCACCATCTGCAGTCGATTGCGCCCGATCCTGCGAACTCGATCGTCTTTGTCGGGTATCAGGCGGGAGGCACACGAGGCGCCGACTTTCTGACCGGGAATTCGGAGATGAAGATCCACGGCGAGTTCGTGCCGATCCGGGCCGACGTGCGATCGGTGTCGAACCTGTCGGCGCACGCCGACGCGAACGAGTTGATGGAGTGGATGCGGGGTTTCAAGGCCAGACCGAAGCGGGTTTTCATCACGCACGGCGAGCCGGAACAGTCGGAGGGGCTCCGGAAGCGGGTTGCGCGCGAGCTCGGATGGACGGCGTTCGTTCCCGAGTATCGAGACGTAGTGAATCTGGACGGCTAGGACACGCCCCCGCGCGTTGCGCGAAGCGCTTTGGAGTGCGGCGTGAAGCGCCGCTTTGGTTGAGATCCAAAGCGGCGCTTCACGCCGCACTCGTGCGCCTGGGTGCGTACTCGGCCAT
>CAZQBW010000146.1:0-12290 GCA_964591515.1 uncultured Clostridia bacterium
TGGCACCGTTGAGCGCCGCGGCCGCGGCTCGCGCGAAGTTCGCCGAGGCGCAGTCGAGGCGCACGGCCCGCGCCGCATCGGACGCCCCGGCATCGCTGTCGACGCCAGCCTCGAACAACGGCGCGTCGGCGCCGTCGCCTGCACCTGAACTGCCGCCGTTCGTCAGCGTCGATCCGGCAGTCGCAGAGATGGTGTCAACCCTGTCGATCGTCCGTACTTCGCCCGCCAAGCCTGCGCAGCCAAAACTGCCGCTCAGGGCTACGGCGACTGAGACCGGCTACCTGATCCCGTCCACCGATCTGTTGACGTCTCCGCCCGCAGTGCTCGAGCAGGACGAGCGGCAACTCGAGAGCCGGGCCGTCGCGCTGGCCGAGAAGTGCAAGGAGTTCTCGGTCACAGGGCACATCCATCGCATCAATCCCGGGCCCGTCGTCACGACCTTCGAGTTCAAGCCCGATCCGGGGATCAAGTACAGCCGCGTCGTCGGACTCGCCGACGACCTCTGCCTCGCGCTCAAGGCCGAGTCGATCCGCATCGACCGCATTCCGGGAAAGTCGACCGTCGGCATCGAGGTCCCGAACGTCGACCGGCGAACGATCTTCCTGCGCGAAATCGTCGAGAGCGCGACGTTCCAGAACTCGCAGTCGAAGCTCACGCTCGCGCTCGGCCACACAATCGACGGCCAGGACTTCATCGCGGACCTGCAGAAGATGCCGCACCTGCTCATCGCCGGCTCCACCGGTTCGGGCAAGTCCGTGATGATCAACGCCATCGTGACGTCGATCCTCTACAAGGCGTCGCCCGATGACGTGAAGTTCATCATGGTGGACCCGAAGCGGCTCGAACTGGGCCTCTACGAGGGCATTCCCCATCTGCTGACGCCGATTGTCGTCGACCCGAAGCGGGCGGCGAATGCGCTCAAGTGGGCGGTCACCGAGATGGAAAACCGGTACCGCACGCTCGCAGGCTATGGCGTGCGCAATATCGAGCAGTTCAACAAGGAAGTCCGCGCGATCGTCAATCAGCGAATGGCGTCCGAAAGCCAGGAGCTGCCCAAGCCGCTGCCATACATCGTCGTGCTCATCGACGAGCTGGCCGACCTGATGATGGTCGCGTCGTCGGAAGTCGAGTCTTCCATCACTCGCCTCGCTCAGATGGCGCGCGCCGTCGGTATCCACCTCGTGCTCGCGACACAGCGTCCGTCCGTCGACGTAATCACCGGGCTCATCAAGGCGAACTTCCCGTCGCGAATGTCTTTCCGCGTTTCGTCGAAGGTGGACTCGAGAACGATCCTCGACACGAATGGCGCCGAGCAGTTGCTTGGCCAGGGCGACATGCTCTTCCTGCCGCCGGGGACGTCGCGCCTGGTCCGCGTGCACGGATCGTTCGTCTCGGAGAAGGACGTCAACGCGATCACGAACTACATCAAGCAGCAGGGCGAGCCGGACTACGACGAGACGGTGACGATGTCTCTGCAGGAATCCGGCGGCATCGACGGTGGCGGGGCGAGAGACGACCTGTTCGAGGATGCCCTGAAGATCGTGTGCGACATGGGACGCGCGTCGACGAGCGTCCTGCAGCGAAGGCTGCGTGTCGGATATGGCCGCGCGGCTGCAATCCTCGATCAGATGGAGCAGGCGGGATTCGTCGGACCTCCGGATGGATCGCGACCGAGACCCGTGCTTGCGGCGGCGTTCGAGTTCTACGAGCGCAACAACCAGATCCGGGAAGAGCGCGACGAGGAGTAGCACCCTGAGAGAAGGCGTGGCCGTACAGAGTGCACAGAGACACGGAGTACACAGCGCAACAGTCTTTCGGACTTCGGATTCAGTCTTCTCCGTGCGCTCTGTGCCTCTGTGGACTCTGTACGGCAACGCCTTCTCCTCGTCCCTCACTCGCATTGCATCCGTGTGACACCTTTTTGTGCAAACTGCTATAAGCGGTCTGTCATGAGTCACTAAGCGGTCACCGAGCACCCGTTTTGCACAGACTTTTCCACAAAAGTTGTGGAAATCCGCTTCGGCACTGGAACGCTCTCTCCCGACACTTCGCGCAACCGCCGCCCGGAGCCTTTCCTTGACGTTTCGCGCGGCCGTTTGCTGTAATGGGAGACCCGCTACGCACAAAGGAGAGAGCCTTCGATGTCCGATTTGATCTACGATTGGAACAGTGTGGAAGGGCCTCCGCCCGCACGTGAGTTTCCGATCGAGTTTGAAGACGAAACGCTTCGAGACGGACTGCAGAGCCCGTCGATTTCGAATCCGGCGATCGAAGTAAAGATCCGGATCCTGCACCTCATTGCGAAACTCGGGATCGAATCGGCCGACATCGGCCTTCCGGGCGCAGGTCCACACGTCGTAGAAGACGTCACCCGGCTTGCCAGAGAGATCGTCGACTCCAAACTCGCAGTCCGACCTAACTGCGCGGCCCGAACCGTTCTCGCCGACGTTCGGCCGATCGTGGAGATCTCTCAGGCCGTCGGCATTCCCATCGAGGCGTGCACCTTCATCGGCTCGAGCCCGGTCCGGCAATACACCGAAGACTGGTCGATCGAGATGATGTTGCGGTCGACGGAAGAAGCGGTCGGTTTCTGTGCAAAGGAAGGGATTCCGGTGATGTACGTCACGGAAGACACCGTCCGTGCTCACCCTGACACGCTGCGACAGCTGTTCGTTGCCGCGATAAATGCCGGAGCCACCCGACTCTGCCTGTGCGACACGGTCGGACACGCGACGCCGTTTGGCACTCGTGCGCTCGTGCGCTGGACGAAGCGGCTCATCGACGAGCTCGGCGTCGACGTCAAGATCGACTGGCATGGCCACGAGGACCGCGGTCTCGCCGTCAGCAATTCGATCTCGGCGGTAATGACCGGAGTCGACCGCGTCCACGGAACGGCGCTCGGCATCGGTGAGCGCGTCGGCAATACGCCTCTCGACCTGCTGCTCGTCAATCTCAAGTTGCTCGGCTACACCGATCGGGACCTCTCCGCGCTCGGCGAGTACTGCGAAGCTGTATCGGAGGCAGTTGGCGTTCCGATTCCTGCCAACTACCCCGTCGTCGGTCGAGACGCGTTCCGCACCGGAACTGGCGTGCACGCGGCGGCCGTCATCAAGGCATACCGTCGTGGCGACGTCCATCTTGCCGACCTCGTGTATTCGGGCGTGCCGGCGCACCTGTTCGGTCGCGAGCAGACCATCGAGGTCGGTCCGATGAGCGGGAAGTCGAACGTCATCTACTGGCTCGAGAAGCGGGGATTCGAGGCGACGGACGAGCTCGTGGACCGGATCTTCCTGCGAGCGAAGAAGTCCAGCTCCATCCTCGGCGACAGCGAGATCCTCGAGCTGGTTCAGCAGGTCCAGCAAACGTAACAGAGGCGCGACGACACGCCGTACCCCCTGGCGGTTCAAAATGAAATTCCCATTCACGCGAAGACTGGTCGACCCGGCGACGACGAACCCGAGCGCGCCCCCGGCCCCGCCGGTCGACCTCGCAGCGGAGTTCCGGTGTCTCTGGACGACGAGTCAGTTCTTCTCGGTCCTCCAGCGGCTCCAGCTCCAGCCCGAGCGCGGACGCGCCGTGGACCTGTCGGATCTGGGCCGCCGGCTCGAAGAAGCGCGCCAGCTGCGCCGCTCGCTGGCATTCAGCAAGCTCGTCGCCCTGCAGCGCGAGCTCAACGCCGCACGCACCGAGATCTACCACCTCGACATGACGATCCCGGTCTCGATCATGCGAAGGTTCTTCGAGCGACTCGGTCGATTCGACCGTGCCGCTCTTGGCGAGGTAGTCAGGTACTACCTGGCGAAGCCGCTCAAGACGCCTGAGGATCGTGACAAGCTGGACCTGCTCATCACGCGGTTCGGTTCGTACCGGATCGACGCCCAGGCAGAGTATGCGACCTGGCGATCTATCGACGGGCTGACAGAGCAGATCTCGAAACTCGCGCCCCGGCCGGACGACATACCGCTGACGATGCGGGATCGCACCCTCGCGGACATGCGCGAGATGCGCCACCTCGTCGTCGAGATCACGACCTTCGGAGACCTGATCGAGCGGAAGATCGTTACGCGGCTTCGCGACTACAAGCTGAACCTCGCCGAGCTGTTCTACTTCCCGGCCATCCTCGCGGAAATCGTCGAGATCAACGTCACGGTCCACAACAAGTTCCAGGAGCTCTACCACACGGAGATGGTCCGGTTGCAGCTCGAGACCGACCGCATCTCGCGCATTCAGCAGGACGTGAATCGACTGCTGCCGGCGCTCGACAGCCACCGCGCACTTTCCGAGCTCGGGTCGATGAGCGTGCAGATGCAGGCGATCCTCCAGGAAGTGAAGAAGGACATCGCCGAACGGGTCATCGTCGACCGCGAGGTCCGGATCTCGGTCGAGGAAGAGGGTTTCCCGCTCAAGTCGCTGATCGAGACGGCCGAGGACGCACTTCGACAGACGTCCGACATCGTCAAGACGCTGCACTCGGCGCTGACAAAGGCCGACCTGAAGCTCGCCCCGCCCGAGTCGACGTGATGCCACGGGCGACGAGCTCGACACCGGACGCATCGGCACCGACCGAGCTGGCGACACTGGTCGCGCGGCCCGAGTTCGTGCGGGCGTTCGCATGGATCGACGGCGCGCTCGAATCGCTGACGCGCGAGCACATCGAGCTCAACGAGATCGAGGCTCCGCCATTTCTGGAATCGGTGCGGGCCGAGTGGTTGCGTCGGGCATTCGAAGAGGCCGGCCTGGCCGACGTTGCGATTGACGAGGTCGGCAACGTCGTCGCGACGAGATCCGGTTACGAGGACGGACCGGCTGTCGTCCTCTCGGCACACATCGACACGGTCTTTCCCGCCGGAACCGATTGCCGGGTTCGTCGCGAGGGTGGCCGGCTGCTCGCGCCCGGGATCGCGGACGACGGTTGTGGATTGATGGCGATGCTCGCGGTCGCGCGGGCGCTCGATGCCGGCGGCATTCGAACACGGCGTCCAATTCGTTTTCTGGCGTCGGTTGGTGAGGAAGGCGACGGCGACCTGCGCGGGTGCCGCCACTTTTTCGCAGCGCCCGATGCGGCCTCGCGGATTGCGGCGTTCGTCTCGCTGGACGGACCCGGCACCGAGCGCGTCACGCACCGGGCACTGGGTTCCAGGCGGTTCGAGGTCACGCTGACGGGTCCTGGCGGGCATTCGTGGGGGGACTTTGGAATCGTGAATCCGATCCACGCCATCGGACGCGCCATTTCGACGATGTCCACCTATCCGGTGCCTCTCGAGCCCCGGACGAGCTATTCGGTCGGAATCGTTTCTGGCGGCACGTCCGTCAACGCGATTCCCGCCGTCGCCAAGTGTCGAGTGGACTTGAGGTCGGTCGCCGCGCAGGAGCTCGACCGGGCCGAGCTGTTCTTCCGCGATGCGGTCGCCAACGCCGTTGCCGAAGAGAACCGGATTGCCGCCGCGTCCGGGACGGTTCTCGAAGTGGTTGTCCGCCCGATTGGCGATCGCCCGTCCGGTGAAACGCCGGTCGAGGCGCCGATCGTCCAGCTCGCGGTCGATGCGTCACACGAGCTCGGCATTCGGCCGGTGCTCGACTGCGCATCGACCGATTCGAACATCCCGATCAGTCTCGGCATTCCGGCCGTGACTCTCGGCGGTGGCGGGTCCGGAGGCAGCACTCACACGCTCGACGAGTGGTACGATCCGGCCGGTCGCGACCTCGGCATCAAGCGCGCGCTGCTGCTCATGGCAGCCCTTGCCGGCGTTGCGGACTGACCGTCGCAATCCGTCCGGCCCGCATTCGGGATCGATCGTGGAGCCTCGAAACCTGCTCGTCATTCATCTCGGTCAGCTCGGCGACGTGGTGCTCGGCATCCCGGCGCTCGACGCGTTGCGCACGGCCTATCCCGATTCCCGTATCACCGCGCTGACGGGAACACCGGCGGATCAGCTCGTCCGTCTCGCCGGTCTCGCCGACGAAGTCATCGGCGTCGATCGCGTGGCGCTGCGCGACGGGCCGAGGCTGAAGTCAATTGGTGAAATCCTGCGTCTGGCCAGGAGGATGCGCTCGAAACGGTTCGATGCGGTCGTCGACATTCACGCATTCTACGAATCTGGCCTGCTGGCGATCGTCACGGGGGCACGCATGCGCGTCGGCCCGCGCCGCGAGAACCGTTCGCTGCCTGGCGCCTACACGTCCACCGCGCCGTACGACCTCGACCTGCACGTGTCGGATCGCTACCTCGCGGTCTCGGCCGCAGCGGGCGCACCTGCGCGCGTGCGCGAGCCGCGCCTCATTCCCTCCCCGTCCGATCTCGCAACCGTCGATGCGCGACTCGAAACTGCGGGCGCCTCCGGAAGCGTGCTCGTGGGTCTCAATCCGGGCGCAGGATGGGAGAACCGGCGCTGGCCGGCCGACCGGTTCATCGAGCTCGGCCGGCGGTTGATCGAGGACGGGTACCGAATTGCGGTGTTCGCCGGGCCCGAAGAAGCCGGACTCGGTCAGCGGCTCGCCGAAGCAATGGGAGTCGGGGCCTCCGCATTGGAGGGACTGTCGCTCGGTCAGCTCGCGGCTGCACTCTCACGATGTCGCGTGGTCGTCAGCAACGACACGGGCCCTTCGCACATCTCAGCCGCCGTCGGGACGCCGACGGTCGTCCTCATGCCGGGCAACGCCGGTCCATCCCCTTTCGCCGTTCGCGGCGATCAACATACGCTCATTCACGGAGAGACCGTTCTCGCCATCCCGCTCGACGACGTCGACGCGGCCACTCGTCGGATGCTCGTCGGCTCGGAACACCCGGTCGAGCCCTGACCCCGGGGCCGCGACCTTTCGCACCAGGAGAACCTGCAATGACTTCGATGCTTCGCTGTGTCGCGATCGCGATCGCCTGCCTTGCTCTCTGGAGTATCACGCCCGCAACGACGAGCGCGGACATTCCGCGCCCCAAGGAAACGGACCCGAAGCACTCCGGTCCGCGTCCGTCGCGCAACGACCAGCTCGTGACGCTCGAGATCGAGGGGACCGACGGATGGCAGGGTTACCTCTACGTGCCGGAGAGCATGCTCGTGGCTGACGCGGCCACGGCGCCGGGCAGCATGTCGGCGCTCGGCACCACCGTGTCAGGCGTCGCGCTCTCGCTCTCGATGATCTTCGGCGGGCTCTGGCTCGCGAAGTCGCGAAAGCGTATCGGAACACAGGCGACCGTGACGGCGGCGTCGATTCTCGTTGTGCTGGTCGGCACGGCGAGCTACGCGCTGGCGAACGCGTCGCCCTATCCGCTTGCGAATCTCGGGACGCTGCGCAAGGCGGCGCCTGCAGGAGACCCGTTGAGCGGTCAGATCCGGCTCATCCGGGTCCCGGACGAGGGAGAGAAGAAGATCCGGCTCGTCCTGCCACGCGAGGAAAAGTAAACGATGTCGACAGCCATCGAGACGCGGAGCGCGACGCTCGGTGAGCGAAGCAGCGCGGCCCGAACCGGAGTCGCGCTGCGAGCCGCGCTCGCCGCGGCGTTCGTGCTCGTCACGGCCGTCGCGGCTGCGATCGCGCCCGTCTGGCTCTCGATTGTTGCAGTATTCGCGTTTGCCGGTCCGCACAACTGGATCGAAGCCCGCTACTTTCTCGCCCGGCTGCCGGGCCGATGGGGACGATCACGGGGCTTCTTCTCGCTCGCGATCGGGGGCGCCCTGGCGATGACGGCGCTCTACCTCGCGATGGGACCGGTGGCGCGGACGCTTGCAGTCGGCTACGCAGGCGCGGGAGTGCTCGTAGCATCGTGGGCGACGCTGGCAGTCGTCTGGCTCGTCGCGGTCGTGGCCGTGGTCGGACGACAGGTGAATCGTGACTGGACGTGGGCGGTGCCAGTCGGACTGTTCGCGGTGGCCTTTGCATGGTGGGCGCCGGGTCTCTTCTGGCTGGGACTCGTTTACGGCCATCCGCTGGTCGCGTTGCTCTTCCTCGACCGCGAGTTGCGGCGCAGGCCGGACCTGCGGCGAGCGCTTCGGTGGCTGTACGCCACGCTGCCCCTCGTAGTCGCGGCGATCTGGCTGGCGAGCGCATCGGGCGGGCCGCTTACCGGAATCGACGGTTTGACAATGCGGATCGCCGATCACGCTGGTGCCACGATTCTGCCTTCGATTCCGGATCGGCTGCTCGTCGCGACACACGCATTCCTCGAGTCCGTGCACTACGGAGTCTGGGTCGTCGCGATGCCCATCATCGGATTCCGGTCGGCACCCTGGCGGCTTTCGGCCGTTCCATTGTGGCGACGGTCCGGGATTGCAGCGATCGTGATCGGTGCACTGCTCGGCGGCGGCGCCATATTGGTCGCGGCGCTTTGGGTCTCGTTCGCGGTGGACTACGCGACGACGCGCGACGTGTACTTCTCGATCGCGATGCTCCACGTGCTGGTGGAGGCGCCCTTCGTCATTCGCATGCTGGCGCCGCGCGGAGTCGAACGTGACGCCTGACGAGCTCTGGCGTTTCCTCCCGCTCGGGTACCTGCTCACGATAGCGATCGAAACGCCGGTCCTGGTCTTCGGGCTGGCCAGCGTGCATCCGATCGGACGCCGGATCGTTGCCGGCGTCTGGCTGACCGCGTGCACCTATCCGATCGTCGTGCTCGTCCTGCCGATCCTGATCGAGTCTCGAGTTCCGTACCTGATCGTCGCCGAGACGTTCGCGCCCGTGGCGGAGTGCATCCTGTTCGCCCTGGCCTTCGGGAACCGCGCGACCCGCTTCCGCGACTCGGCGGCCATCGTCATCGCAAACCTGCTCTCGTTTGGGCTGGGATTGTTCCTTGTGTGAGCAGAACCCCGAGCGGTAGCGAGGGGCCGGGCTCGTGCACAACGGCCTGCCGGAGAACCTGCCGCTGATGGCAGATGCTCCGCCCGGCCGTTGTGCACGAATCCGGCCCCTCGCTACCGCTCGGGGTTCTGGATTACCAGATGACGCAGCGGTTTGCGTTGGCGCGAACCATCTTGTCGCCTTCCTTGCAGCCGAAGGCCGCGTGGAACTCAGGCATGTTCGCGAGCGTTCCGAGCAGCCGGAATCGCGGCAACGCGTGAACGTTCGTGTTCACCTGCAGCTGCTCGAACTCCGGTCGTCCCTGCGCGGCCCAAACGCGGCCGTACCCGAGGAAGAACCGCTGCTCGTGCGTGTAGCCGTCGATCGGCGCCGGCTCGGGCTTGCCCTTCAGCGAGCGCTTGTAGGCCGCATACGCGATCTTCAACCCGCCGATGTCGGCAATCGCCTCGCCCTGCACCAGTTCACCGTTGACCTTCTTGCCATCGCCAATCGTGAACTCCGAGTACTGGTCGACGATGCACTTTGCCCGGCCTTCGAAGTTCTTCCCGTCGGCTTCCGTCCACCAGTCGGTCAGGTTGCCCTTCGCGTCGAACTGCCGCCCCTGGTCATCGAAACCGTGCGTGATCTCGTGACCGATGACGGCTCCGATCGCCCCGTAGTTCACCGCATCGTCCGCCTCGGCCGTGAAGAACGGCGGCTGCAGAATTCCCGCCGGGAACGTGATGTCGTTGTTGAGCGGGTTGTACTGCGCGTTCACCGTCTGCGGCGTCATCCCCCACTCCGTCCGGTCCACCGGCTTTCCAACCTTGGAGAGATCGTCCCTGTAGCCCCACATACGGCCACGCATGACGTTCTGGACGTACGGTCCGCGATCGATCTCGAGCGACGAGTAGTCTTTCCACTTGTCGGGGTAACCGATCTTGTCGGTGAACGCCTCGAGCTTGGCCAGCGCGGCCTTCCGGGTCGCGTCAGCCATCCAATCGATCTTCTCGAGCTCGTCGTGCAGCGCGGCCTTCAGGTTCGCTACCATCTCCTTCATCCGCCGCTTCGATTCCGCCGGGAAGTACTTCTTCACATAGACCTCGCCAAGAGGTTCGCCGAGCATGCCGCTCGTCGACTGGACGGCCTTCTTCCAGCGCGGCTGCTGTTCCTTCGCGCCAGTGAGCACCACACCCTTGAACGCGAAGTTCTGGTCGACGAACGGCGTGGACAGCGCGTCGGCATACGAGTTCACGAGCGTCCAGCGAAGGTAGGTCTTCCACGCATCAAGCGGGACGCCCTTCATCATCGCGTCCACTTCCTGGATGAATTTGGGATGCGCGATGTTGATCGTTGCGCCGGCCTTGAGGCCGACAGCACTCTCGTAACGCTCCCACGAGAACGTCGGCGTGAGCGCCTTCCGCTCCGCCGGCGTCATCATGTGGTACGAGGCGGCCGGGTCACGCAAGTCGGTGTTCTTGAGCGACGCGCCGGCCAGCCGAGTCTCGAACTCCATGACCGTCTTCGCATTGGCTGCGGCCTTGCTCGCGTCATCGCCGAGCAGCGCGAACATCTTCGTCAGGTGCCCGACATACTCGTCGCGGATCTTCTTAGACCGTTCGTCGTCGTTGAAGTAGTAATCGCGGTCCGGCAGCCCGAGCCCCGACTGTCCGACGGCGAACACCATCGCAGTGCTGTTCTTGAAATCGGGAAGCGCTCCGCCCTCGAACGTCGCCCCGACGCCGATCGTGTGCAGGTGCGCAATCGCGTCCTGCAGCGAGGCCGCATCCGTGATCGCGTCGATACGCTTGAATTCCGCGTCGAGGGGCTTGGCTCCAAGCTCGTCGATGAGCTTAACGTTCATGGCGCTCGCGAAGAAGTCGCCGATCTTCTGCTCGCTCGAGCCCTTTGGCGCGCCACCCTTGGCGGCTTCCTCGAGGATGGTCTTCAACGAATCGAGATTGCGGTCCCGAAGCTCGGCGAAGGTTCCCCAGGAAGCGTATTCGGCGGGAATCGCGTTCTTGGCCAGCCACCCGCCGTTTGCAAACCTGTTGAAGTCGTCGCACGGCTTGCAGGTCGTGTCCATCCCGCTGATGTCGAATCCCGCGCCAACGGGCTTCGACGGGTCGGGAGACGGGCCTCCACCGGGGCCGGATGCCAGTCCGGCGGTCGGAGTCAGGCAGAGAACTGTTGCGAGCGAAAGTGCCGATAATCGCATAATGCCGATACCTCGTAGCGAGAAGTTGTCATTCCGGTAGGCGGAAGAGGGGAAGTACGAAGTTGTCCGGGGAAGGTTGCACCGATGATCGAACACGAGATGTCAACAACTGTATTCACCGAGCCTGCCACGCTCGGGCGAACGGGCCTGCAGGTCGGGCGACTCGGGGTCGGAGCGAGCTATGGCGTGCCGGCGGCGCCACTCGAGCGGGCGTTCCACGAACACGGAGTCAACTACTTCTATTGGGGCTCGATGCGACGCCACGGCATGCGCGATGCGATCCGGTCGATCGCGAAGACGGATCGCGAGAGGCTCGTCGTAGTGCTGCAGTCGTACGACCGGACGGGGACGCTGATGCGGCCGTTCCACGAGCGCGGACTGCGCGCACTCGGAATCGACCGGGCGGACGTCCTGCTGCTCGGCTGGCACAACTCCTATCCGTCGCGTCGGGTCATCGATGCCGCGCTTGCGCTCAAGGAGGCCGGACTGGCCCGGTACATCGCGATCAGCGGACACGAGCGCCCGTTGTATGCGAGGTACGCCGAGGAGGCGAAACGCGATCCGGCGAAGTCTCCGTTCGACATCCTGATGTTCCGGTACAACGCCGCGCACCGAGGGGCAGAGACCGAGATCTTTCCGCACCTCGACGATTCACCGGCTCGGCCCGGCGTCACGTGTTACACGGCGACGCGGTGGGGACAGCTGCTCGATCCGAGACGGATGCCGACGGGAGAGCGGCCAATGACGGCGGCGGAGTGCTACCGGTTCGTGCTCTCGAATCCCAAGGTGGACCTGTGCATGACCGGTCCAAAGAATGCGGAGCAGCTGGACGCCGCGCTCCAGGCGTTGGCCGCAGGTCCGCTTGACGAGGAAGAAATGGCTCGGATCCGCCGCATCGGGGACCACGTGCACGGGTGAACTTAGGGAGATAAGAGGCAACGCGGATTCAGCGGATTGAGCGGATGACGCGGATCAGAATTCCAGCTCAGATCCGCGTTCATCCGCTGAATCCGCAGAATCCGCGTTGCCTCTTCCGACTCTCCGGCCGCCCGTCCCTACGGCTTCGTGTACACGTACGTCGCGATGGCTCCGTCCGCATTCCGGAACGAGATCGCCACGACCTTGCCCGGCGTCAGGTATTGCGAAAGCGTCTGTCCCGTCAGCAACGCACCCTTCTGCGTCACCTTCGTGCCACCCTTAACCGAGGCTCCGCTGACGAAGGGAATCCCGTCAATGAACACCTGGACCGTCACCGAGAATCCGGTCCCCGTCGCCTTGATCTTCGAGGCCGACACCTTGACCT
>CAZQBW010000147.1:0-12256 GCA_964591515.1 uncultured Clostridia bacterium
CCCATGCGGTTCTGGTCCTCGTCCGAAGTTGGGGGTCGGAGGGAAACGTCGCGAACGGTTTAGGGTACCACAGGAAGCAGCCACCAGCGGACCCATAAAGAGGGCCACGGATCAAACGGATCTTACGGATTTAGACGGATCTGCGTCTGATCTCAGATCCGTTTCAATCCGTAAGATCCGTTTGATCCGTGGCCCTTCTTCATTCTTCCTTCACCTTTCCAATTCGAGCACCTTCAGCCGATCACCGAGGCCGCCGGGCGCGAGCAGCGTCTTCATCGCGAGTCGCTCGGCAATCGGCGCCGTCGCGGCACTCCCGATCCGATCGAGGGCCCCGAACCGCACAAGCCATTCGGCCTGTGAAACGAGAGGTGCGACGGTCCAGCCGTTCGCGTGCGCGGTCGATGCGAGCACGTCGAAGTTCACGTCGACCGTCAGGTCGGCTTCGAACAGCGAGGCCACGACGTCGGCAACGGGACGACGCGCTCGCATCGCCCGAAGCGTGCCCCGAGGACGCCGCGGGCCCGCGACGCGATCGGCAGCGTCGCCGTAATCGAACGTCAAGACTCCGCACGAGCGATGCTCATTCGTAATGCCCTCGACCCAGTCCCACGCCTCGATTGCGGCTTCGAACGAGAACTCGTGACCGGATTCGATTCCGGGGACGAACCGGCGCGCGTACTCCGCGATTCGTCCGGACGATGGGCGATCCCAGCAACTCGAGAACCGGCCTTCCGAGTCCGCGGTGACGAACAGTTCTTCGAGTTGACCATCTCCCAGGACGCGAGCCACGTGGACCGGCAAAGCATCCACGAACTCGTTCGAGACGACGAGCGTCACGTCGGAAAGCCCAGCCACGCCGGCAGAATCTTGAAGCTCGACACGATCGGCGTGCGCAGCAAGTGCCTCGCGAATGTGCACGCGCATTGCGCGGCTCCGTTCGACGAGCACGTAACGCAAGGACCCGTAGGCGGCCGGCGCTTCACCCCGAAGCGTGTCGAGCACGGCGCGGGCCAGGCTTCCCTTCCCCGCTCCGAACTCGACGACGTGAAACACGGCCGGTTGGCGCAGTCGCTCCCACTGCCTGGCGACCCACGACGCGATGCACGCGCCGAACACGGGGCTGAGCTCGGGCGACGTCGTGAAATCGCCGCCGGTTCCGATCGATGCCTTGCCCGCTCCGTACCACCCGTCGTCCGGATCGTTGAGCGCCGCGTCCATCGCGTCGCGAAACGTGACCCGTTCTTCGACGGCGATGCGACGAAGCAGCGCCTCGCGACTCACGCCGACTCGTTGGTCTCTTGCCGGCTCACGGACTCGCGGCCGAAGAAGTACCGCGTGGGATGCTCTCGCATGATCTTGTCCTGCAATCGCATCAGCCCGTAGAGCAGGGCCTCGGGCCTCGGCGGACAACCCGGGATATAGATGTCGACCGGGAGAATCCGATCTACGCCCTGGAGCGTCGAGTAGCTCGGAAACGGGCCGCCGACATTGGCGCATGAGCCCATCGAAATTACCCACTTCGGCTCCGGCATCTGGTCGTAGACGCGGCGAACCACCGGCGCCATCTTGATCGTCACGGTTCCGGCGACGATCACGAGGTCAGATTGTCGGGGACTGGGACGGAAGACGCCGGCACCGAATCGATCCATGTCGTAGCGCGATGCGCCGGCAGCCATCATCTCGATGGCGCAGCAGGCCAGTCCGAACGTCATCGGCCACAGCGCCGACTTCCGCGCCCAGTTGAAGACATAGTCGACAGTCGAGGTGATGATCCCCTGCGATTCGATTTCGTAGTCGGTTGTGGTTGTCGCGGACATTGCGTCTACACCCAGGCCAAAGCGCCGCGGCGCCACGCATACGCGTAGCCGACGACGAGAATCGCGATGAACGTGACCATCTCGATGAAACCGACGAGCGCGAGCCGGTCGAAGAGAATGGCCCACGGCAGGAGGAACACGGTCTCGACGTCGAATATCAGAAAGAGGATCGCGACGAGGTAGAACCGGACCGAGAACCGCTCCGTCGCCTCACCGATCGGATCGACCCCGCATTCGTACGCCTGCGACTTCGCTTCGGCGTAGACGCGATGCGAGATCGCTCTCGCGAAGATCAGCAGCGCGATCGGAACGGCGATTGCGCCGGCGAAGAAGAGGGCGATCGGAATGAATGAGTAGAGAGGCGGATCCTGCATTTGGAAACCTCCGGTTGCGGCGATGGTACCACTGACGGGAGTGAGAGTAGACAGGAATTTCAGGATTTGCTGAGGATTGAAGGGATTCTCGAATACTTGTTGGAATCCCGTGAATCCTCCGCAAATCCTGATAATCCTGTCTACTCTCCCTTGTTCACCTGGAAAGCACGAAGTGTTGGAGACAGCGCGGCAGCGAGAGCGACGGCGACGAGCACGCCGACGCCGCCGAAGCTTACCGACAGCGCCGGTCCAACGATGGCAGCGAGCGTTCCAGCCTCCATTTCGCCCAGTTGCGGACCTCCCATGAAGAAGATCATGTTGACGCTCGTCATCCGGCCGCGTATCGAGTCCGGCGTCGCAAGTTGCCGAATCGTCTGCCGCATTACCGTCGACACGCTGTCGGCGGCGCCGACGAATGCAAGTGCCGCCAGCGAAAGCGGCAACCAGCTCGACAGTCCGAAGACGACGGTCGCAAATCCGTAGGCTACGACCGACCACAGGACGACCTTGCCCTGCCGTCTCACGGTCGGCAACACGGACATCACCGCGCCGGCGATCGCGGCGCCGGCGGGAGGCGCGGCGTAGAGCAGTCCCAGTCCTCGAGCTCCCACTCCCAGAACCTGCGTCGCGAACACCGGCATCAGGGTGTTCGCACAACCGAACAACGTGGCGAAAAAGTCGAGGAGCATCGTCGAACGAATGATCGGCGTCGAGAAAACGAACCTGAGCCCTTCGCGAATCGCGCCACGCCCCGTTCGCGAGTCCGACTCAACTCGTACCTCTGCGGAAATCGTGGCCAGCGCCAACAACATGGCGATGAACGACACGGCGTCGATCGAGTACACGACCGTGACTCCGAACCACGCGATGAGGTTGCCGGCAATTGCAGGTCCGACGACCGTTGCCGCCTGCCAGGCGAGTATGTTCAGGCTGAGAGCGTTCGCCAGATGCTCGCGCGGGACCAGATTCGGAATGAGCGACGCGCGGGCCGGGTTGTCGAATGCGGTCACCCCGGCAGCCGCGGCGACAGCTGCGTAGATCATCCACGGTTGCGTCCAGCCACCCGCCGCCGAAAGGGCCAGTGCCGACGAGATCACGAGGAGCGTCGTCTGCGTTACCAGCAACATCTTGCGGCGGTCGCGAGCATCCGCCGCGACCCCGCCCAGCAGTGCAAGCGAGATGAGCGGAATCGCCTTGAATAGGCCGATCAACCCAAGCGCGAACGGCGACTCAGTCAACTCGTAGAGCTGCCACGTAAGCGCGACCTGCTGCATCTGCGTGCCGATCAGCGACACGAACGAAGCGGTAAAGAGGTTCCGGAAGTCCCGATATCGAAGGGCGACCGGACCCCGTCCGCTCACCACCGTCGGACCGTTCCCTGACCCGTCCGCCTTCACACGACCTGCCGGATCGACACCGCGGTTATGGCCGATCCACGGCAAAGGCAATGCCGGAGATTCCGAGACGCGCGGCCTCGCTCTTCAGCGCTGCTGCAACCGACGTCTGCCCAGAGAGAAACGTCGAGAAAGTCGCGTTCGGCACCCACAGTGTAAGTTCCATTCGCGGCCGAGCCATCCCCGGAGAATCGAACCCGGCAGTCGCGACGAGCGATACCGGGACGAGAGGCCTCAGCCAGTCCTGGACGGCTCGGGCACCGAGCGTGGCCTCGAGCTTCACGATGAGACGCGACCAGACCCCGGCGGCATCGGCGGCTGGTTTCGGCGGCGCCTCGCCTTCCGAGCCTTCCCCGTCCGGCGACGACTCGAAATCGAGTGTTGCAGCGGCAAAGTCAGCACTCACACGCTCCGGTTCCCGAAGCGCCGACACGAGCAGCCCCGGACCCACGGCTTGACCTCTCGACTTCTTGTCGCGCCACCACGCAATCGCGCGCTGCACCTCGACGCTCGGACCATCCGGAGTGATCGCTCCCGACTGGACGAGCCGCAATGACTCTGGAATGCCGGTGTGCGGCCGTATGCCACACTGCTGAAGCGACTCCACGATTCCGACTACGTGCGACAGTGCGTCAGCGGACGGACCGTGAGCGGCGTAGATGTGGCGCGTGAGCTCTGTCGTGGCCTCGCGAGCCTTGGGAGAGCGTGCCGCAAGTCGCTCGAGCCGCGCGCACTGCTCTCGCCACAATCCGCCGCGAGCCGTGGGCTCTGAGTTCTCTTCGGCTTCCTTCCGGAACGAGTCGATGATCGCCTCGAACGGAAGCGAGAAGCTCTCGCTCGGCTGGTAGTCGTCAGGCATCTCGAGGGTGATAGTGGCTTCGTTGACGAAGCGACCATCGATTGCATAGGACTTGAGAAACCCTAGCCGCACGAGCTCGCGACAGGCACGCTCGACCGGATCCTTGCATTTCGAGACGTACTCGGTTGACGGCTCGAGGCCGAGCCGGGTCTTTACGATCTCGGTAAACGGATACACGGTCACGCCGGGCCGTCCGAAGATGTTGAGGTGTCGGAAGAGTCGCCGGCCGAGGAAGTCGTCGATCTTGAAATAGAAGTCAGTGTCGAGGGCGCGCAGTTCCCCGTTCTCGATGAGCTGCGCCATCGTCGGCGACCACGCGAACCAGGCGTACCGGTTGCCTTCGAAGAACGCGTACGAGTCGATCAGCCTGAGTCCGACGCTCGTGACGAGTGTGCCGTCCGACTGGAAGTAGGCGTTCTTTACGGAGAGATCCACGCCTGAGAGCCGGTGCATTCGCTGTTCGATGAGCTGCTGGTTCTTTCCGGACAGGTGCTTGATTCCGAGCCGTCGCAGAAGGTCCGCCCGCTTGAAGTGGATCTTCCGCAACCGCATCATCACCTGCTTCGGATCGCCGCCCGACCGCTCGATCTCGTCGTCGGTGACGATGAGGGTAGCGCCCGCGGAGCCTGCAAGGTACTCGTGCGTGAACTGGATCAGTGCAATGAGGACGTCTTCGTCGCTCGGCTGGACCGGACCCTTCGAGCCATAGACTTCGAGCGTTCGAGTCACTATTCGACCGGAGACGGGACACGAGATCGCGTCCTGGATGACCTTATAGGGAAGACCGGGCTTGTGAGATTCCTTGAGCTTGACGCCGGCGCGCCCGGGCCGGGAGATTGCCAGCGGGAACGCCGCGAGCAGCAGGTGGTCGCCGCCAGGTACCCTCGTGGCGAGATGGGTCGGCACGACGGCACTGTACTCGTCGCCCGGACGTCCTCCGCGACCGCGTGACGTTGCCGACGCTGCCGCAGCTACCCCGTCGGTCGCACGCGACGCCCGGCCTGGCCGGCGTGGCGGCGTCGCAATGCCGGTCGACTCGTCGGCGGCTTCCTGTACCTTGCTCACCCGATCACCCTCCGAATTGCCGGATTCCGGCGGAAAACCCGTGTTTCCCAGTATCCCCGGCTTCCTTGGAGGCGCAACAGATTTCCGCAAAGGTGCAACTTCTTTCTTCATTGGTGCGACTTCGCTATCGATTGGGGCATTCGAGTGCCGAACGGCGGTCGGTCGACATCGTACCTCAGCGGCAATTTCCGCGAAGGTACATGAGCATTGCAGCCCGAACATCCCCTGTTTTCGTTCGGAGTGCGAGTTATTTCGTCGAAGGTGCGACGTAGCGCCTGCCCGCTCGGCCGGTTTTCCGCAAAGGTGCGGAATGGCGAAAAATCGATCGAACAGCGCCAAATTTTCCGTCAAAGTACGAGTTTCGGAGCCGCCAGCGAAATCAACCGGACTTCATGTGACGTGATCGGTATCTCCTGTAACTAATTCATTAGACAGGCTTTTCGGCAGCAGTACGATTACCGATCATTATTAAGAGTACCGATCTATCAGGCATGACTCAGTGACAGCAACAATAGCCGCGAGTTTTTGTGTCATGTCGTGCCGCCAGGATTTAACCAGCCTCGTATACTTCTGATTACAGAAGGCTTTCCGTGACAGTACGACTTTTCCGCTCATGTGCGAGTAGGTTTCGGCATGCCTGTGGCTGAGGCCTTTCCCCGCATGTGCGACTTCCCTCCTTGTTTGTCATGTTTGGTTGGAACCTCATGACATGACCACCAACCATGCCCTCGAGCATGTCGGCCGAACTCGTACTTCCGCGGAAACCAGCCATCTAGTCCAGAACCCCGAGCGGTAGCGAGGGGCCGGCCTCGTGCCATCGCACGGATACGTTCGCACAGGCCCAGACCTGATCTTCCACAAAACTCGCCGCACAGCTAATGACTCCGGTCGGAAGTCCGGCCCCTCGCTACCGCTCGGGGTTCCGGGACGTGCGATTACGTCCGGCGACTTTGCAGAAGCGAGACGAGACGCCAGACCTGAGAAGTGACAATCAGCGCAGCAGCGCCTTGAGCAGCTTGACCAGTTCAGCATCGGCGCGCTCGAGGCGGTTCAGGAACCGGTCCGCGCGATGACGCTCCGAATCCGGCAGTCGCTCGATCAGACGCTCCAGTCCCCCGCCTCCAGCTTCCGGTCCGAGCGACCATCGGGTCGAGAGCTTCTTGGCCCGTTCGGCAAGCTCGAGCGCACTCACGGTCGCCGCGGCGACGGGGATCGGCGCGGCAGCACGGCGTGCCGGCGGTCGCGACTTCGGCTTGGACGGCTCCGCTTCGTCGATTGTGTCCTCGCTTCGACGAAGCCTCTTCAGGACCGCATCGATCGAGTCGACGTCAGGAGGATCCAGGTTCAACAGCGCGTTGAGATCCTTGACCGCCATCGACAGAAAACGATTCGGAACACTCTCGCTCAATGCGATTGCTCCAACCTGACCGATGATCTCCTCGCGGAGTTCGACGTTCGTATTCCCGCTCCGCTTCGCTGCGAGTTGTCCGATCGTGAGCGTCCGTCGAGCATCGAGTCCTCGCAGGGCCGCCTCCCTGGCCGCTCCGTCGAGCGCCATGACCGGCAATCCCCAGCGGTGGAACCAACGCAGGTTTCGCCTCTCCCCGAGAGCAGAAAGCGCCTCTTCACATGCGGCTACAACGCTCGCGGATTCTTCGGACAATTTCCCGGCCCGGTCCTGCTCGTTGAACGCCCGGTTCACCGCATACTTCACTCGGTCAGCCGCATCGTCGCCCGCATAAGACAGTCTTTCAGCGAAAACGGTGGTCAGGAATATCGCGCGGTCGTAGTCGGTGTGATCCTGACGGGCCTCGTTCGAAGCGATCTCGTGCATGAGTCGCTCGCCCGGACCATACGAATCCCGAACGATTACTGCCTTTACCTCGTCGATTCCTAGATCCGCGAGGGCGCGAAGGCGCCGGTGACCCGACATGCACCTGTACCGGTGCGGAGCTCCAGGTTCCACGTCTTCGGCCCGCAGCGGCTGTACGAGAATCGGCTCGATCTGTCCGAGCGCGCGTATGCTCTCGGCGAGTTGCCGGAGGGCCACCTCGTCGATATGCGTTCGCGGCTGTTCCGGATCCGGCTGGATCTCACCGATGGGAAGCCAGACGAACCCGGTCTGATCGGATACGCCCGCCGTGGCGCTGCGGCCTGACGTGACGGCGTCCTTCGAGTTCTGGAGGAGCGCATCCTTAAGCTTCTTGTTGGCCATGGATTCCTCACCGTCGAACAGCTGTCGTGCCGGGCTACTTGCTCGACGCGCGCGACTTCGGCTTGTCGCCGAACGCCCGCAATACCTCAGCCGCGAACTTGTCATAAATCGCAGCGAGCGCTTTCGTTTCCGGGTAGTAATGGAGCGGCAATCCCAGTCCGCTCGCGGCGATGGCCTGAACCCGATACGGGATGATCGTGTCGAAAAGCGGCGTTCCGAGCCGCTCAGTGACGTCGCGCATTGCCTCGAGATAGATCGTAGTGGTCTGCGTGCGCATCTGCGCGAATGTCGCGAGCACGCCGACGAGTCGAAGCGACGGGTTGAAGACCTCTCGGACGTCCGAGATCGTATCGAGCATCCGGGCGAACCCACGCATGGCGTAGGCTTCGACCTTGGTCGGGATAATGACGGCGTCGGCCGACGCCAGCACCATTGCGACCGGCAGAACCTGTTGGGGCGGCAGGTCGATAACGGCGTAGTCGAACTCTGACCACTCCTCGGATACAGCCACGGCTCCTCGCTTGCGGCCGTCGGACAGTCCGGTAATGAGCCGCGCGAGCGTCAATTCGGGCTCGACCGGATAGAGCCGCGCGAGCTCGGCCGCGAACCGCGAGTGGAAGCCGTCCGCCAGTGCCTTGGCACGCGCACGACGAGAATCCGGGCCGGCGAGTTTTGGAACACCGAGCCGGTCGATGGCGGCGTCATAAACGGGAAGGACCTTGAGGCGGCCGAAATCGGTCGGCCGGACGGCGTCCTTCAGGCTGCATTGGCCAAGCACGTAATCGAAGCTGGACGGGCCGTCCTCATCGTGCGGCTTGATGCCAACCGTCATCGTTGCATCGGCCTGCGGGTCGAAATCGACGAGCAGCACGCGTTTGCCGGCCTGGTCTAGCGCCGAGGCGAGATTCACCGCCGCGGTTGTTTTTCCAACTCCGCCCTTCTGTGCATTCAGTGCGAGGATTCGTGTGGACACTGGCGACGGTTGTACACGCACGGACGGGGAGAATCAAGCGCGAGAAGGGAAGTCGATAGTGACTGACAGCGTGTCAGTCGAAGTTGTTTTCCGTGGAGGTACGAGTTTGAAGGGTGACGAAGATCTTCGCCCAGATGCGGGATGGAAAATTGCTGCCTTTGAACGCGAAACTGGCCTGCCCGGCGCTGACTGACACCGTGTCACTCGTACCTCTGCGGAAAATTTCCAAGGGACGCATTTCGGTGGCGAAGGGAAACCGGTCGCTGTCGCTCCCGGTACTGATCCAACCTTACCCGCGTATGTACGCTCGCTGACGTGTCCGTCAATCAACCCGACTCCCATCGGCGGATCAGTACCGGGAGCGTAAGCGACCGGGTTGTACTGCGCCTCGAGCCGCTCGTCGGCTGTAGCGAAACCCGCCGGATCCGGCGGATGTGCCGCACCGCCTGGCTCGACGCCAAAGTTCCGGGATGTTGGTGGCGGAAGGAGACCCGGTCGCTGTCGCTCCCGGTACTGATCCAACCTTACCCGCGTATGTACGCTCGCTGACGTGTCCGTCAATCAACCCAACTCCCATCGGCAGATCAGTGCCGGCAGCGTCAGCGACCTGGTCACCTTGCGCCTTCAACTAGCTCCCGAAAGCGCTGACTGACACCGTGTCAATCGAACTCTCCAAGTCTATCCGGTGCGACACCTGACAGCGATGTTTCACGGCGACACGCGGAAGCTCATTATTTCTCGCAACATGCCGAGTCTCATGAACATACCGCTTCGGACAGGCGCCGATTCACCGTGAAACACAATACGCTATTTGAAATGGTGAAATGGCTCGCCGAGAGCTCTCGAGCCCTCCGGACAGATCGCGACGTGGATGCACGACAGGCAATGGGCGCCTGGCGCAGCCGGGAAGTTCTCCGGTTCCGTCCCGGCCTCTCGAATACGCGACAGGACCCCCTGAATTGCAACCTCGGCGGCCTCTTCAGTCACGCTGTCCGGTTCCAACTCGACCCCGACGTCGGGTCCGGCGGCAAGCGCAACCAGCGACGCCTCCACCGTCGTCACGTGGGGCACCAGCCGTCGGACAGCGAGCGAGTACGCCTGCATCTGCAATCGATACGTTCGCCCCAACTCCTCGAGCGCCGCGGCCCGGAGCTCACCGCCCGCTATCCGATTCGTCTTGAAGTCGATCACCTCGGCTCGCCATCCGGCGGCTCCGTCCGGCACGAGCAGAAGCTTGTCGACGGCGCCTACCACCGAACCGTCGTCGAAGCGAAGCGCAAATCCCATCTCGCTGACGGCCAACCCAGCCTCGTGGGACGACACCGCGGTCACCGCAAGAGACTCCGCCTTGACCTGCCTCATTGCATCGATTCGCGCACGGAGCGCGCTCCCGGCGTAGTTCTCCGCAAGCGGCAGGACTTCCCCGGCGATTCGCGCATCGTCGACACTCGAGAAGATCTCAGGGTATGAGTCGCCGCGGTCCCGGCGAACGTCGGCGACGGCAGCAGGCAACCGTTCGCTCACGGACTCGCCGGGCAGCAGCGTCTCGCAGAAGCGGTGCGCCACCAGGCCCCGCAGCGACGCATCGAGCGCCGATCCGGGTTCCGGCCGTTCCGAGACGTCGCGAACCCGCTCGATGCCCGTCAACTCCGGGATCCTGAGCAGCCGGCCAAGAAGGAACCTTCGAGCGCACGTCGAAAAGCTGAGCAGGGAAGTCACCGCAAATCGCGTCGACGCCGGAACGGAAGAGCGCTCCACCGGGCGCATCAGCCTCGCGACTCGCGCCGCGACCTCCTCCGGGTCGATTTCGGGTCCGCCAGAGGCGTCAGCGTCAACCTCGTCGCCGGAATCGGCGGTCTGGGTCACTCCCGAGGACTTCTTCTCCGCCTCGAGTCCGCGAATCAGGCGCAGTCTCGATTCGCCGATCCGGACCTCGCCCGCATCCGGGTCGAATCGGCCGCCGCTCTCGGCCGTAGCGCGCAGGAGCCACGCCAGCCAGCTTCGGTCCGACAGCATGTCCCGGGTCTCGTCGACTTCCGGCCTTCCATCGTCGGCAAGCTTCAGACTTCGCGCTGCCGCCGCGAGGATCAGGCGGTCCTTCGCCCTCGTCGCAGCGACATACATCGTTCGCATCGACTCGAAGCGCTCACGAACGCGAAGCCGTTCGACGAGCCGACCATGGAGCAGCGTGGGCAGGCGCCGGGCCGTCCCATCGGGAACCGTGAAGCCGATCCCGAGCTCGCGATCGAGCAGCACGTCGCCGCTTCGCTGGCGAAACTCGCCCTCGAGGTCCGCGATTGCCACAACGGGAAACTCGAGGCCCTTCGACTTGTGAACCGTCGTGATCGCCACGGCATCCGCGTCCGCACGGACGTTGGCTTCGGCCTCGTCGCTCTCCAGCCTGTTGAACTCGCGGACGTACTCCGTGAAGTCGCCGAGCAGCCGTCCGCTGCCGCGCTCGAAAGTCCTCGCCACGGCGATGAGCTTCTCGATGTTCGAGAGCTTCTGAGGGCCGTCTTCAGCCGCAGCCACGACGGCGTCGATGCGCGTTCGCCGGATGACTTCGCGCACGAGCGCCGAAATCGACACCTGGTTTCTAATGCCGCGCAGCGACTGCAGCGCTTCGACCGCCGCACTGAGCGCTTCGCGCTGATCACCGGCTACGAGCACCGACGACCTTCCGTTGACGACCGCCTTCCACAACGGAAGCTGATCGATCGATCTCGGCCGGCGCCCCGTCGCCTGCGAAACCGCGAGTCGATCGGCCCTCAACGCGAGCAGCGTTTCGTCGGAGATGCCAAAGAGAGGCGATCGAAGCGCCGCCGCCAGCGAGAGCTCGTCGGTCGAGTTGTCGAGGAATCTCAACACCTCGAGAACGTCCCGCGTCTCCGGCCGGTCGTAGAATCCCTTTCCGGCAACCACGTAGAAGGGAACACCGGCACGTCGCAGCGCCCGCTCGTAGTCCTTCACGTGCGATCGTGTACGAAGCAGCAGCGCGACATCGCCGTATCGGCAAGCGCGATGTGTCTCGGTCGAGCCTTCATCCTCCACCCGGACGATCGGATCGCGCGACGCCACGAGATCGCGGATTCGCTCGCCAAGCAGACGCGCTTCGAGGTCGCGGTGGTCCTCCTCGTCCACCGGGCCATCTCCTCCGGACGACCTCGCGGCGCCGTTCTCGACGCCGGACTCTTCGTCCTCCGTCGGCCAGTCCGCAGCGAGGATGAGCTCGACCACGGGCTCATCCGACACTGGAACGTGGTTGGCATCGCCTGCCTCGTGCGCCACGAACCCGAGCGTCTCGAGGTTCTCGGAGCCGATGGAGTCCGGCGCGCGCATGACTCGATCGAACAGCTCGCGCACGAATCCGACGATCCGGCCGTCACTGCGGAAATTCGTGGAGAGGTCGATGCGCTCTCCGCCTTCCCTGACGATGTCGCGCGACGTCTCTGCGAAGACCGACACCTCGGCGCCGCGAAATCCGTAGATCGATTGCTTCGGATCACCGACGATGAAGAGGTTGGCGCCGCCATCGCCAACGAAAGCCCTTAGGATGTCG
>CAZQBW010000148.1:0-4970 GCA_964591515.1 uncultured Clostridia bacterium
CACGCTCGCGAGAATGCGGACGGAGAGCTCGACGGTGCTCATCGTCCTCGTCACCGTCGCTCCCGACTGGTTGTTGATCACGATGACGACCGAGCCCGCCGGGACCGCTCCCGCCGGGATCGTCACTGTCACGTAACCGTCCGTGTCGGGCGTCGAGACGCGGACCTGGCTCGCCTCGAGCCGGTCGCTCGCCGGAATCGCCGCCGTCGTCGCAAACGTCGACTGGAACGCGGCTGCCAGCGCCTGGCCGTATATGTCGCGAACGCCGGTCGACACCGCGACCGTGTATGTCGTCGAACCGTTGAGGACCGCCGCCGGCGTGAAGACCGCCAGGCGGCCGCCGCCCGTAACGGCGATCGTGCCCGCGACAGGCGCCGATCCTGCGAGGACCCGGAACGTCGCGGCGTTGACCGACGAGGCCAGGACCGGCTTCGAGAAGCTGACGGAGACCGTGCTCGCGACCGAGACGTCGACGGCGCCGTTGGCCGGCGCAACCGATGCGACGGCAAGTGGTCCCGCCGAGAGCAGGATGTCGGCCGTCGCGACGGCCTGTTCCGAACCGAGCGCCGCCGTGGCGCCGCCGGTGGAGTCAGCCGTCAGCCGAACACCCTCGATGGCGTTCTGTCCGGCCGAGCCCGAGCCGGCGAGGCCGATGACGGTGTACCGGCCATACGTGGCCGGATCCGGATTCGGGATTCCGGCGCCGAAGGTAGTCGAATCCGCAGTCACGTCGATGAACGGCGCGCGGTCGACCGTGACGCGAATGCCGCCGGCCGGAACCGGCGGGTCGCCGGCGGTGGCTCCAGGTGCATTGACGGTGCCGGTCACCCAGCCGAAGGCGGCCGGTATCCTGATGAAGAGGTAGCGGCCGCTAATCCGGACGCCTTCGAGCGCGACGCCGGCGACGGCCGGGCCGTCCGACTGGAATCGCCCGAGCGTCTCGCGGACGCGAGAGACGACCTTCGGTCCGCGGACGTCGCCGGCCGTCACGACACGGGCCACGACGACGCGGGCGTCACCACCCGCAAAGGCCGGAACGGCAAGGGTGGCGGGCTGGGAGAGTGAAGCGCCCGAGAGGTCGACGTCGACCGCGCGCAGGATCTGGTAACCGGCCGGAAGCGTGAGGTTGATGGCGTCCGCCGGGACGGTCTCGACGAAGACGGACGTGTTGCCCGTCAGCGCGCCGGCCGGAATCGCGAGCGACGAACCGTCGTCGGTCGACACCGTGCCGCCGTCGGAGCCGACGAGGGTGCCGTCGTCCCTGGCGCGTCCCGAACGGATGGTCACGAGGACCTTCGCCCGATCGAGCGGGTTCGCGGTCCCGACGATCAGGTCGGTGCGGCTCGGCTTGACGGCGAATCGTGCACCCAGACGGTTTGGCGCCGCGGCCGTGGCGTCGGGGAAGGCGTAGACGACGATGTCCTGGGTCGGTCGCAGCCCGGTGACCGGATTGGCGCCGATGAGCATGTAGGTCTCGTCGAGCGAGACTTCGGTCCAGAGTCCAGACGGCAGCTTCTGCGTCGACGAAGCGACGACGGTGACCGTCGTCTTCGCATCGACCGAGATCGGCGAGCGCGCCGGAGCGGACGTCGCCGTTGCGGTCGCGGCGTCGAGGGCGATCGTGTCGGCGCCCGGACCGGCCGGCAGCGACGCGCCGACGGCGGCCTGGGGCGGCGCCGTAGCGCCCGAATCCGGAACGAGGAAGGCGTACTGGCCCGGTCCCGGCAGGAAGGTCGGCGCGAGCGAGGCTTCGCCCGAGATGAGGCCGACGGCGACCGCCGTCCACTGGCGCGACGTCTCGTCGTAGCGAGCGAGCACGAGCGGGACGCCGGCGGGCAGCCCCGGCACGGACGTGAAGGTGAGCTCGGCGGGCGACGGGAAGTCGCCGACGGCGAGGTAGCCGCTCGCGGCGTCGCCGGCGGAACGGACGTCGACGATGGCTCCCGGCACTGGCGACCAGCCGAACGGCAGCAGGTTCGCGAGCCCCTGCTGCGAGACGCTCGTGACGCGGACGTCGGTGGCGGCGGCGAACGAGCCCGCGCCGAGTGCGACGTGGATGCGACCTGCGTCGCCTGTAGCGACGAGCGCCGCACCGGCGAACGTGTTGACGGTCGGATCGAACGGCGTCAGGCGCGCGTCGAAGAGCGACACGCCGCCGCCGGTCGACACGGTGTAACTGCGCTCGACGGGGGTGTAGCCTGCCTTCGAGAGGCGTGCGACGCCAGACGAAGCGGTCGTGTCGAGGGTGTAGCCGCCGTCGGCGGCCGATGGCGAGGCCGGGCCTGTCGCGACGACGGCCGAGGCGCCGGCGAGTCCGAGTCCGGTCGAATCGTCGAACACGTAGCCGGCGATGCCGCCGGCGCCGGCGATCTTCGAGGCCGTGGTGGTGGTGGCGGTCTGTCCCGAGAGGTCGGTCTCGACGGCCGAGACCACGACGCTGCCGGGCCGCGCGTCGAGCGGCACGGTCAGGGTGAAGGTGTAGGGCGCGGCCGTGACGGTACGCTGCGGGACGCCGTTGACGGCGAACGCGACCGAGGCGACGCCGACGTTGTCGGAGGCGTCGACGCGGAAGGTGTAGGTCCCGCCGGGCCGCAGTTCGGACGGCGCGGACGTGAACGCGACCCTGGGTGCGGCGTTCGCGCCGAAATCGCCGACGACGGCGACCGACTGGCGCGCGGTCTTGCCGGCGGTGTCGGTTGCGACGACGGAGATTGTGGCGGCTCCGGTCTTTGGATCCACGAGCTTCGCGAGGTCGACGGTCGCGGTGAAGCGTCCTCCGGCGAGGGCCGCGGGCTGGCCGTTGACCGTGACGGTGACCGGGTGCTCGACGTCGGTCGGCGTGGCGACACCGGCGACGGTGATGACGGGCGAGCGCATGACGCTGCCGGCGGCCGGGGTCGCGATGGTGAGCGCCGGCGCGGTGGCAACTCGGCGAATGACGGTTACTTCCTCGCGCTCGGTGTTCGGCGACGCGGCGCCGTCGACGGCTTCGGCGACGACGCGGTTCTCGCCGGGAGTGAGCGCGATGCCGGTGACGGACCAGCGCTTCGTCGCGGCGTCGTAGTCGGCTTCGTGGCCGTTGACGAAGATGCGGCGCACGCCGGAGGCGTTCACGCCGGGGTCGTCGGCGATTCCCGACACGGAGATCGAAGCATCGGAGGTCTCGGTGCGATTCGCGATGGAGTCGATGGAGATGGCGGGCTTCGCCGTGTCGGCGGGCGCGGCGTCGGATCGCGTGACGGTGATCGACGAAGTGCGGGTCGCGCCGGCGCGGTCGGTGGCGACGACGGTGATGGTGTTCGGGCCGTCGGCGAGCGGGATGGTGGCAGTCCACGACTTCGCGACGGCGTCGCGGCGGGCGGTCACGCCGTTGACGGTGATCGAGGCGATGCCCAGGGGACCATCGGCCGGGTCGGCGATCGTTCCGCTGACGGTGAGCTTGCGCTCGCGCGTGGCGTGGCCGTTCGCGGGCGCGACGATCCGCAGGTCTCCGGCGGACGAGTCTTGCGCGGCCGCGTCGGGCTGCTGGGCCGGGCGGTCGAGCACGGCCGCGGTGACGACCGTTCCGAATGAATTCGTGAAGCCGTTGGCGATGACCTGGCCGCGGACGCGCGAGATGCCGCCAAGGATGAACTCGGCATTCGGCGCGCGAAGCAGCGCGGTGACGGAGGCGTTTCCGTCGACCTTGACGGCGTCGGTCCCGAGCACGTTGACGCGGACGTCGGAGGGGGCGGTGCCGGTCCCCGGCTCGATCCGTCCGCCGGTGACGGCGAGAGCGCGAGCGGTAACTGAGACGGCGCCGGTGGTCCGGATGGCGCACCCGGCTCCGATCGTGACGGTGTCGCTGAAGGTGTAGACGCCGGTCGAGAGATCGACGCGGACGTCGGAGCCGGAGAGCGTGAGGCTGCGGTAGTGGCCGGGCGGCAGGTCGATGACTCGGCCGGAGCCGCGAACGGTGAGGTCGCGGATTGTGCTCCAGTCGTCGACTCCGGCAACGGTGCCGGTGTCGATAGCGAGGTCGCGCGATCCGGTCGGCGCGGGGATCGACGCCGGGATGTCGGACGGCAGCGGAACGGCGTCGGCCCGGAGGTGGAAGCGGCCGGGCAGGTCGACGTTGCCGTTGAGGGAGATGCGGTAGGACGCGGGCGCGGTCGCGCCGCCATCGTCGAAGGCGGGGCCACCGGTGGTGGAGCCGCCGTTGAGGCGGACGTCGGGCGTGCCGGTCACGTAGACGTCGCCGCTGATCCGGGTGCCGCCGCTGAGCTGCCAGGACCGGGCCTCGAGTACGCGGACGGTGCCATCGATCCGGCCGCCGTTGAAGGCCGGTGTCGACGTCGTGATGACGGCGTCGGTTGGGGTTGACGTCTCGGTGGACGATACGGTCGAGGAGCGCCATGGGCCGAAGACGGACGTGTCGAGGACGGACGGGCGTGTGCGGACGCTCGAGCGGCGGCCGTCGGGGTTGCGGACGTCGACGGCGTGCGAGCGCGTGGGATCGGCGGGTTCGCCGAGGGGTGCGATGGCGACGATGCGGTCGCCGTCGCGAGAGACGATGCGGACGGGCAGTCCGTCGACGGTGATCTCGGCGCGCGGGTGGACGTTGGCGGCGTCGAGGAGGAGGACGCGGTCGCGGGCGACAACGGAGGACTCGAGGAGCTCGGCTGAGGCGATGGCCGGCGTGATCGCGGCGAAGGCCTCGGTGGCGTCCTTCAGTTCGTAGTCGGCGCCGAGCGGATCGGCGAGGGGGCGCTCGGGGGTGGCATCGACGAGGCCGAGTGGTTCGAGGACGGTGTCGTTGACGGCGGTCTCGAGGCTGCGGAGCCAGCGCGCGGCGAGGGTGCGGCCGCGGCGGGCGCCGGTCGTCGATGAGTTGGCGACGGCGGATGCGGGGAGGATGGGGGCGGTCGCCGCGTTGGCGGCGCCGGCGACGGCGATGTTCGGCTCGATGACGAAGAGGGCGAGCAGGGCGA
>CAZQBW010000148.1:5070-12248 GCA_964591515.1 uncultured Clostridia bacterium
GCTTTCATTTCGCACCTCCGCTGCGGCGGGCGTAGGTCCGCGGATCGGGGGCGCGATGGGCGACGGCGGTGGCGCTGTCGCCCGGCGGCGTTGGTTCCGGAGCCGACCCCGGCGACGGACCTGCGAACGCGTACTTGCCGGCGGTGGAGACGCCGAGCCACGTGTCTCGGATCTGAGTGGCCGGTGCGGCGTACCGGAGGATGCGGACTTCGTCGATGGCGCCGGGGAAGGCAGCGCCGGAATCAGCCTTAAATCCGACCTGCACGCGAGACCCGCTGATCGTCCGGATCGAACCGAATGTCCCGGGAATAGCCGTCTCGGCGCGCAGTGCACCATCGACGTAGAGCTCGAGTTTACCCGTCGTCCGGTTGACGACCATGGCTACGTAGTGCCAGACGTTGTCGTCGACGCCTAGGTCGTACGGCGACATCGCCGCCTGAACGAACACGGTGTTTGTCTGGTAGATCTGCGCTATCAGCTTGCCCTTCGCATCGAGCAGGATCGAGTACTCCTGAGTCGAGGTCGAAGGGTTCGTCGTGCTCCGACCCACGAGCTGGTACTTCGTTCCGGCTGGAAGTGGACCCGACTTCATCCACGTTTCGACCGTGAAGCTGCCGGCGCCGAATGCGAGGTTTCCGGAATCGCTGTCGGCCGTGATGCTGAGGTTGCTGCGCGCTCCCGTGTTCGAGGGCGCTCCTGCTGGCGCGAACCGGCCGGCAGTCGCGACGGAGCCCGTCGACGCAGTGCCGCCGAGCACGAGCGGCATCGGGTCGCCGGTGCCGTAGATGACCACATTTCCGGCGCCTGTTTCATCGAGATGCCAGAGGAGCCCGGTCTCGGCGCTCGTCTGGTTGTTGTTGACGAAGGCCTTCTGCTCAACCACGTCGATCGTCGTTGTCGACGAATGACCGTGGGCATCGGTCAGCGTCAGCTGCATCGGTCCGAGCGGTGTTGACGTGGGAACGTTGATCGACAGGTCACAACGATCTGCGGTCGAAGAAACCACGTCAACTACGATATCGGGCTGATCGGCGGTCACGGAAAGTCCGAGAAGCCCGTAGCCGGTCAGCGTCAGCGGCACGGGGCCGACGCCACGCTGAGCAATCGCATATGGAAGCGCCCGGACAACGGTGGGAGTCGTAGTGCCCTGGGCCGACGCGAGGATCTGCGCAGCCGAGTGCGCCGACGACGAGACGCGAACTTCATCAATCGATCCAGGGAAGTAGTTCGGGCCAGTGCTGCTCGACCGATCTCCCATTCGGAATCGGAAACTGCTGACCACCTTCACCGCACCAAAGCCCGCAGGTATGTCTGCGTCCTTCCGCATCACTCCATCGACGTACAACTCCAGCTTGCCCGTCTCCCGATTGACGACCATTGCGACCGCGTGCCACGCACCGTCGTCCACGTCGAACGCCGTCGCCGGCATGACCGCCTGCACGACCGGTCCCGTCGCCGGATAGATCAGCGCGGTCAGGTTCCCCGCACCGTCGAGGTGAACGCCGTATTCCTGCGCCGTGCCGTTCGGAATCGCGTACGTTCTGCCCATCAACTGGTACGACGACCCGGCGACAAGCGGCGTGGTCTTAATCCAGCCTTCCACCGTGAAGCTCCCGCTCCCGAAGGCAAGCTGGCCCAGGTCGTCGTCACCCTGCACGTACGATCCAGCACGTGCTTTCCCGAACCGTCCGTTAACCGCTGCCGATCCGGACGGAATGTAGCCGTTGATATACAAAGGTCCTGCATCGACCGCCTGAGTCGGCCCGGCTGCCGTCTCGTCCAGGTGCCAAAGCAGTCGCGTGTCTCCCTCGACGGCAAACCGCGACTGGTCAACGACCGTAAGAGGTGTGTTTCCGCTGCCGTCCGCCGACGTTACCGTCAACTGTCCCTCCCCGAGTGCGACTGCGGTACCTGCCGAGACCAGCAGTTGAAGCCTCGTCGACGACTGGGTTACCACCTGCACATCCAGCGGTTCGCCAGCTGGACCCGCTGCGGTCACGGCGGCATTCGAGAATCCATAGCCTTCAACCACTAGTTCAGATGTCCCGCCGCGCGGGACGAACCGCGTCGGTGCCAGCCGCGTGATGACCGGACTTCCGCTGCCATTTGCCGACGCGGCGATCTGCGCGGCATTGTGCGCCGAGGCGGATATCCGAACCTCGTCGATCGTGCCAGGGAAGTAAAAACCTCCTGTGCTGCTCGATCGATATCCGAGCAGGAAACGGTAACCCCCAGACTTGATAGCCCCGAAGCCCGCCGGGATCGCCGCGTCGTTCCTCAAAACACCATCCACGAAGAGTTCCAGCTTGGACGTTTCGCGGTTCACCACCATCACCACTGCGTGCCAGGCGTTGTCATCGATGTCGAACGCCGTCGCCGGCATCACTGCTTGCACAGCTGACCCCGTCGCCGGGTAGATGACCGCGGTCAAATTGCCTCCTGCGTCGAGATGCACCGCGTATTCCTGCGTCGTGGCACTTGGTATCTCGTGGCTACGACCCATTAGCAGGTACGACGATCCAGCCGGAAGTGGCCCCGTCTTGATCCAACCTTCGACCGTAAAGCTGCTGCTCCCAAATGCCAGCTGTCCAAGGTCGTCGTCGCCCTTGACGTACAAGCCGGATCGAGCCTTACCGAACCTCCCGGTCACGGGGACCGACCCCGTCGGGAGGTAGCCGTCGATCGACAGTGGTCCTGCATCGATGGCCTGCGTCGGGCCATTTGCCACGTCATCGAGATGCCACAGCAATCGCGTGTCGGGCTCTACTGCGAACGGCGCCTGATCTACCACTGAAAGGGATGTCACGGCGCTGCCGCTAGTCGACGTCACCGTAAGCTGTCCGTTGCCAAGCGCAACGGCAGAGCTGGCAGAGACGAGCAGCCGTAACGTCGTCGCCGAACGGGCCTGCACCTGCACTTCCAGCGCGACTCCGCCTGGGCCTATCGCGGTGACACTGGCATTCGAGAAGCCGTAACCGTCGACGACGATTTCTGAAGTTCCGCCGCGTTGAACGAAACGATTCGGCGAAACCCTCGTGACGACCGGAGCTCCGCTGCCACTCAGTGTGGCCGCAATCTGTTCGGCCGTGTGGGCCGTCGACGACACTCGAACCTCGTCAATCGTGCCTGAGAAGGCGTTCGCTGAAGTTGTGTTCGACCGATACCCGAGGCGGAAACGGTAACCACTGACGGACTTCACCGAGCCGAAACTTGCCGGAATGTCCGCGTCCTTCCTCATGACTCCGTCGACATAGAGCTCGAGCTTGGCTGTCTCGCGGTTCACCACCATCGTCACCGCGTGCCAGGCGTTGTCGTCCACGTCAAACGCAGCCCCCGGCATTACAGCCTGGACAGCAGATCCGGTCGCCGGATAGATGACCGCGGTCAGGTTGCCGCCCGCGTCGAGATGGATCCCGTATTCCTCGGCCGTAGTCGTTACGATCTCGTGGCTTCGACCCATAAGCAGGAACGCCGACCCCGCCGCAAGCGGCCCGGTCTTGATCCAGCCCTCCACCGTAAAGCTGCCGCTACCGAAGGCAAGCTGGCCGAGGTCGTCATCACCCTGCACGTTCGGAACCAATCGGGCCTTCCCGAACCGGCCTTCCACTGCGCCGCCTCCCAAGAAACTGACTGTGTTAGCGATAACACCATCGATCGACAGCGGTCCCGCATCGATCGCCTGAGGCGCGTTGTTCGCACCCTCGTCCAGATGCCACAGCAATCTCGTGTCCGCTTCGACCGCGAACGGCGTTCCAGTACCCTCTGTGTAGGTATAGGTGTCGGGGAACAATCCCGAACCACGATTGGACGCGATCCGGATAGACGCCAGTCCCGGTGCTCCTGGAGGCATCACGACTGTGACCTGATCCACCGAGCCGGCGGTGCCGCTCAAGACCTGGGCGGCGAACCCCGAAACCGAGACCGTCGGCAGCGTGCCAGTGAGTCCCAGCAGCCGTGGTCCGGTCAGGGTGACAGTCGTCCCGCCGTGCTGACTACCCTGGTTCGGACTGACGGTCTGAAGCACCGGCGCTTCGGGATTGATCGAGAAGTGGATCAGGCCCGAACTTACCGTGTTTCCAAGATTGTCTTTCACAACCAGTTCGGCGGTGTAGTCACCGACCGCCAGGCTGCCCGGTGTCTGATAGGTGAGCGTCGAGGGTCCCACGATTGCGCTCACTGGTGCAGGTGTATTGCTCCCTTGACCAATGAGCAGTTTCGTCTGACCCTGGTTGATCCCACTTACGGCTGAATATGTGGCCGAGTACGCCGGCGAGAGCGTATGTGCCACCGTCATTCCGTCCACCGCCGGCTGACCGGCTATCATGAAGCTCGATATTGACGGAAGCGAGTTGGCGACCGTGAACGAAGCTGTCCGCGACGTCGTGTTCTGGTCGACGTCCCGGACGGAAATGCTGACGGTGTGCGTGCCAGCGGTTAGATTCCAATTCGGAGTCGCCGACAATGTGGTGGAGGTACTCGAGGTCGAGACGTTCTGTCCGTCGATTGACATCGTTCCCGCAATCCCCGTCACACCCGATGGCACGTCCGAGTAAGTCACCGTGATGGTCGGTCGAGCCGAGGAGACGGTCGTTCCATCGATCGGGAGCGGGTCGATGACCGGGGGGGTCACGTCCTTCGTCCTGAAGGTGGAGGACCATGGCGCGACCTGGAGCAGGCCGTAAAGGTCGCGCGCGCCGTTTGCCGTGAGCACGTACGTGGTGAACTCCGCTAGCGGCTGGCTCGGCGTGAGCAGGAGCTTCTGCCCTTCTCCCGGTCTCTGAATGACCGTCGCGGCGACATACGCCGTCGGGTCGGACTGCGGCGCGAGCCGTACGACCTGGGCAAGATTCTGATCCGCCGCAAGCGGCTCGTTGTACCAGAGCTCGACTACCTGGTTGGCCGGCATTCCCGTCATTCCGTCTCGCGGCCAGGGCAGCCACGCGTACGGCGGAGTCGTGTCGATCGTCGAGAACGTCGACATGAACGTCGAGGCCATCGGCCGCTGCGCCAGATCCTTGACCCCGGTGCTTACGTGCACGGTGTAGAGTTTGAAATCCTTCCACGTGAAGTTTGCCGATGGCGCAAGCGTCGCCGACAGTCCATCGGCAGATAGCGTGACGGTCGAGTTCTCGACACCGTCGGTGCTGACGATGTTCACCGTCGCCCAGCCCACCGAGCTCGGCAGCGCCGGCTCTGAGAACGTAATGCGGATCACCTTGTCCCTCGGCACGTTCGTCGAGCCGTTCACCGGATCGATCGAGACGACGTGAATCAGGTCGTCGTCTAACGTCAGCGTGCCGACATTGACAGTCTCTCCGTTCGCCGTGAGCTGACCCGAGCCCGAAGCGATCCCGCCCGTCGACGCATCCTCGATGCTGACCGTCACCGCGCCGAGCGGTACGTTGTCGACCTGGAACACGCCCTGCGAATTCGAGTGCGTGTAGAAGCTGAGCGTCGGCTTGCCCGCCCTTGCCAATCTGACAGTCACGTCCGAGCCCGTCGCCGGGCCGGCCGAATCAGGCAGCACGACCGTGCCCGTCACCGATCCCGCGCTCTCGAGCGCGACGTCGAGCGTCGCCATCTGGGTCGCCGTGATGGCTCCGTTCGCTGCGCCGACGCGAGCATCGCCCGGCACCGTCAACCGCAGCGACATGTCGCCGGCCGGCGCGTTGTCGACGCGGAAGCTGCCATCCGGACGCACCGGCACGCTGATCGACACCGACTGACTGCGTCCCGAGTTGGCCCACACGTCGTTCACCAGCTTGACCGTTCCGACCGTGACGATCGCGCCCGTGTTCGTCCGCGCCACACCCTCGACCGAACCGACACCGTTCATCTCGAGATTCACGACGTGCGTCGCGCCCGGCGTGTCGGCAACCACAGGCGCCGCCTCCCCACGGTCGTACCCGACCGGGGCGTTCGTCCACACCACCATCGAGCCGAGCGGCACGAACGGAATCCGGTACGAACCGTCCGCAATCGTCGTCGTCGTGAAGTTGCGGTTCACGACGCGCAGCGTCACTCGGGCTCCCGGAACCGGCGCCGTAGAACCGTGTGCGCGCACCACTCCTTCCACCGTCACCGACGGCGTCAACTCGATGTTCGCCACCGTCGAGAGCGGCTGCCCCGGCGGGCCAACGAGCGTGGCGTCGGTTGCTCCGGTGAGTCCTCCGGCCGCCGTCGCCGTCAGTCGAATTGCGCCCTCCGGAATACCCGAGAAGATGAATCCTCCCTCGCTGTCGGTCGTCGCGGTAAGCCTCGTGCTGTTGAGCCCGCTCTCGCCAGCCTGGATCGTCACGCTTGCGTGCACCGACGGGCTGCCGTTCAACGACACCACGCCCGTTACCGTGCCCGTCGGCACCATCCGCACCTGCGTGTAAGTCGTCTGGCCCTGGGTCGTGATCGTTCCGCCCGAAGCGCCGGCCCGGCCGCTCCGGTTGTCGAACACCTCGACGCGATAGCTGCTCGCCGGCACGTGCTCGAACCGGAAACTCCCGCGATCCTCGTCGGCGTCAGACGTCACCGCCACGCCGACAATGCGGTTGCCGATCTGCAGCTCGACGTCGGCGAGTCCGACCGGCGTGATGCCGTCCGGCCCGAAGACGCGGCCCGTGACCGTGCCCGACGACTGCAATTGCACCGTGACGTCGACCGTCGTGCCGTTCGCGACGAACGCCGAGACGCGACCCGACAGGCCGTTCCAGGTTGCCGAGACGGCGTACGGTCCCTCGCTGATGCCTGGGAACTCGAGCGTTCCGCCGCCCGGCGGAATCACGGAATAGCCGTGGTTACGCGGATGCTCGGTGCCGTCGATCGTCACGCTGCCGCCCGTCACCGGTACGCCGGCACCGTCGACGACGTGCACGCGAATGCCGCCGCGGCCGAGGAGCTTCAGGTTTACCTCGGCGTCTTCGGCCATGCGCACCGCAACTCGTCCCTGCTTCGTCTCGGCGGTCGTCCTGTCGAGCGCCGTGATGGTGTAGTTGCCCGCCGAGAAGACCTCGGGGAACGCGTAAGTGCCGTCGGCGATCGTACGCACCGTGACGTTCGCGAGCGCTCCGCCGCCGATCGTGACGTCGATGTCAGCACCAGCGGGCGTGCCGTCCGGTTTCGTGATCCGTCCGTGGACCGAACCCGTGAACGTCGCGACGAGGGTCAGGTCGCAGGTCTCGTCCTCG
>CAZQBW010000149.1:0-12217 GCA_964591515.1 uncultured Clostridia bacterium
AGTCCTGCTGCCCGAAATAGTAGCCGCCGACGATGACCTGCACGCGTTCGTCGTCCGGGAACATCGCGACGAGCTTGTCGAGCGACTCCTTCTGCTTGGCGGTGTCGCCATCGACGCCCGCCTTTGTCGACACGATAAGCAGCTTCTCGCCCTCGGATGCCTTGTCGGCAAGCGCGACGGCCTTTGCGAGGTGGTCGAAGAACTCCTTGGGCGACTGCGATGCGTTGGCGCGCGCGAGCTCGGCCAGCGCGAAGTTCGGATCGAGCTCGATCGCCTTGTCGAAGTTCGCGAGCGAGTCGGCGATGAGCAACCGCTCGGTCTTGTCGCGGCCTTCGAGGTACTGCTTCTTCGCCTCGTCGGACGACGTAGTAATGGGCAGCTTTGCTCCCGCCGCCGTGGCCGTGGCGGATGGAGCCTTCTCGGTTCCGGCCTGGTTGCAGGCTCCGAACATGGATGCAACGAGCAGCAGGCAGATCGCAGCAACGACCCGCGTCGAGATTCCCTGGCGCATAAGCGGACTCCCTTGCCCGGAGAGCAATTTTGATTTGGTGACGACACGCCGACAGGCCCGTCGGCGGCGGCGGGGGTCGACGAATGGACTTCCATCTAGTCGCAGCAGGAAACGCCGGCGGGCGCGAAGATCTTGCGGCGCAGGGAAGCTCGAGATTGCGCGGCCGCGCTTATGTACCGATTCGGGCAAGTCGCAAGTCGGTCTCGAAATACGACCGAGTCATCGGGCGAATGGACGTCGGATAGAAACCTCTGCCTTACGATCTATAGGCGTTCGGATTGTAAGCTCGCCGCCGGTATCGTTGGTCCGATCATTTCAACGCCCTGGATCGAGGATTCGCGATGGCCCACGACATGCCGCTCCTCACTGACCTGCTCGTCATTCTGGTCTCGGCCGTTCCAATTGCGTTCGTCTTTCAGCGACTGCGACAGCCCGTGATCGTCGGGTTCATGATCACGGGCATTCTGATCGGGCCCTACGGCCTCGGGTTCATCCGCCGTCTCGACGACATCGAAGTGCTGGCCGAGATTGGCGTCGTCCTCCTCCTCTTCACAATCGGCCTCGAGTTCTCGATGCGCCGCATCATCGACCTCAAGCGGTTCGTAAGCATCGGCGGCAGCGCCCAGGTGGCGGCCACGGTCGTCGCGGCCGCCGCCGTCACGGCAGCGCTCGGGCTCCCGTTGAACCAGGCCATCTTCGTCGGATTCCTCATTGCGCTCTCGAGCACGGCCATCGTGCTGAAGACCTACATGGATCGCGCCGAGGTCGACTCTCCGCACGGCCGGGCAAGCGTGGGAATCCTGCTATTGCAGGATCTCGTCATCGTTCCGATGATGCTGCTCGTTCCGATCCTGAGCGGAAAGGAAGGCGCGTCGGTGGGGCGCATCGCGTTGACCCTCGCGACGGCGGCAGCGGCTGTAGCAATCATCGTCTTCACGGCGCGTAAGCTGGTTCCTTTCGTGCTGTCTCACGTCGTGCGACTGCGAAGCCCCGAGGTCTTCGTCATTTTCGTCGTCGTCATCTGCCTCGGCACGTCGCTGCTCACGGCGCAGTTCGGGCTGTCGCTGGCCCTCGGCGCGTTCATCGCCGGCATCGTGCTCTCCGAATCCGAATACAGCCACCAGATAGTCGCCGACATCCTGCCGTTTCGCGATGTCTTCAACAGCATCTTCTTCATCTCGATCGGGATGCTGCTGTCGATTTCAGCGCTGACGGCGAATCTCGGTATCGTCATTGGAGCCGTGGTCGCTCTTACTATCGGAAAGGCGCTCATCGTCATCGGCGTAGTCCGGGCCCTGGGCCTTTCGCTGCGGGTCGCGACGTTGACGGGCCTGGGACTGGCCCAGATTGGGGAGTTCTCGTTCATCCTCGCCAAACAGGGCATCGAGGCACAGCTTCTCGGAGACAACGGCTATCAGGTCTTTCTCGGCGCCGCGATCATCTCCATGATTGCGACTCCTTTCCTGATCAAGGCGGCTCCGCGCCTGGCATTCCTCGTACAGTCGGTCGAGCCCGAGACGTCGATCGTCACGAACGTGGGCGAGAAGGTCCGCGATCACGTCGTCATCATCGGATTTGGCCTGAACGGTCGGAACGTCGCGAAGGTGCTGCGCGCTTCGGGCATCGCCTACCGCATCATCGAGCTCAATGCCGATGCGGTGCGGGCTGCCAGGGACGAGGGCGAACCGATTTCGTACGGCGATTCCACGCGTCGCGAGGTGTTGCACCAGGCCGGCGTCGAACGTGCTCGCGTTCTCGTCATAGCCATCTCCGATCCGACGGCCAGCCGCCACATCGTGAATCTCGCCCGGCAGATGCACCCCGGCCTGCGCATCGTCATCCGGACGCGCTACATGTCTGAGCTCGACGACCTCTACAGACTCGGCGCCGATCAGGTCATTCCGGAGGAGTTCGAAACGAGCCTCGAGATCTTCGCGCGCGTGCTCGAGGAATACGGAATCCCGAGGATCAAGATCCGACGTCAGAAGGACGTGTTCCGGCGCGAAGGATATCGTGCACTGCGATCGGCGTCGATGCCCGCAACTGACCTCGGCAGTCTGACCGAGATCCTCGAGGCGACGGTGACGGAGACGCTCACGATCGACGCGTCTTCACCCGCCATGCACATGAGCATCGGTGAACTGAACGTGCGCAAGCGAACCGGCGCGACCGTGATCGCCGTCAGCCGTGACCGCGAGACCGAGGTGAATCCCGCCCCGACGTTCCGTTTCGCGATCGGAGATGCGCTCGTGCTGCTCGGCAGCCCGGCCGACATCGATGCGGCGGTCGAGATCCTCGTCGGGCGCGAAGAGCCAGAGCCATCGCAAAACTCCCGCAATCAGAACTTTTCCCGTGACGAGCCGTAAGTTGTCGCGTGCAGGTTTGTTTGGCGCGGTTTCTGCAGGATTGATTGGTGTAGTTCGGCAAGCTCGACGCGACAGCCTACGACCCCAGCCCCGGCCGGTAGGTGTCTTTGATCATCTCGGCCGTCGACTCGGCATAGATCTGCGTCGTCTCCAGCCGCGCATGACCCCGGAGACTTCTGGATCTGCTCGATCGGCATACCGCGCTCGAGAAGCGTCGTCGCCACTGGGTGGCGGAGCAGGTGCGGTGAGACCCGCCTGGTGATCTCGAACTGCTCGGCGGTCTGCCTGACGATCTGCTGGATCCGGCGCGCCGGGTATGGTATGTGTCGGTTGGTTTCGAACAGATGCCCGGTCCGGCGCTGCACCTGGTAGGTCAGCACTTGTCCCCCCAAGTTCCGGCAGAATCGACCGCATCGACCTCGTCCGCAGTTGCCATCGCGATTGGATTTCCGCGTTTGTTTCTTGCGGGTCCGGCGAGATAGCATCGATGTCGAGCCCGCCGAATGGAAACGCCGCTGAAGGGGAAGCGCCAACGCTCTTGTGACTGATGAATGGAGTCTCGAACGAACACCAACATTTCGTGACCGGGAATCAAAGTCCCGCTCCATTCGAACACATCCTGGTCGCCACCGACTTCTCCGCAGGTGCGGCCAATGCGATTGCCCGCGCAGGGAGGTTGCCTCTAACCGAGAAAGGTAGGATTTCGGTGGTCCACGTTCTGTCGGACAGCATCCCCGCGAAAGCGGTTGCCAGCACCGAGAAGCTCGCGCGGCAGCATCTCGAGCAGGCGACGAGAAGTCTACGCAAGGCAACTGCGAAGTTGGGCCATTGCAATGTGAAGATCTCGGCCGGGCTCGCTCAGGCCAAGGTTCTCCCGGGTTTCAGGATCCGGAGTTGACACCCGGGGATCTGAAAACTGACGTTCCTGACGAAGTAGCGGTCTGAGACTCGAGCAAGGCACAGATCTGAACCGGGAAGTCCGTGGCTCGCTTGATGGTACGTTAGTCTCCCGCGAGGTGCGAAGAAGGTCACCCCGGTGCGCCCGTCTGGGTCCTCGATTGCCGGCCTGCCGCTCCTGCGAGCCCGTCTGCCGATTCGTTCGCACCAGTTCGTCCTTCGGGTCGTACCGTCGTCACACCCACGCAGGAGGAATCGCGACGATGCCGAACCGGAAACACCTTGGTCTCGTTCTCGCATTCGTTACGCTCATGCCGGCCGGCGCCAGCGCCGAAGGCCCGGCGGCGGCAGACGAATGGCTCGCCTCAACTTTGCGGTACTACGGTCTCGCGGAACGCGCATCCGCAGGCGATCGCGACCGGCTGAACACGCTTCGCGCCAAGGCGCTCGAGCCGTCACTTGCTCTGCGCGACCGCATTCAGGTTTTCACCGAGCTCTACACTCAGCTGGCGCGACTATCCGGCGTGGCCGATGTCCCCCGCCAGTCCGTCCTGCAGGCTTGTTACCCCGCAGCCATTGCATCGCACATGGTTGCAACCGGCGGTCCCGCGATTCCGGCGCCGTCACCAGCGACGCCGCTGGGCCGGCTCGGGCCCGTCAAGTCTGCGGGCCACGGCCCCGTGCCGCTGGTGCTGATCGCCGACTACGGGACGGACTGGACACTCTACCGTTCCTTCATGGAACGCAACGCCGACCGCTACACGATGGTCGCGGTAACGCTGCCGGGCTTCGGAGGCTCCGCTGCGCCGCCGAGACCCGCCGTTCTCGATTTAGCGAAGACTCCGTGGTTCGACGGCGCCGAGCGCGGCGTGCTCGACCTCATCGAAACCGCGAAGCTCGACCGGCCATTTGTCCTCGGGACGCAGGTCGGGGCATATCTCGCACTGCGGCTTGCCCTTGATCACCCGGATCGCGTGCGCGGCGTCGTGGCGCTCAACGGACTGGTGTCGATGCCGATGCGCGCATCCGACACGGCGGATGCGCCAATTTCCCACGCCGATCGTCGACGCGAGGTTGCGCGCCGGCCAGAGATTTCGGGACTCCTGCAGGAGTTCCTTCCGGCTGCGATCCCATCGCGCGCGGCGGCCGAGCGGACGTTCGACCAGTTGCCTGACCGCGTGAAGGAGTTCCTTGCGAACTACAACACTCGCGACGTCGTGCTGGGGCGCGAGCTCTACCTCGACTTCTCGACGAAGGCCGTTCCATTGGTCTTCCGCTATCTGACCGAGTTGAACGCCACCGACCTCACCGACGCGCTTGGCCGACTCTCCGTTCCCGCGCTCGTCCTCCCGTCGGTCCAGGACGACGCGGGACCGAGCAAGGACGGCCCGGGGCTCGCCCAGTGGACCGAAATAGCCCTCCGGTACCCTCGCATACCCCTTTCTATCGTTCCGTTCGTAGATACCCGACCCTACGCGGTCTACGACGCTCCCGAGGATCTCGACCGGGCGGTGGCCTCGTTCGTCGACGGCCGGCCCGTCCTGTGTACGCGCCAGCCGGTACTGGCACAGCGCCCGAGTCCCCGCGCGTCCGTTTCGCAAGTCATGGGGACGACCGAAATCCGAATAGAATACGGCCGCCCGCGCGCTTCGGAGAGCGAGTCGCCTGCAACACTTGCGGCAAGCTTCGGTCGCGTCTGGCGAGCCGGAGCCAACGAAGCAACGCGCATAGCGTTCAGCACCGACGTCAGTGTGGAAGGCCGCCCGGTTCGGGCTGGCGTCTACAGCCTGTTCATGATCCCCGGACCGGATGCGTGGACCGTCATTCTCAACCGGGTGGCCGATCAGTGGGGAGCGTTTGCCTACAATCCCGAATTCGACGCGCTCCGGATCACCGTTGCCCCGGTCGATGCCGAATTCCAGGAATGGCTCACCTACGGAATCGATCTCACTTCACCCGAAGCCGCCACGCTGCAGCTTCGCTGGGGACGCCTGAAGATTCCCGTCCGCATCGAGAAAGCGTCTGGTTGACGCCACCGCCGAGCCCTCCGCAACCCGCCAGTGTCGCGGAAAGCCCGTGGAGGCGGCGTCCCTCCCAATCGCTTGTCGGCAAACGGCTGTCGGGTTAGGTTCGAATGGCGCCTCATGGCTGTAATTGGAAATAGAGTCGGGTTTTGGCTCGTGTACGCGGCGGCGTGGCTTCCCTACGCGGTAACCTACTCTGCCATCGCGCTGGCGTTGAGCCCGCAGCCCGCCTGGCGGGTTCTCTCGAGCACCGTCGCGGTAGTCACCATTGCAGCGGCACTTGGTCTGGCGGTCCTTGCAGCCCCGGAGCGGCTGGGGTGGCCGCCGCGACGACCGTGGCGTTTCGCGGCAATTCACGCCGCGGCTGCCCCGGCCTACTCGATACTCTGGGCTGCTGGCGCCTTCGTGGTGTTCTCAGTCGAGATGTCGCTGGTCAATGGGTCGTGGACGCCGGCGCCAGTGGCAAGTGGGTGGGTCCCGTGGCAGCTCCTGACGGGATTGCTCGTGTATGGCACGGTCGCGAGCATCGCCTACGGCCTGCACGTCACGTCGCGGCTGCATGAGCAGCAAATTCGAGCCGAACGCGCCGAAGCACTTCGCGTCAAGGCCGAACTGCGGGCGCTTCGCTCATCGCTCGATCCCCACTTCCTCTTCAACACGCTGCATACGCTGATGGCACTTGTCCGGCACGACCCGGCGGCGGCGGAGGTCGCGCTCGAACGCTTCGCGGATACGCTGCGATACGTACTGAAGTCGGGTGACCGGGATCGTGACGTTGCAGACGACGTGTCCCTCGGTGAAGAGTGGCGCTTCGTACAGAGCTATCTCGAGCTCGAGCAGTTGCGCCTCGGTGACCGGCTCAGGGTCGAAGCCGACATTGCTTCCGACGCGCTTGCGTGCCCGGTACCGGTTTTCGCACTGCAACCGCTGGTCGAGAATGCGATCAAGCACTCTGTCGCCTTGCGTGCAAGCGGCGGCACGATCCGAATCTCGGCTCGACTCGAGAAGGAAGACCTTGTGATCTCGGTATCCGATGATGGACCCGGTGCGAGCCTCACGGCGCTCGAAGCGACGAAGGGGCTCGGATTGCACGCCGTCAGACAGCGGCTCGATCTCCGCTACGCTGGCCGGGCGCGATTCGACATCGCGACATCCCCCGGCCGGGGGTTTTCGAGCGAGGTCCGCATCCCGATAGGCGAGGGTGAATGAACGAACAATCTCGAGAATCGAACCCTATCAGGGCCGTCATCGTCGAAGACGAGCCGATGGCGCGCCAGACGCTCAGGGATTTCCTTGGCGAGGTTACGTGGATCGATCTGGCAGGAGAAGCCACAAGCGGCCTTGCAGCCGTTCGCCTGCTCCGGGAATTGCGACCGGACCTGGTGTTCCTCGATGTCCAGATGCCCGAGCTCACGGGGCTCCAGATCCTCGAAGAGCTCGACTTCGAGCCCGCGGTCATCTTCACGACCGCTCACGACGCCTATGCGGTTCAGGCTTTCGAGCTCGGCGCGATCGACTACCTGCTCAAGCCGTTCGGTCGCCAGAGATTTGCAATGACGATTTCCCGCCTGCGCGAGCGAATGACTGTTGCGCGAGGTTCTGATCCGGTCCCGGTCCGTGAACGGGCAGTGGCATCGGCGTTCGAGCCGCTGACGCGTCTTTTCGTGCGTCATAGGGGTCGGATTCTCCCTGTTCGGATCGAAGAAGTCTCGCGGCTGGAGGCGGGCGACGACTACGTCTCGGTATACGTCGGTGGGGCCTGCCATCTGGTCGGTCTCACACTCGGAGAGTTCGAACGGCGGTTGCCATCGGATCTCTTCCGGCGGGTTCATCGATCGCACATCGTGAATCTCGACTACGTGGAGTCTATCGAGCCGTACGATCGCCGGCTCGCGTTGCGGTTGCGCGACGGAACGACGGTGGTCGCGAGCCGCAGCGCCTCGCAGACTCTTCGGGACCTGATTGGCTGACCGTCGTCCGTCCCGGACACCGAGCTCGTGCTCGGCCCGTTCGCGGGCTCACGAGGCCCGTTGGCCGAAGCGATCGAACAATGCGGCTGCTCGTTCCGTTACGGGATAACGACCACGGTGGCTCGCGCCGGGGATTCGTCGCGTGCCGTGCAATTCGATGAAAGACACAAGGGGAGGCGGAAGATGGAGATACGAGCGATTGCACGCGGCGTGGGCCTGATCCTGACATTGCAAATCCAGTGCGCGGCGGCCGTTGAGGCGTCCGCGCCGCCGGTTTCGCGAATTCCGGTCGAGATCGTCGGAAATCACATTTTCGTCAAGGTGGAGGTGAACGGCTCCGCGCCGCTCGACTTCGTGCTCGATACCGGGGCGACGGACTACGGTCTCGATCGCCGCACGGCGGATGCGCTGGGTATCCATACGAAGCCGCTTGGCGAGCTCGGTGACGTCGGAACTGGCGACGATTCGACGCAGGTCAGTGTCGCAGAAGAAGTGTCGTTTCGCATCGGGGGCATCACGCTCGCACACAAGGTCGCTTACGTCGTCGGCTTCGGCGATCTGGACGAGCGCACAGGCCACCGTATCGACGGCGTGATCGGGGCGGACCTGTTCCAGGGCTACGTGGTCGAGATCGACTATGCGCGAAGCCTTGTCTCGCTCTTCGAGCCGAAGCGATACCGGTACACGGGCTCCGGAGAGGCCATTCCGATCTCGCTCGTCGAAGGACGGCCCTTCGTCAGGGCTGGTCTCGACGTCGGCGGCAGGAGGATCACGGCCAAGGCATTGATTGATTCCGGAGACGGCGCCACGCTTGCGCTGCATACGCCGTTCGTCGCCTCACACGGCCTGCCACGACGCGGTCAGGCGACGATTGCCGACGCCGCATACGGGGTCGCCGGGGAAAGCCGTCAGTTGCTCGTCCGACTTGATGGGCTTCGAATCGGGCGCTTCGTCCTGAGACGGCCTGTCGTCGCCCTGGCGCGGGCGACCAGCGGCACCTTGGCGGATCCGAGTTTCGACGGTTCGATCGGCGGCGAAGTGCTGCGGCGCTTCCGGGTAGTGTTCGACTACACGCGTCGTCGCGTGCACCTCGAGCGCAACGCGGTCTTTGGCGCCCCGTTCGAAGTGGACGCAAGCGGGCTTGGCCTTCGTGCCGGGCGGCCTGACTACACGAGAATAGAGGTGGACCGCGTGTCGGAGCCGTCGCCCGCATCGACTGCCGGCCTGCGCAAGGGGGATCGGCTCATCGCCCTCGACGGACGGCGAGACGTCTCGCTCGCGGACTTTGAAGCGGCGTTTCGGATACCGGGCCGCGCATACAGTCTGGTAGTCGAGCGCGGCGGTTCCGAATTCCAAACGACATTGTCGACCACGCCCGGAATTTGAGTCACATTATCTGTGTTGCCCTCTCCGAAGCCCGAGCTCGGTCGGTCGATCTGATCCTCAGGCCGAAACGGGCGGACAAACAAGTGCCGGTTCCGTCCTCGTGCAGGGTGCCTTCCTTATGATGACACGCACAAAGAAGATCATCGGATTCCTCGCGGCCGCGCTCGCCGTCGCAATCCTCTGGGCGCCCGCTGCCGCCGCCGCGCCGTCGGCCGACAAGGTCATTGCCCGATACACGAAGGCGCAGGGGAAGAAGGCGCTTCGGCGCGTCACCTCGACTACCGTCGTAGGCAGCGTCGCGGGCGACGACGCGGCCCGGCACTTCCGCCAGCAGCTCTCCGAGCCGGACCGGTTCCGGCAAGAGATCGAGGGCTCCGGCACCGTGGACGCTGAGGGCTACAACGGCAAGTCGGCATGGCGGTGCAACGCAAGCGGGGTGCGCACGCTTGTTGATCTCGACGCACAGCATGCGAGGCTGCACGCTCTGCTTGCGAACGCCAGATTCCAGGAGCTCTCGCGCCGTCGTGTCGCGGCGCGCGCTCTCGGCGAAACGGTTGTCAAGGGACGCCGCGCCTCGGTCATAGAGTTCGCGCTCGAGGGCGCGAGGGAGCAGGTCTACTTCGATGCGACGAGCGGCCTTCCCGTCGTGCAACGGCGCACCGTCGATGGGCGCGTCGAGGAGACGTACTACAGCGATTACCGCAGAGTCGATGGCTTGCTCGAGCCGTTCTCGATCCAAATCGTCGCCGGGGGGCGAGAGACACTCGTGTCGGTCGAGCGCGTCGAGCACAACGTCGCGCCCGACGAGAGCGCCTTCCGGGTCCCGACTGCCATCGGGTCCCGGCCGCTGCCCGACCTGACGGCACTCGTCACGTCGCTCCGCGCAAACCAGGCGAAGGTCGAGGAGCTCCAGGAGCATTACGCCTTCCGCGAGACGAGGACCGAGCGGCGCGACGACGGTCGGGGCGGCACGATGGACAGCGAAACACGCGTCTACCGCGTCGTGCCTGTCGCGGGGCGGCTCGTGCGTGAGCTGCTCGCGGTCAACGGCAGGGAGATCCCACCCGCCGAGCGCGAAAAGGAGCGGCGGCGCGTCGGTAATCAGCTCGAGGAGGCGATCGCCAAGCGCGCGAAGGAGCGAGCACGCGCTGAGCAGGCCGCCGCCGAGGGGAAGGCCGAGGACGCCGACCTCACGATCGCGACCTTCCTGCGCCTGAGCGAGATCAGTTCCGTACGACGCGAGCGGCTCCACGGCCGCGAGTTGCTCGCCTTCGACTTCGAGCCGCGCGCCGACTACAAGCCCAAGACCATGGCGGAGAACATCGTCGGCAAGCTCGCTGGCACGATCTGGGTCGATGAGGCGGCCCTGCAGGTGGTGCGGCTTGAGGCGCGCCTCACGAAGAAAGCGAAAATCGCAGGCGGGCTCTTCGTGTCGCTCGCCCCCGACTCGAAGGTGGCCATGGAGCAGGCAATGGTCAACGACGAGGTTTGGTTGCCGTCCTACCGGGAGATCGCCATTGCGGGCAGGGCCTTCCTGTTAAAGAAGTTCAGCCAGAACACGCTCTCGCGTTTCAGCGACTTCGAGCGGTTCGGAGTCGACGCCGACGCCACGCTCGAGGTCCCTGAGGACGAGCCGAAGCCGTAACGAAAGAGGCGGGTGTACAGCTGGTGGTACCGGGACCGCGGGCCGGGTTCGTCGTCGTGTGTGACTCATAGGCGACCTCCCGAATCCTGCTGACGATGCGTTCACTTCGGAAGTGCGCCCGGCGGGCGCTGTCGGCCCGCTTCAGGACCGATCGGCCAGTATTTGAAAAGGCGCTTCCGGGTTTCGTGTGGGTAGACCTATGGGTTGGGGCCATTCGGCTCGGATCTTGTGGTCATACAACGGAGCGCCCGCGCGGCCCTTTGGTTGCTCAAAGCCCGACCCAGGGGCAGTGTGCGCACCCTTGAAGAGTCAGGAGAAGAGTTGGTTGGATGAGGTAAAGCCATCAGAATCAACCAGTTCATGGCTCTTGGCCGGTCAAGCCCGAGCGACGCCCCCGCCAACCCCCGGTCTGGCACCGATTGCCGTTCAGAACTCAAAACCGCCGTCATGGGTGCGGAAAGTTACCCACACGGAATCCTGAAGAGCCTTAGAAGATCGTCTCTCCTCGGTAGGCCTAACGCTCAGCATCACCGGCGGCTGCAGCGTCATGCGCTGCAGCCGGTTGCTACCCATCCGCCTATTGTGTTCGGGCTAGTTCGGCTTGACGCCCAGAAAGACCTCGGATCCGGGCCCGAGTTCGCTTTGCTCGAAAGGTATGGCTTTTGCCTCGAAACCGACACGGCCGATGATTCGCAGCCAATCGGCGCGGGCGAACACCCCGAGCTGTAGCCGATCCGACTCGACGCGGAGCGCGCCGTTCTCGTCGCGGAGCAAGTAGGCGAAGTCCACGAGGTAGGTTGAGTCGTCCGGATCAGGATCCCACGTCCATTCGAGGTATCGCATACCTCTGCGGTTGCCGTCATTGCCTCCGTGGCTAGTTGAGCTACGGAAGGTCTCTCGGACATAGTCGGGGGCGAAGAGAGCTACACCTCCCGGCCTGCAGTGGGCAAGTGCTGATTGGATTGCCTGCTCCAGGTCAGCCTCCGTCAACATGTACGATATTGCGTCCTGGATGAAAATCGCGTCGAATAGACGCCCAAGGCGAATGGAACGCATATCACCAGGTATGTGCTCGCACTCCGGGTTGATCGATTGGCTCTGGCCAAGCATCTGGGGAGAGAGGTCGACAAGTGTGAGCCGGCAGTGACGTTTCAAGAAGTAAGCGTTGTTGCCGCCGCCACTGCCCAACTCCAGGATAGTGTGGGGAGGTGACGAAGAAGCAGACTTAATGACCTTCCAGTAGAAGGCAGCTGCTTCGGCGTAGTCTGCTGGTGCTGTCAGCAAATGCCACCACGGGGCAAGGTCGGTGTACAGCCTGCCTGGGAATGCCTCAGAGTCGGGGCTCTTGGAGGGGAACTGAGGCCTAGACGTCGTCATTTCGAACTATCTCCCGCGGAAGCCTAACGCTCCGGCTCGGC
>CAZQBW010000150.1:0-12172 GCA_964591515.1 uncultured Clostridia bacterium
CTCTTTCTCGCAAAGACTCAAAGTGAAGACGCAAAGGCGCAAAGGAGACGGCTACTCTCCCGCGAGGTCGAGTCCCGACCGCTTCGCCACCAGGAACGCCTTGATGAACGGGTCAATCGCTCCTCCGAGCACTGCGTCGACGTCGCTCGTCTCGAACTTCGTTCGCGTGTCCTTCACGAGCCGATACGGATGAAGCACGTAGTTCCGGATCTGCGAGCCGAAGCTCACCGCCATCTTGTTGGAATCGTGCTCCGCGGTTTCCGCCCGTCTCTTCTCCAGCTCTAGCTCGTACAGCCGGGACTTCAGAACCCTCATGGCCACGTCGCGGTTCTGGTGCTGCGATCGCTGATTCTGGCAGGACACGACGATTCCTGTCGGAAGATGCGTGAGCCGCACAGCCGAGTCGGTCACGTTGACGTGCTGGCCGCCGGCGCCCGACGACCTGTAGGTGTCGACCCGCAGGTCCTTGTCGAGTACCTCGATCTCTATCTCGTCGTCGATCTGCGGATGGACGTCGACCGAAGCGAAGCTGGTTTCGCGACTCTGGCCGGCGTTGAACGGCGACATGCGTACGAGCCGGTGAACGCCGAGCTCCGGCATGAGCAGTCCGTAAGCGTAAGGACCCTCGACCGTGAAGGTCGTCGACTTGATGCCGGCCTCCTTGCCGGGAGACTCTTCGATGATCTCCGTCGCGAAGCCCTTCCGCTCGCACCACCGCAGGTACATGCGCCTGAGCATCTCGGCCCAGTCCTCCGCGTCGGTTCCGCCAGCGCCGGCGTTGATCGACACAATCGCATCGCGATGGTCGTTCGGACCCGAGAGCAGCATCTCGGTCTCCGCCTCGCCAACTCGGACCGCAAGCTCCTCGACGGCCGCACGAACCTCGGTCTCAGACTCCGGATCGTCGGCGGCGAACTCGAACAGCACGCCTGCGTCGTCGACCGCCCGGCCGAGCCACTCGGCCTCTTCGATGCCTTTCTGGAGGCGGCTGCGCTGTTTCAGGAGCTTCTGCGCCTGCTCCTGGTCGTCCCACAGTTTCGGGTCCGCAATCTGGTCCTCGATCTCCTCGAGGTCGCGCTGTTTCCGAACTGGGTCAAAGAAACCTCCGAAGTTCTTCGGCGCGTGACTTCAGGGTTTCGAACTGCGATCGCACATCATCGAGCATGGTCGGCTTCTCTCTCGTGGACTCCGAATATCGAGTCAGGGAGTGTACATCAGCCCGGCTCGCTACCGTCCTGTCGACGGCGAAACAGGGGAGCGGCGAGCAGCGCGAGTGTGGCAATTACTCCGACGATCGGAAGCCAGTCCCCGGTGCGCGTGTAGATCGTCATCGGCGGTGTGGAGCGGGGAAGCTCCCACCGGCGCGAGGTCTCGACGAACAGATCCGTCGAATCCAGGATCTGGCCCGACGGCGAGATGCGCGCCGAGTATCCTGCATTCGTCACGCGAATCTGGTCGACGCCGTTCTCGATCGAGCGCATTACGGAGTGCGCGAGGTGCTGCCGGGGCATCGGCGTCGGTCCGAACCACGCGTCGTTCGTCAGGTTGACGTACGCGGTCGCACCGGCGAGCCGGGCTTCGCGTGCCAGTTCCGGGAAGGAGGATTCGAAACAGATGGAAGTGCCGATCCGCACCCCTTCGACGTCGACGAGTCGCACGCTCTGGCCGGGCGTGAAGTCGTACATCAGGGACGGTACACGGTCGACGAAAGGGATGACTCCCCGCATCGGCACGTACTCGCCGAAAGGCAGCAGCCGCACCTTGTCGTACTGTCCGGCGCGGGTTCCGTCCGGTCCGATGAGCACGGCGCTGTTCGAATGGCCGTCGCCGACGATGCCGAGCGCATTGACGAATACGTAGTCGCCGCGTTGGCGGGCCACAACGGAGAGCAGCCTCTGCGCCTCAGGTTCGTCGTCATAGACGAAGTTGGCGGGCATCTCGGGCCAGACGATCAACGCCGGCTTCGGAATTTCCGGTGCGTTGGCGCGATCGAACTCCGCCATCCCCATCCGGGCGAGGTGGACGTAAGAGGCGTCGAAGACCTCCTGCCGGCTCGATTCTATGATCGTTGGCGAGATGTTCGGCTGGAGCGCAACTACTGGGAGTCCGGCTCCGGACGGATCTCTCTCGCGCAACGTGACGACGAGTCCGAAGGTGAGGTTCACGACGAATATCGCCAGCGTGACGGTCAGTACACGCAGCGCTGCCCGGCGGGACGGCGCAATCGCCGAATAGGCCAGCGCCGCACTGGCAGTCGCCAGCAGCAGGCTGACGGCATAGACCCCGCCGATCGATGCGGTCTGTGACAGTGCGGGCTGGAACGATTGCGAATAACCGAGGAAGTTCCAGCCAATGCCCAGAGTGCGCAGCCGGAGCCACTCGAGCGCGACCCAGACCAGTGGCGCGGCGAGCACCGCGCCTGCGCCCGATCGGCGCACCGTGACGTTCACGATCGTGGCAAACAGCCCGGTGAAGAGGCTGCAGATTACCGTTGGAAGGAGCAGCAGCGCATAGGCGAGCGGGGCCGCAAATCCGCCGTAGTTGATCGGCGAGTACGTCAACCACCAGCTCGATGCGTAGTAGAAGAAGGTTCCGGCAACCACACCGAGTCCGAAGGCGCGAGGTCCCGTGCGCTCGCGGGCGGCAGCGAGCATCAGCGGCGCGAGCGCCACCCACGCGAGCACCGCGATCTCCCAGCCCGGAAAAGCGAGAGTGAGGAGTCCGCCGGTCAGCAGCGCAAGCGAGAGGTGCCGGATCGGGATCATTCCGGCCTGCAGCCGCAAGACCCGTCCTCCGGCAAGTTCCTCCTGGGTGATCACGCGACGCTCAGGCTCGGGCCTCGAAGACAGATTCGGCCATGTAGGAGCTTCGAACGAACGGTCCGCTGAAGACCGCCTCGAAGCCGAGAGACTCGCCAAACTCGCGGTAGGCTTCGAAGGTGTCCGGATGCACGAACTCGCTCACCGCGAGATTGCGGCGCGTCGGCTGCAGATACTGTCCAATGGTCACGGCGCGGACGCCGTGCTCACGCATTTCGCCGAGCAGTTCGTGGACTTCGTCACGCGTCTCGCCAAGTCCGACCATCAGTCCTGACTTCACGAGCGTCTCGGGCCGGATCTCGCCCGCGCGGCGAAGCACGGCGAGTGACCGGTCGTGATCAGACCGGGAGCGCACCTTGGGAGACAGGCGCCGGACGGTTTCAATGTTGTGGTTGAAGACGTGAGGTTCGGCCTCGAGCACAACTCGCAAACTGTCTTCGGAGCCTTCGAAGTCAGGTGTCAGGACCTCGATGCGGGCTTCGGGCAGGCGATCGCGGATGGCGCGGATAGTGCGCGCGAAGTGCTCCGCACCGCCGTCCGCCAGATCGTCACGGGCGACGGCCGTGATGACGACGTAATCGAGCGCGAGCTCTGCGGCCGCGTCGGCGACCTGATCGGGCTCACCGGCGATGGCGTCATAGGCTTCCGGCTTGCCGGCCGGGACGGAGCAGAACGCACAGTGACGCGTGCAGGTGTTGCCGCCGATCATGAAAGTGGCGGTGCCACGAGAGAAGCATTCGTTCCTGTTGGGGCAACGCGCCGATTCGCAAACGGTGTGAAGCGATCGCGAGCGCATCAGCCGTTTGACGTCGTGGTCCGCGACCGGGTCGCGCCACGGCTTCCGGAGCCATTCGGGGAGTCGGGGACCGATCTGCACGAGCATGGGCACGGATAGTAGCAGAAGGTCGGTCAGGCACGGACACCCCGGGATCGACCATCGGTCTGTCTCTGCGCCTTTGCGAGTCCTTTGCGTCTTTGCGAGAAACACGGCCACGCGGAGGTGTTTCTCGCAAAGACGCAGAGGACTCGCAAAGGCGCAAAGGTCCTTCCTGCCGGAGCGCTTCTCCTTCAGACGGCCGACGGGTCCTTTATCACCCCGATGTACGGCAGATTCCGGAACTGCTCGGCGTGGTCGAGTCCGTATCCGACCACGAATTCGTCCGGAATCTCGAAGCCGACATAGTCGATCGGCACCTCGATCCTGCGTCGGGCCGGCTTGCTCAGGAGCGCCGCAATCTTCACGGATCGAGCCCCCCGCCGCCGGAACGTGTCGGTCAGGTAGGAAAGCGTCAGCCCTGTATCGACGATGTCCTCGACGAACAGGACGTCGCGGCCGTCGAGCGACTGGTCGAGGTCCTTCGTCATTCGGACCTCGCCGGACGATGCCGTCTCGGCTCCGTAACTCGAGACCGCAATGAAATCGATCGTTACCGGAAGCCAGATCGAACGCATCAGGTCGGACAGGAACATGCATCCGCCCTTGAGCACGCAGATCAGATGAGGGACGTTGCTCTCGGCGTGGTAGTCGGAAGTAATCTGGGCGCCAAGCGCGGAAACACGAGCAGCGATCTCCTCGGCCGGGATCAGAACCGAAACATTTACCGTGTCGAGCATGGGCGCAGACTAGGAGGGCGCGTATCGAATCGCAAGTGTGGTGAAGTCCGTTTGATCCCGGCCCCTGGTCTGGGCCGCGGCAGACAAAGCCCCTGCACCCTCTGGTACTATTCGAGAAACCGGTCGCTGGCCGGGGCGTTCGAGCGACTGATTCTGTCTACCAGGAGCGATGCAATGCGCGCGCGGGTCACGGTTGGCATCACGGCGACGCTGGGACTTGCGGTTTTCGCCGGCGGCGCGTTCGCCGGTGGTGAGTTGACGCCAAAGCAGGCCCGGGATTCGATCGCCGCGCTTCTCGGACGTAAGTCCGACGAGGTGCGCATCAAGTCGGTGTCCCCGGGACTGATCGGCGGTGATGCGACAGTGGAAGCGGAGCTCGGCGTGACCTTCCAGTTGCACCGCGAAAAAGACCAGTGGCTCGTGAAGGCAGTGAGGATGAGCGACCGGCGGTGGGAGGACATTGACACGCTTCGCCGCGCTCTCGACACCGAGAAGGCCAAACGGGCGCAATCCGACCTTGGAGCACTCGTGGCCGGCGTCGAGGCGTTCCGGCGTGACCGCGGATTCTACCCGGATGTGGAGGGTGGACGCGCCCTCGTGGATTTCATTGCGCCGGCGTTTCTTCCGCAGGTCGTTCGCGAAGACCCTTGGGACAGCCAGTACGACTATCGACGCACGCCGGCCGGGTTCGAAGTCTCGTCCGCCGGTCCCGACCGCAAGACAGGGACGCCCGATGACCTCGTTGCTCGCGGGCCCGCAGGCGGGACAGGCCGATGATGAACGAGGCTCCGATTTCGGCGACTCCGGTGCTCGATGCCAGGATTCGTGCAGCCTCGGTGCTGGTTCTCGCGCTAGCCCTGAGCGTGATCGCCTTCGCAGTGGTGGGCACGGTTGCGTCGAGCCGGACGGTCGCGGTCCCGGCGGCCGGCGCGCTGCTGCTGCCCCTTGTCGGAGCAGCCCTCCTGACGCTGGTTGCATCCGTGATGATCCGGCGCGTCAGCTTTCAGCCGGCAAGGATCCTGTCAGTGCATGCGCAGGCTGGCGAAAAGGGACTCGCCGAGCACATGTTTCGAATCACGCTTATCAGTTCGGCGCTTGGCGAGGCGGTCGGAATTTTTGGACTTATCCTGGGCATTGTCTCTGCCGATATGTATTACGCCTACGTTCTCTGCGGCATCGGACTGATGGCCGTGCTCAGCAACTACCCTCGGGCGCGACAGTGGCGCGAGTTGAGCACCGAGATCACGCAGCGGGCCCAGAGCGGAAGCACCAGCGGGAGCTTCGGTCAGGGACTGAAGTGAAAAAGGACACGAACACCATGGGATTGACCAACACGACCCGGCTCGTTGCATTTGCAATGGCGGGCATGTTTGCAGCGGGACCGGTCGCGATGGCGGCACCCCAGGACAAGCCGGCGCTCGATACGGGCGCCCGGACGACCGTCCAGGAATTGCCGAGCGACCCTGCGGCCCGCCGGCAGGCAGCGTACAAGCTGTACCTCGAAGGCGAGCAGTTCGAGAGGGCAGGCGATTACATTCGGGCCGTCGAGGCCTACAAGCAGACAGTTGAGCTCGTCCCCGAGGACGACCAGCCGCGCGTGGCGCTCGCCAGGCTCTATCTCTCGAACCGGAACACCGATGCCGCTCGTGCGGCGGCGCAGGACGCGCTGAAGTACAAGAAGGATTCGGTCCCTGCCCACGCTGTTCTCGCTGAAATATATGTGATGGAAGCCTTCACTGGCGGAGGCGTGGATCAGGCCAAGGCCCGGAGCGCGATCGGCGAGCTCGAAGAGATCGTGAAGCTCGACGAGCGAGCTGACATCCAGCTCGGACGCAATTCCGTGAAGGCGCTTGCGACGCTCGGTCAGCTCTACCGTTCGGTCGACGAAGACAAGAAGGCGATCGAGGCATTCGAGCGGCTGTCGCGGCTCGATGGAGTCACGACGGACTCGATGCTTGCGCTCGCCCGGCTCTATCTCGATCAGCGGAAATTCCGCGACGCGGCGCGCGCGGCCGAACAGGCGCGAAAGCTGGATTCGACGAACGTAGATGCGCTCCTGATTCTCGGTCAGTCGCTTCTGAGAACGGGGCGCGCTGCGGAAGCCGTCGACGCGTTCCGGCAGCTGAGAGCGGCGACCGAAGCTGCGCCTCCGGCGGCCAAGAATGCGCTCACGGTCGAATTTGCCGATGCGTTGATGCAGGCCGGCCGCTATCAGGAGGCCATCGAGGCTGCGAAGGGCGTTCTCGCCATCGAACCGCGCAACGTCCGGGCCATTCGGGTTCTTTCCGATGCCGAGCGCCGGTCCGGCAAGCGCGAGCAGGCGGTGAAGACTCTCGAAGCTGCGCTGGTGGGGCAGGACGTCAGCGAGTCGCTCGAGCTCGTGTTTGCGCTCGCCGAGACGTTCGAGGAGCTCGAGCAGTACGACAAGGCGCTCGAGACGTACGAGGAAGCCTTCGTCGTGCTGGTCAATCCCGACGGCACGGTTGCCGCGAACGATCGCAACAACGCGAGTGTGATCCTGCGCCGGATTGCGACGGCCCACCGGTTCGCGGGCCGGCCCGAGAAGGTCACGGAGACCTACGACCGGATGCGGAAAGTTCTGGGGCCGGACGACTCGATGCCGGACATCCTGCAGGTGCAGGAAGCCATCGAGCTGACCCGTTACGATGACGCCGTTGCCCGGGCGCGAAAGGCCGCCCTCACGGCAAAGGGCGATGACAAGCGGACGTTTGCCTTCCTCGAGGCCCAGGCCCTGTCGAAAAAGGGCGACGCCGCCGAGGCGGTCAAGATCATTCAGGGCCAGCTGACGGGAAGCCACGAGGACTCTGACGTCTATGCGTTCCTGTCTGTCATTCAGCTGGACGGAGGGGATGCTCCCGGAGCCGAGAAGTCTATCCGGAGGGCTCTGCAGGCCGAGCCGAACGACACGGGTCTGCTCATCACGCTCAGCTCGATCCAGGATCGCGCTGGCCAGTACGGGGAATCTGAGAAGACGCTCCGCCAGGTTCTCGAGCTGGATCCCGACAACGCTACCGCGCTCAACAACCTCGGGTACTTCCTGACCGAGCGCAAGGAGCGGCTCGATGAGGCACTCGGTCTGATTCAGCGGGCCGTCAACATCGATCCGACGAACGGGAGCTTTCTCGATTCGCTAGGATGGTTGTATTTTCAGATGGGCAAACTGCCAGAGGCGAAGAAGTACCTCGAACAGGCGGCCATCTACGAGCACCAGAGCTCTACGATTCGAGAACACCTGGGGGATCTCTATGAGAAGCTCGGGGACAAGGCGAAGGCCAGGCAGTATTGGGAAGCCGCGCTCAAGCTCTCGAACGAGAAGCCCGAACAGGAGCGCCTTCGAGGGAAGGTGAAGTAACCGAAGACTGGCGGTGCCTTCCGCCAATGGGAGTTGGACATACGTGCGACGGCCAGACACAGGCACGCAGCGGAAGCGGGGCGATCGACGCCGTGCTTTCGTGCGGGTGGTTCTGGCCGCCGTTCTGTGCTGGCAGTTCGGACTCGGAACGGCGGGCGCCGTTCAGAGCGGCGCGGTGCCTCGACCGGTCAGTGCCTCGGCAACGCTGCCGTCGCTCGAGGATCCGAAACTCGATGCGCTCGAGCACGTGGCGATCGCCCAGATCAACGAAGAGAGGCGGGCGATCGGCGTCAACGATCTCATCGTCTCCCCGGAGCTGAGCCGGATTGCCCGTCAATACTGCCGCGACATGGCGGAGCGACGGTTCTTCGCGCATCTCGATCCTGACGGAAAGATGGTCTACGACCGGGCGGCTCAGGGCGGCGTGTCCGACTGGACGAACATCGCGGAGAACATCGCGAGGAATCGCGGGTTCGACGATCCGGCAGCCGTGGCGGTGCGCGAGTGGATGAAGAGCGAGGGCCATCGCGACAACATCCTGAATGCCCGGTTCGTCGAGACGGGTCTCGGCGCGTGGGTCGGACCGGACCGGACCGTGTATTTCGCGCAGATCTTCATTCGAAGGAGTCCGAAGCGTTAGCTGCGCTCGGCTTCTTCTCTGCGCCTTTGCGAGTCCTCTGCGTCTCTGAGAGAAACGCCTCCGAACGGTGTTTCTCGCAGAGACGCAGAGGACTCGCAAAGACGCGGAGCCAGACAGGACGATCCGTTACCGCAGGTCGTCGTCGGGGAGCCCGGCACCTTCGCCGTTGGCGTCCGGCCCGGCCATCGGCACGACGTGCACCGTTGCATCCCGCACTTCGTTGAGGAACCGGTTCACGATCGAACCGTGCAGGAACAGGTTCCACCTGGACCGCGCTGTCTGGCCGAAGATCACGTGCGTCACGCCTTCCTTGCGGGCGAATTCCACGAGCGCATCCACGACCTTGGCCGATCGCAGTTTGACGACGTTTGCCCCGAGCCGCTCGGCAAAGCTGATGTTCTCTGTCAAGGCAGCCATGTCCTCGGGACGGATTCGTCCGGGCTCCTCCTTCGGAGTCTCGACATACACCGCGAACCAGTCAGACGCGAGGCGTCCGGCAATCCGGCTCCCCATGCGCAGCAGCTTCTTCGCACTGCCGCGTGAGGCCATGCAGACCATGACCTTCTCGGGGATTGCGGCCGGCGCGAGGCCCTCGCGTTCGCGGTAAGCCTGTGACTTGGCGGCCTGGTCCTCTGCGACCTGCCGAAGCGCCAGCTCGCGCAGCGCCGACAGATTGCCCTTTCGAAAGAAGTTCGTGAGCGCCTGCTCGATCTTCTCGACGTCGTAGACCTTTCCCTGCCGAAGCCGCGTCCGCAGGAGATCCACCGAGACGTCTACGTTCACCACCTCGTCCGCGCGCCGCAGAAAACCGTCCGGAATCGTCTCGCGCACGCGGACGCCCGTGATGCGTTCGATGGCGTCGTTGAGCGTCTCGAGGTGCTGCACATTGACTGCCGTGATGACCGAGATTCCGGCATCGAGCAGGTCGAGCACGTCCTGGTACCGCTTCTCGTTCTTCGACCCCGGCGCATTCGTGTGGGCGAGCTCGTCGACGACGGCGATGGCGGGGGCGCGCGCGATGACCGCATCGAGGTTCATCTCCTCGAGCGTGGTCCCGCGATACGGAATCTGCCGCAGCGGGACGCGCTCCAGGTCGCCGACGAGCGACTCGGTGTCGGCTCGACCATGGGGCTCGATGACGCCGATGACGATGTCGACGCCCTGCCTCTTGAGCAGATGGGCGTCCTCGAGCATCTGGAACGTCTTTCCGACGCCCGGCGCCGCTCCGAGGTAGACGCGCAGCCGCGAACGCTCGCCCTCCTGGATGCGGGCAAGCAGCGATTCTGCGGATGGTCGCGCGTCAACGGTCAATGTGCGTCACCTCCGAGGCGGCGAAGCGGCATCGAGCGCGAGATTTAGCTCGAGGACGTTCACCCGCGGTTCACCAAGCAGGCCGAGCTGTCGACCGCTCGTATGCAGAGCCACCAGTGCGCGCACGTCCGCGTCGCTCATGCCTCGCTCCCGCGCCACGCGCGGGACCTGGAACTGCGCAGCAGCCGGCGTGATGTGTGGATCGAGACCGGATCCGCTCGCCGTCACGAGATCGATGGGAACCGGAACGCCGGGATTCTCTTCCCGACGTCTGGCGACTTCGCTCTCGACGCGCTCGACGAGAGCCCTGCTCGTCGGTCCGAGGTTCGACCCCGTCGACGCCGCTGCGTCGTAACCGACGGCACCCGCGGCAGACGGCCGGGAGTGGAAGTAGCCCGGACCCGTGAAAGGCTGGCCGATCAGGCGCGAGCCGACGACGATGCCGTCGCGCTCGATGAGGCTGCCGTTCGCCTGGTTCGGAAACACGGCCTGCGCTATGCCCGTCACGAGCAGCGGGTACGCGAGTCCGAAAAGCAGAGTTGCAACTGCGATCATGCGAATCGAGATGAAGAGTGTCTTGATCATGGCGCGTCGCAACTCCTACGCAAGTCCGAGAAACACGATCGCGAGATCGATGAGCTTGATGCCGACGAACGGTACGATGAGGCCGCCGACACCGTAGATCAGAAGGCTGCGACGCAGCATCGCCGCCGCGCTCAGCGGCCGGTATGCAACGCCGCGAAGTGCGAGCGGAATCAGCGCGATTATCACCAGGGCATTGAAGATCACCGCCGACAGAATCGCCGACTGCGGCGTGGCGAGGCGCATGATGTTGAGCGCATCGAGCACCGGAAACGCCACGGCGAACATCGCGGGGATGATGGCGAAGTACTTCGCGACGTCGTTCGCGATCGAAAAAGTCGTGAGCGCGCCACGGGTCATCAGGAGCTGCTTGCCGATCTCGACGACCTCGATCAGTTTCGTCGGGTTCGAGTCCAGATCGACCATGTTGCCGGCTTCCTTCGCGGCCTGGGTACCGGTGTTCATCGCGACGCCAATGTCGGCCTGTGCCAGCGCCGGGGCATCGTTCGTGCCGTCGCCGGTCATGGCGACGAGCTTGCCGTCGGCCTGTTCGGACCGGATGAAGCGCATCTTGTCTTCCGGAGTTGCCTCGGCGAGGAAGTCGTCGACCCCGGCTTCAGTCGCGATCGCCGCCGCGGTCAGCGGATTGTCGCCCGTGATCATCACGGTCTTGATTCCCATCGCGCGGAGCTGATCGAAGCGCTCGCGCATGCCGCCCTTGACGATGTCCTTGAGGTGGATGACTCCGAGCGCCTTTCCGTTCTCGGCGACGACGAGTGGCGTGCCACCGGACCGGGCAATACGCTCGACGGTCTCGCGCAGGTCCGCCGGCGGTCGATACCCGTTGGTCGACGTCAGACGCTCGATCGCATCGACAGCGCCCTTTCGGATCACGCGGCCATCGAGATCGACACCCGACATCCTCGTCTGCGCGGTGAAGGGAATGACAGTTGCCCCGACGGGCGCCGCGACACGCGCCGTCACGCCGTAGCGGTCACGCGCGAGGGACACGATGGACTTTCCCTCCGGAGTTTCGTCCGCGAGCGACGAGAGATCGGCGGCATCCGCCAGCTTCGCCTCCGAGATGCCGCCGACCGGGATGAACTCCGACGCCTGCCGGTTGCCGAGCGTGATGGTGCCGGTCTTGTCGAGCAGGAGCGTGTTCACGTCGCCCGCGGCCTCGACCGCGCGACCCGACATCGCGAGCACATTGTGCTGTATCAGCCGGTCCATGCCTGCAATGCCGATGGCCGAGAGCAGTCCGCCGATCGTCGTGGGAATGAGGCAGACGAGCAGCGAGACGAGGACGAACGTCGACTGCGGCGCTCCTGAATAGATCGCGAACGGCTGGAGCGTCACAACGGCGAGCAGGAACACGATGGTCAGGCCGCAGAGCAGGATCGTGAGAGCGATCTCGTTCGGCGTCTTCTGGCGTTCGGCGCCTTCGACTAGCGCGATCATCCGGTCGATGAAGGTCTCGCCGGGATTCGACGAGATCTCGATGACGATCCGGTCGGACAGCACGCGCGTGCCGCCGGTGACGGCAGAACGATCGCCGCCGGCCTCGCGGATGACGGGTGCGGATTCGCCCGTGATTGCGGACTCGTCGACCGAGGCCACGCCCTCGATGATCTCGCCGTCGCCGGGAATGAACTCGCCGGCGCTCACGACGACGAGGTCGGCCTTGCGAAGCGCCGTCGCCGGAACGACCTCGACGGACTTGTCGGCTCGCAGGCGGTTCGCCGAGGTCTCGACCTTTGACTTTCGCAGGGTCTCGGCCTGGGCCTTGCCTCGTCCCTCGGCCATCGCTTCGGCGAAGTTGGCGAACAGGAC
>CAZQBW010000151.1:0-8680 GCA_964591515.1 uncultured Clostridia bacterium
GGGTACTTCCTCGCCAACGCGATGAACCTCGATGCGGACCCGTCCATCCTCGGCGCCATCGTCGTGACGATGGGCTCGATGGCAATCTGCGCATGCATCGGCATCATCATCGAGCGATTCGCGTACCGGCCCGTCCGCCAGCACTCGCGGCTCACGTCACTGATCACGGCGATCGGCGTGTCGCTGCTGCTCGAGTACGGCGGCCAGGTGGTCTTCACGGCGAATCCGCGGTTCTTCCCGCAGATGATCCGGTCCGAGACGTACGCCATCGGCAACGTCCAGATCACCAACCAGAGCCTGCTGATCATCGTCGTTTCGATCATCTTGATGTTCGGCCTCGAGTTCATCGTCCACAAGACGAAGATCGGAAAGGCGATGCGCGCCGTGTCGCACAACCTCTCGGTCGCGAAGCTCATGGGCATCAACACGGACTTCGTGATCGCGTTCACGTTCGCGCTCGGCTCGGCGCTCGCGGCCGCGGCCGGCGTGATGGTCGCGCTCGCGATTCCGAAGATCGACCCGCTGATGGGATTGATGACCGGTCTGAAGGCGTTCGTCGCAGCGGTGCTCGGCGGCATCGGCAGCATCCCCGGCGCCATGCTCGGCGGAATGATCATCGGCCTGATGGAGACGTGGATCGGATCGACTTCCTACTCGACGTACCGCGACGCCGTTGCGTTCGGCGTGCTCATCCTGATCCTGATCGTTCGTCCGTCCGGCATTCTGGGCTCGACGACGACCGAAAAGGTTTGAACCGGCGATGAGTCTTACCCGGAAAGTTCTCTACTTCGCGATCGCCATCGTGGTCCTGCTCGGACTGAATCAGGTTTTCGAGCACGGTCTCGGCGATTTCCAGATCAACGGCTACTACGCCCGTGTCGTGAACCTGATCGGGATCGCGATCACGCTGGCGGTCAGCCTCAACCTCATCAACGGACTCGCGGGCCAGTTCTCGCTCGGCCACGCGGGATTCATGGCGGTCGGCGGGTACTCGGCGACGTACGTCACGGTTTTCCACGGACAGCAGATCGCCGGGCTCATCGGCAGCACGCTTGGTGAAGTCGCCGGCTCAGCCCTCGTCATGCCGATCAGCCTGATCGTCGGTGCTTTCGCGGCTGCAGCCGCGGGGCTCGTGGTCGGCGTGCCGTCGCTGAGGCTCAAGGGCGACTACCTCGCAATCGTGACGCTCGGCTTCGGCGAGATCATCCGCGTGATCATCCTGAACATTCCGGCGGTCGGCGGCGCAACGGGCTTCACGAACACGACGCCGATCACGAACTTCTTCTGGATCTTCTCGATGGCGATCCTGACGATCCTCATCGTGGCGAACATCCGGTCGTCGACGTTCGGTCGCGCGCTCTCGGCGATCCGCGAGGACGAGATCGCCGCCGAGGCGATGGGGATCAACACGACGCGCTACAAGGTCATGGCGTTCGTGATCAGCGCGGCGCTCGCTGGGGTGGCGGGTGGACTGTCGGGCCAGCTCTTCGCGAATCCGCTCAACCCGCAGAACCTGAACTTCGTGAAGTCGATCGAAGTCATCGTGATGATCGTGCTCGGCGGCATCGGCTCGATCACCGGCGCGGTTTTCGGCGCGGCGACGATCACGATCCTGCCCGAGGCGCTGCGCGACGTGGATCGACAGTTCCCCGGCATGCGTATGGTCATCTACTCGCTGCTGCTCATCCTTCTCATGATCTTCCGGCCGCAGGGACTGCTCGGCCGCAAGGAGTTCAGCCTCGACTGGTTCCGCCGCAAGAAGGCAGCGCCGGCGCCGCCGGCCGCGGGAGGTGACGCCGATGTCTAGCGCGCCCGCAACTGCCTCGGTGCTCAAGGTCGACGCGCTGACGAAGCGCTTCGGAGGACTGTCGGCCGTCAAGGAACTGTCGATGGACGTGAAGGCCGGCGCGCTCTACGGGCTCATCGGCCCGAACGGTGCCGGCAAGACGACCATCTTCAACCTGCTCACGGGCGTCTACACGCCGACGGAAGGCTCGATCGTCTTCAACGGAAATAGCGTCGCCGGTCTCAAGCCCTACGAGATCACGAAGCTCGGCGTCGCGCGCACGTTCCAGAACATCCGGCTCTTCGCCGACATGACAGTGCTCGAGAACGTGATGACGGCCCATCACATCCGCAGCCGGCAGTTCCTGATCGACGCCGTGATCGGGACCGGCCGCCATCAGAAGGAAGAGCGCGAGACTCGCGACAAGGCGATGGAGCTGCTCAAGATCTTCGACCTCGACGGTGTGGCCGGCGAGCAGGCGACGAGCCTGCCCTACGGCAACCAGCGCCGGCTCGAGATCGCGCGGGCGCTCGCGACGGAGCCTTCGCTGCTGCTGCTCGACGAGCCGGCGGCCGGAATGAACCCGCAGGAAGCGGTGGACCTGATGAATCTCATCCGGTGGCTGCGCGACGAGTTTGCACTCACGATCCTGCTCGTCGAGCACAATATGAAGGTCGTGATGGGGATCTGCGAGCGGATCCAGGTGATCGACTACGGCAAGTCGATCGCGCTCGGGACGCCCGACGAAATACAGAAGGACCCGGCGGTCATCGAAGCCTACCTCGGCGGCGCGTGAGGACGGGACAGCTCAGCGATGCTCACACTCGAGAACATTGACGTTTACTACGGCGCGATTCACGCGCTGCGCGGCGTGTCGCTCACGGTCGAGCAGGGCGAGGTCGTCACGCTCATCGGCGCGAACGGCGCCGGCAAGTCGACGACGCTGCGGGCGATCACGGGACTGCTGACGCCGAAAAAGGGCCGCGTGCTCTTCGAGGGCGAGGACATCACGGGGATCGCGGCGCACAAGCTCGTCGCGCGCGGGATCTCGATGTCGCCGGAGGGCCGCGGCGTGTTCGCGAACCTGACGGTGCTCGAGAACCTCGAGATGGGCGCGTACCTCAAGAAGAACAAGGCAGAGATCGCGTCGGACATGGAGCGGGGCTTCACGCTGTTTCCCCGACTGAAGGAGCGGATCAAGCAGCGGGCCGGCACGCTGTCGGGTGGCGAGCAGCAGATGCTCGCTATGGCGCGCGCGCTGATGTCGCGACCGAAACTGCTGCTGCTCGACGAGCCGTCGCTCGGGCTCGCGCCGCTCGTCTGCCACACAATCTTCGCGACGATCGACGAGATCAAGGCAACGGGAACGACGGTGCTGCTCGTCGAGCAGAACGCGAATGCCGCGCTGAAGCACTCGGATCGGGGGTATGTGCTCGAGACGGGCTCGGTGATCCTCGAGGGCAAGGCGGCCGACGTCGCCGCCGACCCGCGCGTCCGCGAAGCGTACCTGGGCGAGTGAGTCCACAGATGAACACAGATCAACACTGATCTGTGTTCATCTGTGTTGATCTGTGGACTCTCATCGCACCCCGCCCATGAGGTTGCGGACCTTGGGCGTCAGCACGGCGAGGAGGGCGGCGGCAACGAGCGATCCGGCGGCCATGCCTCCGAAGAGCCACGCGTTCCCGGTCGGGTTCGCATCGTCGAACAGGCCGCCCAGTTCTCCGGCGAACTTGTTGCCGATCGCCGAGGCCAGGAACCAGACGCCCATCATCAGTCCGACGAGCTTGGCCGGCGCGAGGCGCGTTACAGTGCTCAGCCCGACCGGACTCAGGCACATTTCTCCGACTACCTGAAGGAAGTAGACGACGACGAGCCACCAGGGGCTCACGCGCCCCGACCCGGCCATCACCGCTGCCGGGACCATCAGCAGGGTTCCGAGTCCTAGGAACAGCAGTCCTATCGAGAACTTCGCCGGGCTCGACGGCTGCCGGTTGTCCATCTTGAGCCACATCGCCGAGTAGACGGGCGCGAGCGCGATCACGAACACCGCCTGGACCGACTGGAACCAGCTCGACGGGAACGCCCAGCCGAAGGCCTCGTTTCGCGTGAGGCGGTCGGCGAACAGCGTCAGGCTCGAGCCCGCCTGCTCGTAGACCGACCAGAAAAGCACCGTGAACGCAAAGAACACGCCGATTGCCGCCACACGCAGCCACTCCTGACGCGTCAGCGGCTGGTTCGGGGTCGCGATCCGCTCGGCCGGCGTCGTCAGGTTCCCGACGTGGCGGAGTCGCTCGCGGTGGACGAGGTACTGGATGAGACCGAGCGTCATGCCGACGCCGGCCGCTCCGAATCCCCAATGCCAGCTCGACTCCGGCGACATTCCGTTGCTCGCGAGCAGCGACTTGAAGCCGGCGCTCTGGGCCAGGTACCCGCACGCGAGCGGCGAAAGCGCGGCGCCGAGGTTGATGCCCATGTAGAAGATGGAGAAGCCGCTCTCGCGGCGCGGGTCGTCCGACGGATACAGTCCGCCGACCATCGCGCTGATGTTCGGCTTCAGCAGTCCGGTGCCGACCGCGATCATGACGAGCCCCGCATAGAACGACGCCGTCGAAGCGAACACCATCGAGAAGTGCCCGGCGGCGATAACGATTCCGCCGACGAGTACGGATCTGCGAGCTCCGAGCAGCCGGTCGGCGACGTAGCCGCCAGGAATCGCCAGCAGATACACGGCCATCGTGTATGTGCCGTAGAGCGACGTCGCCTTCATCGTGTCGAATCCGAGTCCGCCCTCGGCGATCGGCGCGACCATGAAGAGCACGAGTATCGAGCGCATGCCGTAGTAGCTGAAGCGCTCCCACATCTCGGTGAAGAAGAGCGTCGTCAGTCCGCGCGGGTGGCCGGCCAGGCCTCCGGTCGCGCGATCCCTTGCGATGTCCACGGGGCCTGCGATTGCGTCGGTCGTCATCTGCGGTGCCTCCATTGGCCCCGGCCTTCCAAAGGGCCGAAGGGCGGTGTCATGGTTGACCGCATCGTGCGTTCCGGTCTTGAATCGGGTCTGAATCGTTCTGAAGAAGTCTGAATGCGGTCGGTCCCCGTTTTTTGAGCCGCGAACGGTAGTGAGCGTCCGTACGGACGTCCTTTGGCCTCGCACCCCTCCTCTTCCGAAGTTGCGCGACGACTGTTCGGACGCTCGCTACCGCTCGCGGCTCAGAGAACGGGGAATCCCGCGGGTCAATGAGGTACGACATGTTGAATCCAGACGAGATGCTCGAGTTCGAGGGCTTTCGCGTTGACCTCCGGGCGCGCCGCGTGGAGCGGGCCGGCGAGCCGGTTGCCGTCCCGTCACGGGCGTTCGACGTGCTCGTCGTCCTGATGGAACGCGCTGGCGAGGACGTATCGAAGCCAGAGCTTATGGCGTCGGTATGGGGAGAGACGTTCGTCGAGGAGAACAACCTGAACCAGGCGATCTCGGCGCTGCGTCGAGTGTTCGGCGAGCGGCGAGGCGAGCACCGGTTCATAGTGACGCTTCCGGGCCGCGGATACCGCTTCGTCGCGCCGGTCCGGAGGGTGTCGGTGCTCTCGGGTCCATCGCCGGAAATGCCCGCACTCCGGGAATCGCCTTCGGTCGTGATCTCCGCTCCTCCTTCGCGCCTTCGCGCCTTTGCGCGAGGACTCTCTTCGCTTCCATCCTGGTCCCACCCCGTTGCCCTCGCTACCTTCGCCCTCGTCTTCGCCTTCGCGGCAATCTCGCTCCTGCTCTGGACGGACGCCGACCACCCGTCGCGGCTCTTCCGCGCAGACTCGAGGCGCACGGTCGTCGTCATGCCATTCCGGACCGAGGGCGATGCCGGCATCGACCATCTCGGCGACGGGATGGCCGACGTGCTGGTCACCCGGCTTGGAGCTTCGCAGACGGTCGTCGCGCGACGCGGCGACGGTCAGTCGGTCTGCGATGCGGCCGGGGCCGGCCGTGAGCTTGGCGCTGACTGCGTGATCGAGGGGACCATCCGCCGCGACGGCGAGAGCATTCGCGTATCGGCCCGGCTCGTTCGTGCGACGGATGGAGCCACGCTCTGGGCCGGCAGCTTCGAAAGGGATGCATCGGGGATCTTCGACATCGAGGACGCACTCAGCGGCCAGACTGCGCGGGCGCTGTACATCACGCTCGACGATGCAGCACGCGCCCGCCAGGCTCGCCGATACACAGAGAACGCCGAGGCGTACGACGCGTACCTGCGCGGCCGGTACTTCTGGAATCGCCGCACCCCGGACAGTTATTCGAAGGCGATTGCGTACTTCGAGCAGGCGATCGAACGCGATCCGGAGTTCGCGCTCGCGTACGCGGGCGTCGCTGACGCGCAGGTCCTGATCGGGCTCGGCCGCGTCGGGGCGGGGGAACGCGCCGAGGCCTTCGGGCGGGCGCGCGAGGCGGCACTTGACGCGATCGCGCTAGACGGGACGCTTGCCGAGGCGCACACGTCGCTCGGCGCCGTCCGCGAGGTCTATGAGAAGGACGTGTCCGAGGCGGAACGCGAGTACCGGCTCGCCATCGAGTTGAAGCCGTCCTACGCGACGGCGCACCAGTGGCTCGGCGAGCTGCTCGAGGCGCAGGGCCGGTTCGACGAGGCCGCGCTCGCGCTCGGCGAGGCGCGCACTCTCGATCCACTGTCGCTGCCGGTCAGCGCCGCGCTTGGTGAGTGCCTGACGCATCTCGGGCGATACGACGATGCGGTCGCGGTTTTCGAGCAGACGCTCGAGCTCGAGCCGGCGTTCGAGCGGGCGAGATACGGCCTCGGCCTCGCGCTCGAGCAGAAGCGCGACTACGGGCGGGCCATTGCCGAGTTCGGGCGAATTCGCGAGACCGATGCCGGCAACATGCGCGCGATCGCGGCGCTCGCGCACGCGTACGCATCGGCCGGACGCCGGGACGAGACGCTGCGGCTGTCGGTCGAGTTCGAGCGGCTCGCGCGTGAGCGGGATCGCCGCGCATCAGATGGACTGGGCCTTGCCGATGGTACTGGCGCGGCGCCGGCGGTCGAGCCGTTGGATCGTGTGATTCTCTATTTGGGCCTCGGCCGGGAGGCGCTGGCGCGACATTGGTTAGCGGTGGCCCGGGCGCGGCATGAAGGCAACCCGCTTCGCCTTGCGACCGATCCGCGCCTGTCGGCTCTTTACGAGTTGCCGCAGTTGTCGGTGTATCGGGCTGGTTAGGGGGCGAGGGTGACGCGGCGACTCGATGTACAGCGAATTGGAGTATCGAGACCATCGAGACCCGAAACGCATCAACCTCGGCTTCCGATTCGGATCAGGCCGTCTGACGCGACCAGCCGTCCCTATGACGTAACGATCTTCAACGTATCGTTGATTGAGGCGCGCCACCCGCGACTGGAACGGCAACCCTACTAACGCATGGAGCGGAGTGCGCTCAGCGAGTTCGTTCGGTTTGCCCTTGACGCCGTCGCGCGCGCCCGCTGATGCTTGACTTTCGACGGCCAAACGACGCGCCGGCAGTTGCCGCGCTTCACCCTCCACGAGCCGATGCTCCGATCCACAGGAGTTCACGATGTCTAAGAATGCTTGGCGAATCCTCCTTTTCACGTTCGTCGGCTGTTCTCTTGCTGCGGCTCTCTCGAGCGCCCTCGAGGACAGCATTACGTCTCGGAACGGGATGCTCTCCGGCTTCTCCTATCTTCGAGGCACCCTCCTGCACGAAGCCGCTTTCGTCTTCTCCGTGCTACCGGCATTCGTTGCAGTTGTCGCGCTACTCTACGTCGGCAGTCTGTTGCTCTTGCGCGGGCGCGGTGGAATGCCTGAGAGGCCCCGGTTGGTGACCTGGCTCATCCTGGCGAACTTCCTCGTTCCCGTCGCCAGCTTTGTCGTGATGGTGACGACCCTGTGGCTCGAGAGCTGACGCTCGGCAGCAGAACCAGCGGTTGCACCGGAGCGAGCACGGCTGAGAATCTTCGCTTCTTCCAAGTCGTCCGCGCGCGCCCGCGGACGTTTGAGGCTCCGCGTCGTCCGTCGCGAGCAGCCGGCCTTCCATAGGATAGGGCTGTCTATCGAAGCCGTGAGGAGGTGTGGATGAATCCAACCGATCTCGACTCGCCAGCCCAGCGGGATCGTGCCGTTATCCCTTGTCGAACGGCTTTTCAGCGTCATCGAGCGAGCGTGCGAGGCGCGCTCCGACTGGATCGACGTGGTCTACGATGGCGAACCTGGCTACCCGACAGGCATCTACCTCGTGTCTGACGAACGCCTCTCGGAGAGCGACGAGCGTATTCACGTAGCGCGGCTGCGCGGAATTCGCTAGACACTTGTGGTTGTTGAGGTCGAACCGGAGCCTGCGCATCCGAGGACTCATCGTTGGTGAGTGGCGTTGCTCCGGCCCGGTGAGCCTGATCGTTCGGAAACTCGACGTCGCTGGATGCAATGAAGATCGAAGTCACAGTGCTGCGACTCGGCGACGAGCACTTGCTCAGCGAGATCGCCGATGGCGTGTTCGACAAACCCCTCGACCCTGTACTCGTCAAGGAGTTCTTCACCGATGCTCGCCATCACCTTGCGGTCGCCATCGATTCGGGGGTCGTAGTCGGGATGGCGTCCGCCGTGGATTACGTCAATCCGGACAAACCACGGGAACTCTGGGTGAATGAGGTCGGTGTAGCAGCAACGCACCGCGGGCGGGGCGTTGCCAAGCGATTGCTCGCCGCATTGTTCGCGCGCGGGCGCGAGAGAGGCTGCCAGCAGGCGTGGGTACTCACGAACCGGTCGAACGTTGCAGCGATGCGACTCTACGACTCCGTCGGTGGTGTCATCGACGCAGACGACACAACGATGTTCGCATTCGATCTCGGCGACGCACGGTGACTGCCGTATGGACGCAGAGAGATG
>CAZQBW010000151.1:8780-12101 GCA_964591515.1 uncultured Clostridia bacterium
CTGAACTCCTCAGCGGTGCACCCGGAAGCTGAACGAGGTGATCGCGATGCCGGACTTTCCGACCGATGTTGAATATTACGAGCGAGGCGAAGGGGCGCCACTCCTGCTTCTGCCGGGCAGTTTCGGGACCGGCTCGGGCTGGAAGGCCGTCACCGATCGACTCGCCCGCAGCTACCGCATCGTGACAACGAGCCTGCTCGGCTACGGCGCGACAGCAGAACGCCGTCCTCGCGGCAACGCGACCATGCGCCAGCAGACGGACCTCATTGATTGCATTCTCGAGCGGATTGGCGAGCCGGCGCACGTGGTGGGCCATTCGTTCGGCGGCCTTGCGGCGCTTGCGCATGCAATCGAAGGCACGATCAAGCCGGCGAGCCTTATGCTGGTGGAGGCCAATCCTTTGGGCCTATTGGTGACGTCGGGGGAAGCCGACCTATATGCAATGTTCAGTGCGATGACACGTGAATACTTCGCAGAGTTCGAAGCCGGCCGGTCCGACGCCGCGCGCCACGTGATCGACTTCTATGGTGGCGAGGGGACATTTGAAGCGTTTCCTGCCAAAGTCCGCGACTATGTCATCAGGACGACGCCCGCGAACATTCTCGACTGGACATCGGGCACGCCCTTCGAGCCACCGCTGTCTGCCTACCGTCAGATCGCAGCAACCACGCTCGTTGTGCGCGGCGGCGATGGCCACCCGGCGATGATGCGCATCGCCGAGATCCTGGCCGAGACCATTCCGCGCGGCCGTCTCGAGACGGTTGCTGCAGGCAGCCACTTCCTGCCGGCGACGAATCCAGCGGAGCTCGCCCGCCTGCTCGACGCTCATATCGACGCCTGCATCGGCTGAGCGACGTCGCCGAGCGTGGTGATGAAGGCCATGGGAGAGGGCCTGGTGCAAGGGCTTGCTCTGTCGCGCGCGCCCGCTGATGCTTGACGTTAGACCGACGTGATTCTGGTGCGCTGCTTGACGCTCAAGGGTTCGAGGTGAACACTTCACGCATGCTCGTCGCACACCATCGGGCAGTCATCGATAGTCTTCGTGGACCCACGGAGCAGGATCCCTGGCGCGTGCTCGTGAGTGGTTGTCTAGCGGGTTGGGGATGCGGCGTGGACGGCGACGACTACGGGTTCGGCGCGAGGTTCCGCGAGTTGCTGGCACTGCCGACGTTACGCGTGTTGCCGTTCTGTCCCGAACAGCACGCGCTGGGCACACCTCGCACCATGCCTGATATTCACGGAGGGGATGGCTTCGACGTGATCGCGGGGCGCGCTAAGGTCCTCGATGAGCACGGTCGCGATTTGACCGAGAAAATGGTCGACGGCGCTCGGGCCATGCTCACCTTCGCGCAGCAGGCTCGTGCCGAACTTGCGATTCTCACGGACATGAGTGCGGCGTGCGGGAGCCAGGTGATCTCGGATGGCTGCCGCCTCGTCACCGAGCGACGCTGGCAGAGGGGCGTCGGTGTCGCGACGGCCCTGCTCCTGGAGGCAGGCATTCCAGTCGTAGCCCAACGCGACTTCCGAACCCTCGCCCTTTTGCGCGCGCGTCTCGAGCCAGGGTTCACGCCACCAGATAACCTGCGGGATCACCATGAGCACTCGTGGGTGCTCGAGCATCTTCCCGGAGGTCACCCCCGTTCCTGATGGCGACGCGACCGGACGTCCTTCGCCCTTGACGCCGTCGCGCGCGCCCGCTGATGCTTGACGTTCGGCGTCACCGGCAGCGGAGCACTAATCGATCGACCGGAGGAGATGATGGAGAAGGAGAGCGTCAGCTCATACGCATCATCCTGCTCGCGCCGTGAGTTCATGCAGGCCACTGCGGCGATCATGCTGCAATCTGGTCTTGCCGCGACGGTGCGTGCAGCCGAGTCCAATCCTGGCGTTTGGCAGGCGACCAACCCGGACGTCGCGTACGGTGCAGGCACTTTGCCGCGCGGCATCCGCTCCCGGGTGGTGGACAACAGCAACGGCCTCAAGATGCATGTCCTGGAGGCGGGCTTCAGCGACAATGCCCGACCCTGTGTCCTGCTTCTGCACGGCTTCCCCGAACTCGCGTACAGCTGGCGAAAGTTGATGCTGCCCCTCGCGGAAGCAGGGTTCCATGTAGTTGCGCCTGACCAACGTGGGTATGGACGTACCACTGGCTGGGACGGCAGCTACGACGGAGACGTCGCTTCGTTTCGATTCGTCAATCTGGTCCGAGACATGGTCGGACTCGTATCCGCTTTGGGCTACCGGTCCGTTGCGACGGTCGCAGGGCACGACTTTGGATCTCCCGTCGCCGCCTGGTGTTCGCTGATACGACCTGATGTGTTCCGTTCAGTGGTGCTCATGAGCGCCCCATTCGCCGGGCCGCCGGCGCTCCCGTTCAATACGGCGAATGAGCCTGCCCGGGGCGCGGCGCCAACAAGCCCCAATATCCACGATGACCTCGCCAGGCTACCCCGCCCCCGCAAGCACTACATGTGGTACTACGGGACGCGGGAGGCAGATCCGAACATGCACCATGCCCCACAGGGACTCCGAAACTTCCTGCGGGCCTACTATCACATGAAGAGTGCCGATTGGACGAAGAACGACCCGTACCCTCTGAAATCGTGGACGGCGTCCGAACTGGCAAAGCTGCCTGCCTATTACGTCATGGACCTGGACAAGGGGATGGCTGAAACGGTCGCGGCGGAGATGCCGTCGCGCGCCGAGATAGAGGCGTGCAAATGGCTGACCGATACCGAGCTTCAGGTGTATGCCGATGAATACACCCGGAACGGATTTCAAGGTGGGTTGCAATGGTATCGATGTGCGGTGGACCCGAAGTATGCGGCCGAGCTCCAGACGTACTCTGGCCGCACGATCGATGTGCCGTCTTGTTTTATCGCGGGGGCCAAGGACTGGGGCGTCTATCAGATCCCGGGCAACTTCGAGAAGATGCAGACGACGGCATGCACCCGCATGGTGAGCGTTCACCTCGTGGAGCACGCCGGGCATTGGGTGCAACAGGAGCAGACCGAAGTTACCACGCGTCTACTGCTCCAGTTCATCCAGCAGGCGAGGGCTTGAGTGACGTTGAGCCATGCGCTGAACCCGACGTCCGAACAGCGGCGCCGCGCTTGCTGTCTGGGCGCCGGCTAGCGCTGTCGTGGGGCTGCCTCCCTCGCGCGCGCCCCCCGATGATTGACGTCCGGCGCCTTGCACCGTCGACCTGCTGCCCTGAACGAAACGGAGGACGAGAAGATGACGCCAGATGAATCCCTAAATGTCTCCGTTGTCCTGTCCTACTTCGAAGGGTGCAACTCTGGTGAGCTTGATGCACTGTTA
>CAZQBW010000152.1:0-12093 GCA_964591515.1 uncultured Clostridia bacterium
CGATGGCTCCGTCCGCATTCCGGAACGAGATCGCCGCGACCTTGCCCGGCGTCAGGTATTGCGAAAGCGTCTGTCCCGTAAGCAACGCACCCTTCTGCGTCACCTTCGTGCCACCCTTCACCGAGGCTCCGCTGACGAAGGGAATCCCGTCGATGAAGACCTGGACCGTCGCCGAGAATCCGGTCCCCGTCGCCTTGATCTTCGAGGCCGACACCTTGACCTTCGTCAGCACCGCCGGCGTCAGACCGCCGCTGACCTCGTTCGTCGGATCGCTCTCCCCATCCGCGTACGTCGCCGTCACGACGAAGAACGACCCGCCCGCGGCCGCTCCTGTCGGCAGGCTCGTCTGCGTCGCCGGCGTCTGCGCAAACAGATTGCCGGGAACAGGCTGCACGCCTGGGGTGGAAGACCGATAGACGTTGTATCCCGTGACCATTCCGTCGCGCTGCCCTAATACCCGTTGCGAGCCTTCGGGGGGAAATCCGATCGCCGCAGCCAGGGCCTCGTCAAGCTGCGCGGGCGAACGTTTCGCGGGCGTGTTCTCAGCCAGAATCAGCGCGCGGGGAGGCGGGAACTCCGACGTGGACGCAGCATCGGGCGCCTGCCACGCGAGCGTAGCGGCGATGGATGCCAGCGAAGCCCGGTAGTTGCAAGATACTCCCTGGGTTCCAAAGTCTGCCGTAAAGTCCGCGTCTGCATTGCCGTTCGCTATCGTCCCTGTTACCCGAGGGTTCATGAACACGCCGCCCGGCGACTCTGGAAACGACCACGTCCCCTCGATCCCACCGGCCGCGTTCACGGTCCCGCTCAGAGCGAAGATCACGACGCTCTGGTCAGGCGTCCCGAGCGTGCCCGAGAACTGGTCTCCTTCCTGCGCCGCGATGTGTAGCGTTCCGGCGAGCGGGGACGAGAAATCGCCTCCGACTTCAGCGCAGCCCGTCACCGTCTGGTTGCCGTAAAGATCGTAGTCCCCGCGAATGTCCGGTACCGCCGACTGGGCCTCGACAGCCCTGTTGGAAACGGCACCAGCAGCCAGGCTCAAGATCGTCAGCGTGCAGGCGAAATTCGCTACAGCGCGAGTCAACGACGTTGTCATTGAGGGAAACTCCTTCGGGGGGCGAGGTGATCGTCTTCAAGTGTACGCCTCGGTCGTCATTGAGGAGCATCCGTAGCGACCGAACCGTGATGTGGGCGAAGATTGCCCCAAGGACGAAAGTCGGTTACATGATGCCGCTCACTCTCGGTCGGCTGCTTTCGCGACAAGCCTCTTCGGAGCCTGGTCCATCCAGCCGGCTGAAACCGGTTCAACGTACGTGGCGTAACAGAGCCTGCACCCTCGTGCACTTCGCCGACTGTAAATATCTTGTCAACGGGAGTCCTGAAGCCATGCCCCGAAGTCCAGTCTCGTTTCTTCTGGCCATTGTCGTATTCGCCGGCCTGCTTGCGATCGCTCCCGCCGAGGCGCTCGCGCAGGCCAAGGCGTCCCGGCTCGAGTATCGCGAGCGCACACTCGCAAACGGTATGCGCGTGCTGAGCGCCGTCGATCGGTCGAGCCCGACCGTGTGCATCAACGTCTGGTATCACGTCGGCTCGAAGGACGATCCGGACGGCCGCAGCGGGTTCGCTCATCTCTTCGAGCACATGCTCTTCAAGGGCACGCGCAACATGAAGGACGAGCAGATGGACAGGCTCACCGAGGACGTCGGCGGATTCAACAACGCCTTCACGGCCGACGACGTCACGGTCTATTACGAGGTCGTTCCGTCGAACTACCTCGAGACGCTGCTCTGGGCCGAAGCCGAACGGCTGTCGTCGCTCAACGTCGTCGACAAGAACTTCCTGTCCGAGCGCGACGTCGTGAAGGAAGAGTACCGGCAGAGCTACCTCGCTAGACCCTACGGCCGGCTCTTCCTCGAGATCGAGAAGAAGTCGTTCACGACGCATCCATACAAGCGTCCGGGAATCGGCAACATCGATGAGCTCAACGCCGCGACCATCGATGACGTTCGCAAGTTCCACGCGGACTACTACCGGCCCGACAACGCGACGCTCGTCGTCGTGGGTGACTTCGATCCGAAGCAGCTCGATGCGTGGGTGGACAAGTTCTTCGCCGACATACCGAAGCCGTCGACGCCGCTCGCGCGGGTGACGATCCAGGAGCCCGCCCGTACCGCTGAACAGCGTCACACCGTTACCGCACCGAATGTGCCACTGCCGGCCGTTGCGATGACCTTCCTGCTGCCGAAACAGAAGCACGAAGACATGTACGCGCTTCGCGTTGCCGAGTCGATTCTCTCGAACGGCGAGTCGTCGAGACTCTACAACTCGCTCGTCTACACGAAGCAGGTGGCTTCGGAGGCCAGCGCCCAGGTCGACCTTCGCGAAGACGCGAGCCTGTTCATCCTGTTCGCCATCCTGGCGGGAGGCAAGACCACCGCGGAGGGCGAGGAAGCCCTCCTTGCGGAGATCAAGCGGATGCAGGATGCACCGGTGACGGCGGCGGAGCTCGAGAAGGCAAAGAACCAGCTCGTGACCGCGAAGCTCTTCGAGCTCGAGACCAACAACGGCAAGGCCGAGGAGCTCGGTCGTTCGGCGGTGCTCTACGGCGATCCGAACCGGATCAATACCGATGTCGAGAAGCTGCAGGCCGTCACGGCAGCTGACATACAGCGCGTGATGAAGAAGTACTTCGATCCGACGAACCGCGTTGTCCTGACCTACCTGCCCGAGCCGGAAGCGGCGGCGGAAGGAGCCCCTGCGAAATGAATATCTCAATGATCAAGGCTCTCAAGTCGGCCGCGGCGATCGTGGCACTCGTTCTCGTTGGAAGTACGACACTGGCGCTCGCACAGGGTCCGGGTGGGCTGACGGCTCCGCCTGCCCCTGCCGCGCCTCGTTCCGTACAGTTCCCGCAGCCGGTCGAGAAGACTCTGCCGAATGGCCTTCGCGTCATCGTCGTGCCGAGGGCCGGAAATCCGGTCGTCGCAGCCCAGCTCTCGATTCGCAGCGGCGGCGAAATCGATCCGGCGGACAAGAGCGGCGTGGCGGACTTCACGGCGTCGCTCCTGACGAAGGGCACGCAGAAGCGGACGGCCCCTCAGATCGCCGAGGCGATGGAGGCGCTGGGTGGCTCGATCGGCTCGGCCGCGGCGTGGGATTCGTCGTCGGTCAGTGTGGCAGTCATGTCTGCAAAGGCGTCGCAGGCGATGTCGATCATGGCGGATGTAGTTCGCAACCCGGTCTTTGCCGAGGAGGAGATCGAGCGGTACCGCACGCAGGTGCTCGACGACCTCAGCGTGAACCTCAGCCAGCCCGGAACGATGGCGCGCTTCGTCGCGTCGCGCGTCGTCTTCGGTGACGGACCGTACGGACATCCGCTATCGGGCACGCCCGAGACGGTCGGCCGTATCAAGCGCGACGACGTGGTTCGCGTCCACCAGACCTATTACCGTCCGGACAACGCAATTCTCGTCATAGGTGGCGACATCCGTCCGAATGTGGCGTTCCGGATCGCAACCCAGCTCTTTGGAGACTGGAAGCGGCCGAAGACACCGCTCCCGGCGACGAACGATTCGGAGGCGCCGGCCTCGGCCGGCAAGGCCGGACGCGTAGTTGTTGTCGACAAGCCGGATGCGGGGCAGACCGCGGTCACGCTCGTTCGACCTGGAATCCGGCGCGCGGATCCCGAGTACTTCACCGGTATCGTAACGAACACGGTTCTCGGCGGCGGTTACTCGGCGCGTCTGAATCAGGAGGTCCGCATCAAGCGCGGCCTGAGCTACGGAGCCAGCAGCAACCTGGCGGCCCGTCGCGGCGTAGGCCCGTTCTCGGCGTCCACGCAGACGAAGAACGAGTCGGGCGCCGAAGTCGCGGCACTGCTTCTCAGCGAGTTGAAGCGGCTTGCATCGGCGCCGATCCCGGCGGAAGAGATGACGCCGCGGAAGGCGACGCTCTCGGGCAACTTCGCCCGAGCGCTCGAGACGACGGCCGGACTCGTCGGTCAGATCTCGGACTTCGCGCTGCTTGGTGTGAGCCTGAACACGGCCAACAGCTACATCTCGAGCGTCAGCAAGGTGACGGGAGCCGACGTCGCGCAGTTCGCAGGCAAGCGTCTCGGGGCGGAGGGCGCGTCCATCGTGATGGTCGGCGACGCGTCGAAGTTCCTCGAGGCGTTGAAGAAGGACTTTCCGAACGTTGAGGTCATCCCCGAAGCCGAGCTCGACCTCAACTCGGCCACGCTGAGAAAGGCGAAGGGATAAAGAGGCGTCTTCTCAGTGCCCTCCGTGCCTCTGTGCTCTCTGTATGCCAACGGCAGACCCGTAGGAATACAGAGAGCACAGAGGCACGGAGAGCACCGAGACTGCTATTTCGCCAGCTCCACGACCGCCGCGTGGACGCCGACGACGACCTGGGCCATCCGCTGGTAGTCGAGAGTGTCCGCCGTGTCATCGACCGTGTGGTAATTGCCGTTCCGGTAGAACGACGTGTCGCTGACCATTACCGCCGGAAACCCTTCCTTCCAGTAGTTCAGGTGGTCCGAGAAATCGATCCCGGGCACGAACGATGGCGCGTTGATCGAATAGACCGGAAGCGGTGACGACGCCGTCATCGCACGCTTGACCGTTCGCACGAGGCCTCCGCCTCCGACACGTCCGACCACTGAGATGAAGTTGCCCGTGCTCGGATAGAACACCCCGAGTGCGCCGATCGGGTAGCGCTGACTGTTCGGTGCGTCCGAAAAATACCCGATCATCTCGAGGCAGATCATCGCGCGAACACTGGTGCCGCTCTCGGCGAGTGATCGGGCGTGCACGGCGCTGCCCATCATCGAGGATCGAAAGACCGGCGGTTCCTCGAGCGTGTACGCGACGAGCTCGACCCTCGCACCTAGCTCGGACCGTCCAAGCAGCTCAGCCAGTTCTATCAGGCCGGCTACTCCGCTCGCATTGTCGTCCGCGCCCGGTCGTGGTCCCGCCGAATCGTAGTGCGCGCCGACGACGACGATCTCCGCGGACTCAGGGCCGAAGCTCGCGACGATGTTCCGGTAGCCCCTGCCGTCCCGGTCGAAAGGCTGCTCCGAAACTCGACCTCCCGCTCGCGCGAGCTCCCCGCGAATGTAAGCGGCGCACTTGTCGAGATACTGCGGGTGCTCGACGTCGCGAGGACCGAACTTCTGCGAGAGCGCCCGGACGTGAGTCTCGAGTCGAGACGGGTCGACCGACACGCCCGAGTCTGTCCGCGCAACCGCAAAGACGAGCGGCTGAACGAGGTAGGTGCACGCCAACACCAGGGTGATGGCAGCCGCGACAACAAGCAGCAGGAACACCTTCGCCAGCCTCGAGCGCCTCGATGCCCCTTCCGACTCGGACCTTTCGAACGCGTCGAGCACTGACTCACACCCAGTTGATTGCCTTAGTGCACTCCGTGTCTCTGTGCTCTCCGTACGCCAACGGCAGTTCCGCAGGAATACAGAGAGCACGGAGGCACAGAGAACACGGAGGAATGACTCCCCCGCTTCCTACGGCCTCGAGTACATGTCGACGATGCGCTCGATGGCCCGCTTGCAGACGCGGCAGAATCCGACCTCATCCCGCGTGAACATGATGCAGTCCGCCTCTGGCCGGTAGAGCCCCTTCTGCTCGTACCCAGCACCCTCGAACGCCCCGACCTTGCCCGAGTACTGCATCGACGACAGGTGCTTCGTGTCCCAGACGAGCTGCTTCTGGAAGAGCTCGTTCATCTTCGACTCGGGAGCGCCTGAGGCGCGAAGCGCGGCCCGTTCCTTCTGGGCCGCATAGCTGTGCTGCTCGAACGGCTCCTTGTCCCACGGCGTCGGCAAGGGAGTTCCAGTCTCGACGAGATCCTTCCACTTCAGCTTTGCCGGATCCTTGAGCGCCGTGATGTTCGGCTCCCAAGGCTCGGGCCGGTCGACGATGCCAGTCTCGTACGCGACGTCCGACGTGTAGTACTCGTCGGCGAGCGCGGCGAAATGGTGACCGAACTCGTGCACGAAGATGTACTCGGCGAATGCCGTGTCGACAGACGTCGTAGCCTGGTCGTTGAAGATGCCTCCGCCGCCATACTGCTCCTCGTTGCAGAGGATTTCGACGAACTCGTACGGTGCCGCCGAAGCGACGTTCCGGAAGGCCTTGTTGTCGAGCGTCAGCACGTACCGTTCGCTGTCGAACACGTTGTACTGGGCACCGACCGCAGTTCGACGCGGCTGGTTCGTGCGGGGCTGGTGCACGCCGATCTCGGCCGACGGCACCTCGAGCAGGCGCACGTTGAAGTCCTTCATGCGGCTCTTGAACGGCTCGGTCGCGAAGAGCTTCGCGACGAGTCTGGTCGAGTCCGCACGGAACTTCGCCATGTCCTCCGCGCGGTAGCCTTCGGCGATGAGCAGCAGGTCGACCTTGTCGGACGGCGGGCCGTTGTCGATGAGCGACGTCACCTTGCCAGCCGGCGCGCGTTCGGCCGGGTTCACGAATCGCGAGTTCGGATCGACGAGCGTCGACCAGACTTCGCGAAAAGTCGCATCGGGCTGACGCTTCCTGAGGACGACCTGAACTGTGTTTTTCGGCCACGGGAAGCGCAGCGATTCGTGAAACGTCCGGTAGCTCGACTTGGCTTCGGGAGTCGTCTCCCACTCTCCGTAGATGTTCGAGAACCCGCGCGAGTAGATCACGCGCTGCGTCCCGGGATCGACGACGGCGAAGAGATAGGCGCCGAGATTCGATTCGTCGACGAGTCGCGTGCGGCTGCCGGCCCAGGGGCCGTCCGAGACCACTTCGTCGAGGCTGACGATCTCCTGGCCGACCTTGCCTGTGTGGAAGTAGTCCACGCGCATCGTCTTCGAGGTGAAGTACTGGTCGAACGGAGAGTCGGCGCTCACCGCGGGGGGAGCCATCGGGAGCAGCGGAAGGAGGAGCAGAAATACAAGGGCCAGTCTCACGTCAGTGTCTCCTGGAAGATGTGCGTTCTGCTTTGCGTCTTTGCGAGACCTTTGCGTCTTTGCGAGAAATCCGGCTTCAGAACAGAGTTTCTCGCAAAGGCGCAAAGGTCTCGCAAAGACGCAAAGGATCAAAGATTTGGAGTTGATTCGCTCGCGGATTTCACTTCGCTCGCCGCGGGCTTCCGGAACAGCTCGAGCGCCAACAGCACCGCTCCAACCGAGATCGCCGAATCCGCCACGTTGAACGTCGGCCAATGCGCAGTCCCGACATACGCATCGATGAAGTCGATCACCCGCCCCGTCTGCACCCGGTCGATGAGGTTTCCGACGATTCCCGCGAAGAGCAGCGCGCAGATCGTCTGCGACCGCCAGTCGCTCGGCAGGGCACGCATCGCCATGACCGCGACCCCGACCGCCGTCGCCGCCGAGAACGAAACGAGAAGCCACCGCGTCGTCTGCGCTCCCGAGTTGAACAGGCTGAATGCGATGCCCGGATTCTCGGCGTAGATCAACCGCAGCAGACCAGGAATGATCTCGATGTCGGGTCCGGCCTGCAGTCGCGCGGCCGCCCACTGCTTCGACACGAAGTCGAGCACGATGATCGCGACCGAAGCCGCCGCATAGAATACTCGCTGCTTCACGCCAACCTCACGACGGCACCTCGACGAGGTCCGGCCAGCCCTCGCGGACCTGCTCTCCGCACGGCGCACAGATCGTCGGCAACGCCGCGTCGGCCCCGACGGTCTCGCGGTAATGCCAGCATCGTTCGCACTTCGCGCCGTCCGCCTTTCGCACCTCGACCTCGATGCTGTCTCCCGTCGAACGTTCGACGGCCAGACCCGAAACGATGAGCACGTCGACGAGCTCGTCGCGCGCGCCTGCGAGCAACTCGTACTGCGCTTCCGGCACGCGGAGCGTCACGTGGGCCTCGAGCGACGAGCCGATGGCCTTTGCCGCGCGCTTCTCCTCCAGCGCTTTCTGCGCGATCTCGCGCGCCACGAGCAGCTCCTCCCAGCGTTCGGCAAGAGCCTCGTCGTCCCACGACGACTCGACATCGGGGAACAGCGCAAGATGCACGGACGCCGCCCGCTCCCTGGCCCCGGGAACGTGGTCCCAGATTTCCTCGGACGTGAACGCCAGTATCGGCGCGAGAAGCCGCGTCAACCGCTCGATGATCTCGTATACCGCGGTCTGCGCCGACCGCCGGGATCGAGACCGTGGCGGATGCATGTAGAGCCGGTCCTTCAGCACGTCGAAGTAGATTGCCGAAAGCTCGACCGAACAGAAGTTGTAAATCGAGTGGAAGACGCTGTGGAACGCATAGTCCGTGTAGGCCTGCCGCACCTCGGCCACCAGCACGTTGAGCTCCGCGAGCGCCCACCGGTCGATCTCCTCCATCTCGTCGTACGGTACGCGGTCGACCGAAGGATCGAATCCCTGCAGGTTCCCGAGCGCGTACCGAGCCGTGTTGCGGATCTTCCGGTAGGCCTCCGAGATCCGCGCGAACAGATCCTTCGAGTACGGGATTTCCTCGCGGTAATTGACCGACGCGACCCACAGCCGAAGCAGCTCCACGCCGCTGTTGCGGATCACTGCGTCGAGGTCGGGGCCGTTGCCCTTCGACTTCGAGAGCTTCTCGCCCTTGTCGTCTACCGTCATGCCGTGAACGAGCACCGTCCGATACGGCGGCGCTCCTTCGCACTCGAGCCCGAGCATCAGCGACGAGTTGAACCAGCCGCGGAACTGGTCGTTGCCCTCGAGGTACATGTCGGCCGGCCAGCTGAGTCCGCGCCGTTTGAGCACGGCGATCGAAGACGCTCCGGAATCGATCCAGACGTCGAGGATGTCGGTCTCCTTTCGGAATTCAGCGCCTCCACAGCCTGGACACGACGTCCCGGCGGGCATCAGTTCGGACGCCGGACGGGCAAACCACGCGTCGGCTCCTTCCTCGTCGAAGACCGAGGCCACGAAGTCGATGACCTCGGGCGTCGTGAGCGCTGCGTCGCAGCCCTCACAATAGAATGCAGTGATCGGAACGCCCCACGACCGCTGGCGCGAAATGCACCAGTCCGGACGGTTCGCGATCATGCTGGACATGCGCTCCTTGCCCCACGAGGGAATCCACTCGACCTTGTCGAGCGCCTCGATGGCGCGCCCGCGCAGGTTCGTGCGATCCATCGAGATGAACCACTGCGGCGTCGCCCGATAGATGAGCGGGTTGTGACACCTCCAGCAGTGCGGGTAGGAGTGCGCCAAGGGCTCGGATCCGAGCAGCGCTCCACGCTCCCTGAGCAGCTCGACGATCGGTCCGTTCGCCTTGAATACGTGCTGACCGGCGAAGTGCTCGACAGTCTCGTCGAATCGGCCGTCGCCGTCTACCGGACAGTAGACGTCGAGTCCGTACTTCATTCCGGTGAGGTAGTCGTCGTGGCCGTGACCGGGCGCGGTATGCACCGCTCCCGTTCCGGCATCGAGCGTAACGTAGTCGGCGAGCACGCAGAGCGAATCCCGATCGATGAACGGATGGCGCGCCTTCATTCCCTCGAGCTGGGTGCCCTTGAACGAGGCAGCGATCGTCGGCGATCCCCAGCCGAGCTTCTCGGCCACGGACTCGAGCATGCCCTGCGCCACGATGAAGACCCGGCCGTCGTCTCCGTGGATTGCGACGTAGTCGAACTCCGGATGAAACGCGATCGCGAGGTTGGCCGGCAGCGTCCACGGCGTCGTCGTCCAGATCACGACCGAAACGTCCTGTTTTGCCAGCCGCGGATGCAGCGCGCCGACGTCGCCCAGCAGCTTGAACGCAACGTAGACGGACGGGCTCGTGTGGTTCTGGTACTCGACTTCGGCTTCGGCCAGCGCCGTCGCATCGTTCACGCACCAGTAGACCGGCCGCGGACCCTTGAATACGGACCCCTCAGCCATGAACCGTCCGAGAGCACGAACGGTGTCCGCCTCGTATCGATAGTCCATCGTCAGGTACGGATTGTCCCACTCGCCCTCGATGCCGAGGCGCTGGAACTCCTGCGACTGGATCGCGACGTACTTCTCCGCGTAGGCGCGTGTCGCCTTCCGGAACTCGAGCGGCGACATCTCGTGCTTCCTGACGCCGAGGTTCTTCTCGACCTGCTTCTCGATCGGCAGCCCGTGGCAGTCCCACCCCGGGACGTACGGCGCGTCGTAGCCCTCCATCGTCCGCATTCGCACGACGAAGTCCTTGAGCAGCTTGTTGATCACGTGCCCGAGGTGGATGTTGCCGTTCGCATACGGAGGCCCGTCGTGAAGCATGTACCGCGGAGCGCCGGCGCGGGTCTCGCGGATCCGCTGATAGAGGCCCATGGCCTTCCAGGCTTCCAGACGCTCCGGTTCGCGAACCGGGAGATTGCCCTTCTGGGCGAACTCGGTTTTCGGGAGGTTGACGGTCGATTTCAGATCCATGTCTCTACGTCGCTCAGGGAATTCAGTGCCTTCAACAGTTGCGCCCTTGCGAGCGGCGTGAATCGCTCTCGCAAAGGCGCTGTGGCGCTGCGCGCTCGGTCCCGCCCCGCAGGGCGAGACCGGTCAAATGAAGAGTTCTTCTTCCGAATAGGCCTGGTCGATCTGCTTGCGATGCGGAAAGCCGATGAGCGTCTCGAGCGCGACCTTGATGCCAATCACGATCGCCGAAACCTCGCGGACCGGATCGAGCACCTGGGACTGAATGTACTCGCCCGTCTCTTCGACGCGCAGCGCCGTCCGTTCGACCATCAGGTCCATGCGATCGGCGGCCGATGTCGCGGTGTTCCGCGACGACGAGACGATTGTCCGCACTTCCCCGCTGGTGACCTGGACGAGGTCCTGGACCTCACCGGACGTGTTCGCGACGAGCGCCTTGATCTCGACGCTGGTGACGCGGATCAACTCGCGGATCTCCTCCGCACTGTCGGCAGCGATCACCGATATCTTCTCTGCCGAGACGCTGACCGCGGCCGACACGGCGCGAACCTCCGTCGACACGACGGTTACCGTATCGGAGAGGTCCTTCGCCGATTTCTGGAGCTCGGTGACCGTCGTCATCACCTGCGCGACGCGCGGCTCGTAAGTCGCGCGTAGCTCCTGGACGGTATTCTGGAAGCCCTTCATCGTCTTCATCATCACGACCCAGACGACAACCTGGACGATGAATAGGGCCACGAGGACCCAGCAGGCCGAGGCGACAGCGATTTCGAACCAGGGCGTCATGCGGGGTTACGCCTTTCTCGTGAGCGAGACTTCATGCAGTGGGACGACCCGGTCCGCAACTGGCGCGCGGCCCGGGTCGCTGCGTACGGTGACGGTGTCCGCCGATCAGGCGTTCCCCGAGGTCAGCTCTCCAGCCTTGGCGCGAGCGCGCTCCTTTTCTTCGATGTAGGCTTCCTTGCCGGCCTCGATCGCGGCGTGGAGCTGCTCCTTCTTGGAAGCGACAGTTTCCTTGCCCGTTTCGATGAGCTGCTGGGCCTTGTCCTTCGTGGACCCGACGATTTCCTGAGCCTTGTGCGTGGCCGCGCCATAGGTCTCGACGGCCTTCTCACCGACCCGACGCGACTGTTCGCGGGTGTACTCGACGCTGCGACGCGATGCGTCCGCGATGTCCTCTCGAAGCTCGCGACCGGGCTTCGGAGCGAAAAGAAGTGCGATTGTTGCGCCGATACCGGCACCGATGAACAGGTACGTCAAACGATCGATTGCAGAGCTGGTGCGTTCGTTTTCCGACATTGCTGCCTCCTGGGCCGCTGTGCCGCGGCGATTGTTGTTCTCTCGCCGGCCAGTATAGCCGATCGACCCGGGACTGTCAGGTCATGGTCCGTTTCGGGTGGAGAGGAGGAGCTGGCTACGTGACTCTGTGCGCGAAGCTCTTATTCTCCGATTCGTTCCCAGACTGCGAGCACGGACTTCCCTAGCCGGTACCCGAACACCGGATCGACGACCCGCGACGCCCGGACGAGCACCCGATCCCAGAGCCGGACCTGCGCCGGCGTCGGATGCGCGTCGCGAAGCAGGAATCGGTTTCCCATAATTTCACTTCTGTAACCGGGAAATTTTGTTTCCGAGCGAAATCGTAGATCAGCTTGGCGATGTTCTCGGCGGTGGGATTGTCGTCAACCAGGAACATCGGCTCATTC
>CAZQBW010000153.1:0-6978 GCA_964591515.1 uncultured Clostridia bacterium
TACGCCACCCGAAACACCAGCGACGTCTCTCCGAGGAAGTTCTTCGACTTCCTGGATTCGATCAGACCCGCCTGCTCGAGCTCGAAGTAGGCGCGCTGTACCTCGCCGCGGTCAACGCCGCACTGCGACGCGATCACGTGCGGTTTCGGCACCTCAACGCCCTTCGCCAGTTCGCCCGACTCGATCATCGCCGCAATCTGCGATCGAATCTGCTCGTACACGGGTCCATGCCCGGCAGTATCCTGAACCTTGATGTCCACCGCGTGCACCTCAATTGTCGTGAGAACGCGACAGTGTACCACACGCTTCGGCGGCCCTTCCGGAATCCGTATTGCAGGCGCTTCCCGCGGCAGGAGCCGCGATTCCGGCGGGTTTACCGTTCGCGCGTTCGCGTGCTAGGGTGCACGCGATGAGCGACAACGACGAAGCCCTCGACGCCGAGGCGTTTGCACAACGCGCCGAGCACTGCCAGCGGGCGATGAAGCAATTCGCATGGCTGGCAGGTTCCTGGCTTGGCCACGGGACCCACGGCGGCGAGTCGCGCGTCTGCCACGTCGAGTCGAAGTTCCTGTTCGACGGCACGTTTCTGGAGTCGCGCGAGCGAATCTATACGCCGTCCGGAGAGTTAGAGCACGAGGACCTCACGATCTTCGGAGCCATGCCCGAGAGCGGTCCTTCCGAGTTCTACGCCGTCGTCTACATGCCGGGTGGCCTGGCCGTTCATTACCGTGTCGAGGCAAACGTCGAGTCGATCCTCTGCGAACCGGAGGAGTTCGGCGCCCGACTTTCGCTCATGCAGACCGGCAACGGATACCGCGCCCGCATTTTCTACCCGGACGAGGAAGGCACGTGGTTCGAAGACGCCGTCATCGACTACGAGCCCCGCCAATAGGACCCTCGCACCGTGCGCACATTTCACAAGATCGCTGGCGCGGTCCTCGCGCTCCAGCTCGTGCTGTGGACGCTGACCGGCTTCCTGTTCAACTACAAGCACCGGTACGACGAAGCCTACGAGCCGTTGCGACCCGTCGCAGTGGCGTCCGAGACGCCGGCCGTGTGGGTCAGCCCCGCCGACGCTGCGCGCACCAGCGGACTCGATCCAGCGGTCGTTCGCCGGGTGGAGCTGCTGCACGACCATCGCGGCGACCTCTACGTTCTGGTTTCCGGGCCCGAAGCGGCGCCTCAGTACCAGCTCGCGAGCTCTACGACAGGCGCGGCCGTCGCCCCGCTCGACGCCGCCGGCGCCACTGCAGCACTCCGGAGCGCACTCTCGAAATCGCCGAACGCCTCGGGCTACGGAACAGTCAAGGCGGCTCGCCAGATCACTTGTCCCTCGAGCGTCCTTGGCGGCGACTGCCAGGCCTGGGAACTGTCGCTCGACACCGGCCAGATAGTCACCGTCAACGCCGTCACGGCCGAGATCTCACATACTTCGCTGCTCAACGACTGGATCGACTGGACTTACCGCGTCCACTACATGCAGTACACGCCGTGGAAACCCGTCAACATCGGAATCGTAGTAGGCTTCTCGCTTCTGTTGTTGTCGCTCGTGGCGTCCGGTCTGCGGATGCTCCTCGGCTCGGACCGGCCCCGCTCGCTGTTTGGCCGCCGGTCCTACAGCAGGGGACCGAAGTTGCGGTTCTAGTAAACCCGGAGGATTCCGAACATGCTGCACAAATATCTCGCCGGCCTCTCGCTGGCCGCGATTCTTGCCGGACAGGTCCCGCCCGTGTCGGCGCAGTCGATTCGCCCGCCAAAGCTCGAGATCGTACAGTTCTCGCTGCCGAACGGCCTCAAGGTCGTCGCGATCGAAGACAATTCCGCGCCGATCGTAAACGTCCAGGTCTGGTACAAGGTCGGATCGAAAGAGGAGCAGGTCGGACGCACGGGCTTCGCGCATCTCTTCGAGCACCTGATGTTCAAGGGATCGAAGAACCTCGGTCCCCAGGAGCACGCCCAGCGCATCAGCGATGTCGGCGGCGTCATCAATGCCGGGACTAACTTCGACTACACCTTCTACTGGCAGACGATTCCGTCTAACGCGCTCGACCAGACACTCTGGCTCGAGGCCGAAAGGATGTCGTCGCTGGTCGTCGACGACGCGAACCTCAAGAGTGAGCGCGACGTCGTCATCGAAGAGCTCCGCCAGCGCATCGAGAATCCTCCGTTCGGCAAGCTCGCGCAGATCGTCTTCGGCACGGCATTCACGACGCACAGCTACAAGTGGCTGCCGATCGGCTCGAAGGCCGACCTCGACGCCGCGACCCTCGCCGACGTCATGGCCTTCCACGAGACCTACTACAAGCCGAACAACGCGACGCTCGTCGTCGTCGGCGACTTCAAGGCCTCCGAGCTCAAAAAGGCGGTGACGAAGCACTTCGGACCCGTCAAGCGGGGCACCGGCGACATCCCGAGGCCCGCGAAGCCCGAGCCGCCGCAGACCGAAGAGCGACGCGTCACGAACTACGACTCGAAGACGCCGCTGCCGGCCGTCATTCTCGCGTACCACATTCCTGGTGCCGGCACGCCCGACAGCTTCGCCATCGAAGCTGCGTCGCGCATTCTCTCGTCGGGGCAGTCGTCGCGGCTCTACCGCCGCCTCGTCTACGAGAAGCAGATCGCGCTCCAGGCCTCGGGAAGCGGAGCGTTTCTCGAGGACTCGGGACTGTTCTTCTTCTTTGCGATTCTCAACGGCGGGCAGAAGCCCGAGGACGGTGAAGCCGAGCTTGCCGCCGAGATCGATCGGCTAAGGAACGAGCTCGTCACCGACGCCGAGCTCGAGAAGGCCAAGACGCAGCTCATCGCCGAGAACACGGTCGGTCAGCAGACGGTTCAGCAGCGCGCCGATGCGCTCGGCTTTGCCGCCACCGTCCTCGGCAACCCCGAGCTCGTGAACGAAGAGGTCGCCCGCCTGCAGGCGGTGACGGCTGCCGACATCCAGCGCGTGGCGAAGAAGTACCTGACGAAGGAGAACCGCTCGGTCATCTACATGCTGCCCGAGTCGATGCGCCCCGCTGGCGCCGAGGGAGGTGCCAAATGAGCCGCGATACCCGCTCACTCGGTGCCCGAGCCGCCGTGTCGGCGCTGGCTGGCGTACTTACGCTTGCCGGCCCGGCGCTGGCACAGGGAAAAGCCGACATGAAGAAGGTACAGCCGCCCCCCGTCGGACCCGCGAAGGACTTCAAGCTGCCACCGGTTCAGGAGAAGTCGCTCACGAACGGTCTGCGCGTCATCTTCATCGCGAGCAAGGCACAGCCGATCGTTTCGATGACGCTGATGCTCAAGACGGGCGCGTCCGTCGAGCCGGACGACCGCGCCGGACTTGCGCAGATGACAGCGGGGCTCGTTGATCAGGGTACGGCGACGCGCTCGGCGCAACAGATCGCCGAGGCGATCGACGGCGCCGGCGGCAGTCTGGGCGTCTCGGCGGGATGGGACTCGACGACGGCGTCGACGACAGTCCTCGTCAATCGCGCTGAGCTCGCGGCCGAGCTGCTCGCGGACGTCGTCATGAATCCGAAGTTCGCGGACGAAGAGATCGCCCGCGCCCGCACGCAGACGCTCAGCAGTCTGCAGGTCTCGCGCTCGAGCGCCGGAGCGGTCGCCAACGAGGTCTTCGATCGCGTCACGTTCGGCAAGGCGCCGTACGGGCGTCCGATCGGCGGCACGGCCGAGACCGTCAACGCCATCAAGCGAGATGACATCGTCGCGTTCCACAAGGCGCAGTACGTCGCAAGCAACGCGACGCTCGCCATCGTCGGCGCCGTGACGGCCGAGGAAGCGTTCGCGCTCGCCGAGAAGCACTTCGGGGCGTGGGCGAAGGGAACGGCGCCCGTCGTGCCGGCCGCGTCCGCGGCTGCGCCGGGCAAACGCCGCATCATCATTCTCGACAAACCCGACGCCGCGCAGACCGAGATCAGGATCGGATTGCCGGGCCTGTCGCGCGGCGACGCCGACTTTTACCGTGCGAGCGTCGCGAACTCGATTTTCGGAGGCGCGCCGTTCTCGTCGCGCGTCGAGAGCGAGTTGCGCGTCAAGCGCGGCCTGACCTACGGGGCGCGCTCGCGGCTCGATGCCCGCCGCAACGGCGGCTCGTTCCTGATCGACACGAACACCAAGACCGCGACGACAGTCGAAGCCGTCGAGGTGATCTTCAACGAGATCGGCCGGATGCGTACGACGGACGTCCCGGCTGAAGAGCTGAAAGCGCGGCAGGGGTTCCTGGCGGGAATCTTCCTGCTCGGGCTCGAGACGCCCGAGGCAGTCGCGGGGCGGCTGCTCCAGGCCGAGTTGTTCGGTCTCGGCACGGACTACCTCGGGAGCTACACGTCGAAGGTGAATGCGGTCACGGGAGCCGAAGTCCGCGCCATCGCCGAGCGCGTGATCAACCCCGACCAGATGGTGGTCGTGCTCGCCGGCAACGCCAAGGAATTCGAGGCCGGGGTGGCGAAGTTCGGTCCGGTCGAGAAGATTCCGTTCGACGAAGTCGACGTGATGTCGGCGGATCTTCGTCGCGCGAAGGCGACGGTCGCGGCCGTGAGCGATACGGATGCGAAGGCAGGCGCGGAGCTCGCGCAGAAGACGATCGCGGCGCTTGGCGGCGCGGCGTGGCTCGGCCAGAAGTCGCTCGTGGCGAAGGGCACGGGCAAGATCTCGCCTGGTCCCCAGACGCTCGACATTACGTCGGTCCAGCAGTGGGAGCTGATTCCGGACCGGTCGCGCACAGAGCTCGACCTCGGCATAGCGAAGATCAAGCAGTGGTCGAACGCTGAAGGCTCGTGGGTGGACCAGGGCGGCGGACCGCAGGACATCTCGGCGCAGTCGAAGGAGGGCAAGTTCTTCGGCGTCAAGGTGCTGCGGCGCTTCGGACAGGGTGAGAAGCTAGCAGTCCGGCCGCTGGCTGATGGTGAAGTCAACGGCGTGAAGACGAAGGGCTTCGCGATCACGGATGCCGACGGGCACACGACGGAGTTCCACGTCGACGCCGCGACGTCGCTTCCGGTGAAGGTGAACTACACGACGTCGCAGGGCGCGGTCGAGGTGCTGGTGTCGGACTGGCGCGACGTGAGCGGGTTGAAGGTGGCGCACATGTCCGTGCAGTTCCGGAACGGGGCGAAGTTCCTCGAGATCACGATCTCCGAAGCGCAGGTGAACGTCGAGGTCGACCCGGCGCTCTTCGCAAAGCCGTAGGAGGGGTCGCGCCAACACTCCGGCTCTGCGTCTCTGTGACTCGGTGACTCTGTGTGCGAAGCGTCTGAAGAGCTTCGCACACGGAGGCACAGAGGCACAGAGCCACGGAGAAGCATGTCTTTGCGCCTTTGCGAGTCCCTGGCGTCTCTGCGAGAAAACAGACTTGCGAATCCGTTTCTCGCAAAGACGCCAAGGTCTCGCAAAGGCGCAAAGACGCCAAGTACGGCGAACTCTACTTGGGGGAGCCGTCGCGTCATGGGAGCCTCCGGTAACTGGCGGCGCGAAGGCGCAGAGGAGTCGACGGCTTTGGGCCTCCAGATCGAGACCGGCCCGGTTGACACACCGCGTCGGCGGGACAAGACTGCACTGAGGGTGCTACCTAACCTGTGGTGCGAGAACAGCACCGATCGGAGTCTTGACCAATGACCTCCAGAATCTCACTTGTTCTCGCGGCACTTTGCGCGATCGCCGGTCTGGCCGATGCGGCCTCCGCCTGCATGTGCCCACCGGTTCCAGTCGGTACCTCGTATGCACGTTCGGACGTCGTGTTCGTTGGCACGATCGAAGAGATGACTCCCGAAGCGACCGACGGGCCGCAACCTGGTGATCCGGACTACATGGGGAGACGCCTTGCGGTCCGATTTGCAGTCGACGAGAAGTTCAAGGGCGTCCAGGCCGACAGAGTCGTATTGATCGCGACCAGCGAGGACACGTCGTGCGCCATCGGATTCGAAGTCGGAGGGCGGTATCTCGTGTTCGCCCGTCAATCGAAAGAGGTAGGCGGCCTCGTAACCAGCCAGTGCGATCTCACGGCAGCCGCCGACGCCAGCCGGACGAACCTCGCCTACTGTCGACATCTCTCTCGAACCGGCACCGCTCCTCGGGTCGTCGGCACGGTCTACGAACCCTTGACCCCGGCCATCATCGGAGCCGAGGAAGTAAACCGTCCGGTCGCCGGCATCACCGTGTCTCTCGAGTCTCGAACGACAAAGCTGCACTCAACGACGGATCGCGACGGCGGGTTTGTCTTCGCTGATGTTCCCGACGGCGATTACGTGATTCGGTTCGGATTGCCCGACGGGTGGCGACTTATGGCTTTCCGATCCTCGGGCACGACTGAGGGACTGTCGGTCAGTGAGAATCGACTGCGCGTAGAGACTCCCACGGTTGTGGCGAACGCATCAGTGACATCGTCCGGTGGAATAATAGGGCGCCTGCTCGATTCGGAAGGGCGTCCGCTCAAGGACATCCTCCTGAGCGTCATTCCGAGAGAACGCGCCGAGAAGCCTCAACCGAACGAACGGTTTCCTACGGCCCTTTCGAACGAACGAGGCGAGTTTCGATTCGACGTGCTGCCCATCGGGGAGTGCGTCCTTGCGGTGAACTGGACGCCGATGACGCCGCAGATCGATCGTCCGCCCTTTCCGGCTTACTGCTTCTGGGACCCCGAGAGCCCGAAACGTACGAAGGTGTTCGACGTGAAGCCCGGCAGGTTGATCGATCTTGGCAGCGTGAAGGCTCCCCCGCCGCCGCCGCACGTGGTGATACCCGTGAAGCTTTTGAACGACCAGGGCTCGCCTGCAATTGGCTTCATCGAGTGTCGACGCGACAGCGGCGAGATGGTTGGAGTCGCGTTGTTCGAGGAGGAAAATGAGGGCTCGAGACTCTACCTGCCGACCGGCGGTATTCTTCGACTGACAGCAGTGGTGTATGGCTCGTCGGGCAAACAGGAGTCGGAACCCGTCCTCGTCGATCCGGCGAAGCCGCCGCGCGAGCTCACGTTCGTCG
>CAZQBW010000153.1:7078-12092 GCA_964591515.1 uncultured Clostridia bacterium
CTGGAGGGTCACGTGAAGGCACTCGAGCTCAAGAACCTGAAGTGGCGGCACACGGCTCTGATCGGAGTCGTCACCATGGCGCTCGGCGCATTCGCGATGGCCTCGCCGTTCTGGGCTGGCGAGTGGACGCTGGCCATCCTCGGGATCGCCGTATCGGCGTCGGCGGTCTTCGAGCTCGGGCGCGTGCTGATGGCCCGCGACAGTCGCGTTGCCGGGGGACTGTACGTGCAGTCGGTGGTGATGATCCTCGTCGGGATCGTCTTCTTCTACAGTCCCGGTCTCGTCATCCGCAGCGTGCTCGTAATCATCGGCCTTCTCCTCATTGCCGACGGCGTGATGAAGGTGGTGGCAGTCGCGCGCGGCGGCATCGATGGCCGATGGTGGACACTCCTGAACGCGGCGATCCACGTCGCACTCGGAGCGTTCATTCTCTACTACAGATTCTCTCTCGGCCCGCCCATGGTCGGGCTCGTCATCGGACTGTGGCTGATCTCGCTCGGGTGGGAGATGGTCACCGGCAGCCGCGACGTCGAAACCGGCGCACAGGCCGCGTTCGCCCCCGGTCGCCGCTTCGGCCTCGAACCGAATCCCGATTTCGACAAGCGGGCGGAGGCGGTCTACGCCCGTGAAGTCGACAGGAGGACGATCGATCTGGCCTGGTGCGTGATGTTCGGCGTCGTCTTCTTCGCCGTGCACATCGGCAGGATGGACCTGAGGCTCAACGTGCTCGGCGTCGTTTCGACGGCCGTGGCCGTCCTCGGAGACATCCTGTTCGCATTGCTGCTCGCCATCCTGCTCGTGCTGCCCGCCAGGCTGATCTGGCGCGGGCTCACGCGCAGGTTCGAACGCAGCGCCTGGCGGCGCCGGCTCGCCGTCGGTGACACTTCATCGGCGCTTGGCGATCGGCTGATGGCAGCGTGGCTCGACAACCGGCTCCGGTTCGACGCCCGCCTTCACGTCATGCGGACCTCGTTCCCGACCGCCGTCGCGAAGGTGATCCAGATCGGACTGCCGCTTGCGGCCATCCTCGTCGCCATCAATCCGATCTGGGGATTCAGCTGGTTCTTCAACACCGAGAACTGGGTGAGCGGGTTCTGGCAGAAGATCACGGAGGTGCGCGTCGATCCCTGGCGCTCAAAGATGATCGATTCGGTCATGCTCGCCGAAGGGGTCAACTCACCCGCCGAGCCCGGCCTCTTCGAAGTCATGCCGGAGGGCGTGGCCGGGGCCACGGATTTCTCTTTCCTCGTTCTCGGCGACACCGGTGAGGGTGATGCATCGCAGCACTCGCTGCGCGACCGGTTCCTGCTCGAGGGCGGCCGCGACGACGTGAAGTTCATGGTCATTTCGTCGGACGTGATCTATCCGGCCGGAGCGATGAAGGACTACGAGCCGAACTTCTATCTGCCGTTCAAGGGCTTCAGGAAACCGATCTACGCCATTCCGGGCAATCACGACTGGTTCGGCGGTCTCGACGCATTCAACGCGAATTTCCTCGAGCCGGACGCTGCCCGAGCGGCGATCCGCATACGCATCGCGGACTGGGATCAGGCTTTGACGGCGTCGGCCGGGTACCGTGCGGATTCGCTCGTCGACGAGGCGATCCGGCTGCGGCGGGAATACCGGATGAGCACGGGTTACCAGCACGGCCCCTTCTTCGAGATTCACGCCCCCGGCTTTTCGCTTATTGCCGTCGATACCGGAATCCTGAAGAAGATCGATGCGCGACAGCGGGAATGGCTCGAGGCGGCGCTAGAGCGATCGAAGGGAACCACGACGATGGCCATCCTCGGGCATCCTCTCTTCGCGGGGGGCGCCGACCAGTGGCGGACGAATCCGGACTTCGATTCGATCCGACAACTAATGGTGAAATACGAGGTGCCGATCGTCATGGCCGGCGACACGCACGACTTCGAGTACTACCGCGAAGCGTACGCCTCGAACGGCCGGACGAAGGTAATGCACCACTTCGTCAACGGCGGCGGCGGAGCCTATCTGAGCATCGGCACTTCGCTCGACTGGCCGGCCACGCCGCCGGTCGCCGACTGGGCGTTCTACCCGGGTACGGAGGCCGTTCGGGCGAAGCTCGAGCGCGAGACGCCGGGGTGGAAGTGGCCGGTCTGGTGGTGGCTGAAGAAGGCCGGAGGCTGGCCGGCCTCGGTCGAAGGGCTCTCGGGGGCGTTCGACTTCAATAGGGCCCCGTTTTTCCAGAGCTTCATGGAAGTTCGCGTCGAGGGCTCGGCGCGCCGGATCCGACTGATCCTGCACGGCGTCGACGGGCCGCTCACTTGGCGGGATCTTCAAGTTGGCGGAAGCACCATGCCGCAGGACCGCGGCCCGGACGATCCGGTCGAGTTCATCGTGCCGATGGGCGGCCCGGAGACCATCCCCTCGACCGGCAACCAGAACCCCGAGCGGTAGCGAGGGGCCGGCCGTACAATCTGGCGTAACTATTTCCACCGCCGGCCCCTCGCTACCGCTCGGGGTTCTGGTTTGGTCCTCGGAGGCATCCATGTCCAGCACTGATCGCCCTGACACACAGCACCAGCGACCCGCATTTCGCAGGAACGGCCGCGCCGGACGCACCGCGGACGCTCTCGAGGCCTCCATTCTCGAGAACCTTCACTATGACCTCGCGCGGTTGCCCGAGAGCGCGACGGCGAATGACTGGTACCTGGCCGTAGCGCTGACCGTGCGGGACCGGATGATCGACAACTGGATCGAGCACGCTGCCCACCTCAAGAGCACCGCGCGAAGGATCGTCGGCTACCTGTCGGCCGAGTTCCTGCTCGGACCGCACCTCGGCAACAACGTGGTGAATCTCGGCATCGAGTCGGAGCTTCGCGAAGCCGTCTCCCGCCTGGGAGTGGATTACGACGAGATTGCCGCTCGTGAGGAGGAACCCGGGCTCGGAAACGGCGGACTCGGCCGGCTCGCGGCCTGCTACATGGATTCGCTCGCGACGCTCGAGATCCCGGCGATCGGCTACGGTATCCGCTACGAGTTCGGGATCTTCGACCAGGCGATACAGGATGGATGGCAGGTCGAGGTCACCGACAAGTGGCTGCAAAGCGGTAATCCGTGGGAGATCTCGAGACCCGAGGTCTGCTACCTCGCGGGGTTTGGCGGGAGTACGGTCGAGTCAACCGCGGAGGACGGACGGCTGTCGGTCGTCTGGAGTCCCGAACGCGTCGTGAAGGGAGTGGCCTACGACACGCCGATATCCGGCTATCGGGTCGCGGGCACTACCCCCCTGAGACTCTGGAAGTCGGAGGCCGTGGAGTCGTTCGACTTCGAGGCGTTCAATCTCGGCGAATATGCCCTCGCGGTGGAAGAAAAGGTCAAGTCTGAGACCATCAGCAAGGTCCTGTACCCGAACGACAACCAGAACGCCGGCAAGCGGCTTCGGTTGGCGCAACAGTATTTCTTCGTCTCGTGCTCGCTGCAGGACATGATCCACCTCCACCTCGCCAAGGGGGAGCCGATCGGCAGCTTCGCGGACCGGTTCGCCATTCAGCTCAACGACACTCATCCCTCGATAGCTGTCCCGGAGCTGATGCGGCTCCTCGTCGACGTGCACGGCGTGTCCTGGGACGAGGCCTGGCGAGTGACACAGGCGACGCTCGGCTACACGAACCACACTCTCCTACCGGAAGCCCTGGAGAAGTGGCCGCTCGAGCTCTTCGCGTCACTGCTACCCCGTCACCTCGAGATCATCTACGAGATCAACCGGCGCTTCCTGGATGAGGTGCGCGCGCAGTTCCCGGGTGACGAGGCGCGAGTCTCGCGGATGTCGCTGATCGACGAGTCGGGGGAACGCTTCATCCGCATGGCCCATCTCGCGTGCGTCGGCAGCAACTCGATAAATGGTGTCGCGGAACTCCACAGCCGCCTGCTCAAGGAGACCGTGCTCCGCGATTTCCACGACTTCAGTCCCGGGAAGTTCTGCAACGTGACGAACGGCGTCACGCCGCGGCGATGGGTCGTATTGGCGAATCCCGGCCAGACTGCGCTTCTCGAGAGGCGCATCGGCGACGCGTGGATCCGCGATCCCGATCGCGAACTGCCGCGACTCGAGCCGCTGGCCGACGACACCGGATTCCAGGACGACTGGATCGCGGTGAAGGCGGCGAACAAATTGCGGCTTGCGGCAATCATCCGCGACCGGACCGGCATCGATGTCGATCCGGCGTCGATTTTCGACGTGCAGGTGAAACGCTTCCACGAGTACAAGCGCCAGCACCTGAACGCCCTGCACGTGATCGCGCTCTACAACCGGCTCCGCGCGGATTCGGGTTACGACGCTGCTCCGCGAACGGTGCTCTTCGGCGGAAAGGCGGCTCCGGGCTACCGGATGGCGAAGCTGATCATCAAGCTGCTTACCTCCATCGCCGAGGTCGTCAACAACGATCCGGCGGTGCGGGACCGGCTGAAGGTGGTGTTCTTCCCGGACTTCAACGTCACGCACGGTCAGCTCATCTATCCGGCAGCGAACCTGTCGGAGCAGATCTCGACGGCGGGCAAGGAGGCCTCAGGGACGGGCAACATGAAGTTCGCAATGAACGGCGCGCTGACGATAGGGACGCTCGACGGCGCCAACGTCGAGATCCTCGAGTGCGTCGGTCCCGAGAACTTCTTCCTGTTCGGGCTGACCACCGAAGGGGTGGCCGAGGTGCGGGCCCGCGGCTACAACCCCGTGAACGTCGCACGCGAAAACGCCGAGCTCGGGCAGGTGATTGACCAGATCGCGTCCGGGTTCTTCTCGAAGGGCGACAGGGATCTGTTCCGTCCGCTCGTCGACTCGCTTCTCAACAGTGACGAGTATCTGGCGCTCGCGGACTTCGCGTCCTATGTCGAAGCCCAGCAGCGGGTATCGGACGCGTACAAGGACGAGCGCGCCTGGGCGCGGAAGTCGATCCTCAACGTGGCGCGGACCGGGAAATTTTCGTCCGACCGGTCGATCCGGGACTACGCCGACCTGATCTGGAAGACGGGCTCGGTCTGAGGCGACTGA
>CAZQBW010000154.1:0-11990 GCA_964591515.1 uncultured Clostridia bacterium
TCGCGCATCGAATCGTGGACGTACTTCTCCATCGCGCGGGCTGCTGCGGCCGGCCCCTTCTTGCGTGGAGCCGCGACTGGAACGGTCTGCGCCCGGACGATCTCGGCCGCGGCCAGCGCCGCCACCCCGGCGGCCAGCGCAGCGAAGACCGCCGACGCGGCGTTCACGCGCGCTGCGACCTCGCCGATCGGAATGCGCGTCGCAACGTGCGCGAGCATTGTGTAGAGAGGAAAACCCGGAGGATGCGCGACGCCGGCCGACCACGCAGCCACGATCAGTTCTCCGCTGTCGACGAGCGTCACCGTTGGCGCAAGCGTTACGGCAAAAACGCCAAGCGCGACGATGGTCACGGCAAGGGCGGCCTGGGCATTTCGCGAAGTCCACATATGCGCGGCACAGATTCTCACAATTCCAATCCGTGTCCAGCCGTGTTCCTCGCACCCCCGGATGTCGTAACCTGCTCACGAGCGCCCGCGCCCGAAGGAGGAGCCCGAATGTCCACCGCCACGCGTCCCAGACGAGCCGCCGATCTGCGGCACATGGTCGGCAACACGCCGCTGCTCTCGATCCGGTGCCGGTACCGCGGACAGACGCGCACCGTCTATGCCAAGGCCGAGCACATGAACATCACGGGCTCGATCAAGGACCGCATGGCGCTTCACATCCTGCGGAACGCCTACCGGGAAGGACGCATCCGTCCCGGCGACACCGTCGTCGAAGCCACGTCCGGAAACACCGGGATATCGTTTGCGGCCATCGGCCGCGCGCTCGGCCATCCGGTCGTCATTTTCATGCCCGACTGGATGAGCGTCGAGCGTGTCGCCCTGATCCGCAGTTTCGGCGCGCGCATCGTTCCGGTGAGCAGGGAGGAAGGCGGATTCCTCGGCAGCATTGCGAAGACCGAGGAATACGCGCGGCAGCAGAACCACGTCTTCCTGCCGCGACAGTTCTCGAATACGGCCAATGTCGACGCACACTCGCAGGCGACAGGCCCGGAGATCCTCGGGCAGCTGCAGGCCAACGGTCTGTCTCCGGACGCGTTCGTCGCGGGCGTCGGCACGGGCGGCACCGTGATGGGCGTCGGCGAGCACCTGCGCACACACTGTCCGAACGTGCGGCTGCATCCGGTCGAGCCAGCCGAGTCTCCCACGCTCTCGACCGGCTGCAAGGTCGGTCACCATCGAATCCAGGGCGTCTCGGACGAGTTCATCCCGGCGATCCTGGACCTGGCGTGTCTGGACGAAGTGATTGCCGTGCACGACGGCGACGCGATTCTGATGGCACAGAAGCTGGCGTGCGAGCTCGGACTTGCGGTCGGCATCTCGTCGGGCGCGAACTTCCTCGCGGCACTGATGGTGCAGGAACGGATGGGCGGCGACGCGGTCGTCGCGACGGTGTTCGCCGACGACAACAAGAAGTACCTGAGCACGGACCTGCTGCGCGAAGAACCGGTCCGCGACGGATACCTGTCGCCGAATGTGGAGCTCGACGGCTTCGAAGCCTTCCGCCGCGTCTGCGCCACGTGCTTTGCGACGGACGAGGGAGAGTGAAGAGTAGACAGGATTAACAGGGTTTTCAGGATTCTCCTGTCAATCCTGCAAGTCCTGTTGATCCTGTCCATTCTTCTCTGTCCCGTTCTCAATTCCGCTCGTCCCACAGACGAATCCTCTCGTCACAAATCCGCCACGGATAGCGCAGAGGCGCCGTAGGGTCACCTCGCGGGAGACAGACGTCTCCCGGATCAACCGAGGAGGATCGCCATGCTCAGTTCAACACTCATCGCCAGCTTCTTGCTGCTCGTCGCTTCCGCGCCGTGCGGCGAAACTTCACTTCGTTTCTTCAGCCTCGACGACGGCGGCGCGGCAGCGTCGACTGCCAACAACGACCAGGCGCAGCGAAACAAGTCGGTCGCGCGCCGCATCTTCGACGACGTCTTGAGCCGAGGCCGGTACGAAGTCTCGGACGGGCTCTACACCAGCGACTTCGTCGGTCACGGCGGACCGCGCACCTTCACGCACGCCGAGAGCCTTGCCGAAGCGCGCGGATGGCGTTCGGCGTTTCCCGACCTTCAGGTGACCGTCGATCTCGTAATCGCCGAAAACGACTTCGTTGTTGTGCGCTGGACGGCGCGGGGCACGAACACCGGTACCGGAAACGGCATCCCGGCGACCGGCAAGAAAGTTTCAGTCTCCGGAACCGCGATCTTCCGATTCGTCGATGGCAAAATCGCCGAAGAGTGGGCCACCGGCGACACGCTGTGGATGCTCCGCCAGCTTGGTATCAAGCCGTAAATCCGAGTTGAATCCGAAGAGGACAAAACGCAAAGGCGCAATGGCGCAAAGGCACTGCATCGTGATGCAACGAGCACATCGCGGACGCTTGGCCTTTGCGCCTTTGCGCCTTTGCGCGACACTCCTTGTGATTCGCAAATGACACGCCATGAACATCGGTGAGGGCACGCGCGGCCCGCTCGCGCGCGCGGCAATCCTCGTTGCGGCCGCGACGGCCGTCGCCGTCGTCCTGTCGCTGCAGTCCTACCTCGCGCGAGCGATGCGTGGCGAGCCGCTCGACTGGGCCCATTTTCTTTCGGTCTGGATGGCGTGGGCCTACGCCTGGGCCGCCCTGACTCCTCCGATTCTGTGGCTCGTCGGGCGCTTCCCGCTCGAGCGGCCGCAACTCGGGAGAGCAGTGGCACTCCACTCGGCTGCCAGCGGGATCGCCGTCGCATTCAATCTGGCGCTCTTCGCTCTCGCCGCGCCGTACGTCGAAGCGATCAGTGCGACGACGACCTGGTTCGGCACCTTCACGACGCTTCTGGCGACGACATTTTTCCTGGACCTGCCCGTCTACTGGGCAATCGCCGGCGGCGCGCAGGCCGTCCGCTTCGCGCGGGCGGCCCGCGAGCGCGAGCGACGGCTGCTGAGGGCCGAAGCCCAGCTGACCGAGGCGAGTCTGCTTGCGCTTCGCGCCCAGCTCCAGCCGCACTTTCTATTCAACGCCCTCAACACGGTTTCGGTGCTCATGCGCGAGGACGTCGACGCCGCGGATCGCGTGCTCGTCAAGCTGAGCGAACTGCTGCGCCGGACGCTCGACGCCCACGACGCGCACGAGGTACGCCTTCGCGACGAGATCGAGATGCTGGAGGCCTACCTGGAGATCGAACACGCCAGGTTCTCCGATCGCCTCTCCTACCAAATCGACATCGAGCCGGAGCTTCTGGACTCCCGTGTTCCGAGCCTGATCCTCCAGCCGCTCGTCGAAAACGCCGTTCGCCATGGCGTCGCTCGACGGGTCTCGCCGGGGCGGATCTCCATCGCCGCCGGACTGCGCGACGGGCGCGTGCAACTCACGGTGCGCGACGACGGTCCGGGCCTTTCCGAGGACGCGGCCGACGGCGTCGGGCTCTCGAACACGCGGTCCCGACTCGAGCAGCTCTATGGCGGCGACCATCGATTCCTGGTATCCGACGCGGAGGGCGGCGGCGTTATCGTGACCCTCGCCATTCCCCTGCGGACGAGTTCGCCGAAATGACAATTCGAACGCTCATCGTCGATGACGAGCCGGTCGCTCGGCGCGGTATCCGCAACCAGTTGCGAGGCGCGGACGATATCGAGGTCGTCGCCGAATGCGGCCACGGCGCTGCCGCGGTCGAGGCGATCTCCGACCTCGAGCCCGATCTCGTATTCCTCGACGTGCAGATGCCCGAGATGGACGGATTCGACGTGGTCGCCACCGTCGGCGCCGAGCGGATGCCGGCAGTGATTTTCGTGACGGCGTTCGATCGGTTCGCCGTGCGCGCATTCGACGTCCACGCAATCGATTACGTCCTCAAGCCGATCAACCGCGAGCGGTTCCTCCGCGCGCTGGAGCAGGCCCGGCAACGGCTCGCCCAGCCGCCCGACGACGTGGCAGAACGGGTCATCGCGGCGCTTGCCGACCTGGGTCGCACGGTGCCGAGCCGATATTCCAGGCGGCTCGCGATCAAGCAGGACGGCCGGGTCATTCTCGTCGACCTGCAAGACGTCGTGCGGATCGAGGCGGCCGGCAACTACGTCGAGATCCACGCCGCGGGCAAGGCTCACCTGATGCGAGAAACGCTCGCGCACATCGAGGCGCGGCTGGATCCGGCGCGATTCGTCCGCGTGTCACGGTCGTCGATCGTGTCGGTGGATCGCGTGCGCGAGTTGCGGCCGATGTTCAACGGCGACTTCGTGCTTCTGCTCCAGGATGGATCGGAAGTCTCGGGCAGCCGACGCTTCCGTCACCGGCTCGAACCGCTCCTGAACTCTTGATTCAATCCTGAGAATCCTGAAATCCTGTCCACTCTCCGGAGAAATGCAATGGAAATTCCGCGGCTGGAAACCGAGCGCCTGATCCTCAGGGAATGGCGCGAGGAGACTGACTTCGACACTTATGCGGCCATGATGGCCGACCCGGACGTCATGCGTTACCTCATCGGCCAGCCGGCTCCCCGCTTCGAGGCCTGGCGCTCGATGGCCGTCATGGTGGGTCACTGGACGCTGCGCGGCTTCGGCCACTGGGCCGTGGAGGAGCGCGCATCAGGGCGTTTCGTCGGTCGGATCGGCTTTCTGTATCCGGACGGATGGCCTGCTTTCGAGATCGGCTGGACGCTCGCGCGCGAGCACTGGGGCAAGGGCTTCGCGACGGAGGGCGGCCGTCGAGCGTTGTCGTTCGCCTTCGATGAACTGGGACGCGACCACGTCATCAGCCTGATCCATCCGGACAACGCGGCTTCGATCGCCGTGGCGACGAGGCTTGGCGAGACCCTCGAGGGCGAGACCGACCTGATGGGGTTGCCGGTGCAGGTCTATGGCGTCTCACGGGAGCGTTTCGCGGAGGTATCGGAGTAAGGCATGGTCGAGACGCCGACACTTCGGGGGAGCCACGTGCTCCTGCGCCCGCTCGTGCTGGACGACGCTGACGACCTTGCGCGAGCGGCTGCCGAGTCGCGAGAGCACTACGGTTTTACGGACGTGCCGGACGGCATCGACGACGCCCGGCGATTCATCGCCGACGCGTTCGAACTCGCCGCAGCCGGCGAGCGCATGGCCTTCGCCGTCGAGTGGGACGGACAGGTCGTGGGAACCACCAGCTATTGGGAGATGCGGCCATGGCGATGGCTGGCCGGATCGACACTGCAGCGAGCCGAGATACCGGACGTGGTCGAGATCGGCTCGACCTGGTACGCCGCGAGTGCCCAGCGTACGCCGGTCAACACCGAAACCAAGCTCCTGATGCTCGGCCACGCCTTCGACGTCTGGGAGGTCCACAGAGTCTCGTTCCGAACCGACGTCCGCAACGAGCGGTCGCGCCGCGCGATCGAGCGGCTCGGCGCGCGGCTCGACGGTTTCAGGCGGGCGGACATGCCCGGCCAGGACGGCTCGGTGCGCGACTCGGCCTATTTCTCGATCGTGCGCGCCGAGTGGCCGGGCGTCCGCGCCAGACTCACCGCGCGGCTCTCGACTGGAGTGCCGTAGCAGTTCCCGCAGTCCCGTGACGTACGAAGCGCCACCGGATCGACTGATCCGGCGGCGCTTCGACTCCAGTCAGCGGTCGCGGTCACCGCCGCCGTCCTCGTGGATGTCGCCCTCGGGGGCGCGGATGTGGCAGACCGAGCACTTCCCGTCGGATCCAATAGGCTCCGACGAGCCCTGCAGCTTGATCGGCTGCTTGTTGTCGATCGCGGTCTTCGACGGATACCACGCGTGCGGACTGTTGTGGCAGGCCGAGCAGTAGACGCCGTGATGGCCGGTCGAGTCCTTGTACAGGGGCTGATTCGTCGTGAAGGCGCCGCCGTGGCATTGCGCGCACGTCGGTTCGTCGAGCCACGGCTCGCGGCCGCTGCGGATGGTTGCCGCAACGTTCGCCAGGGTCCCGTGACAGCGTTCGCATTTCGGATTCGAGCCGTTCGCCCGCATCCCTTCGAGGTTCGTCCGGAGGCACTTCGTCGCCGCTCCGGGGTGGCAGTCGTAGCAGGACGGCACGTTCGTGCCGAGCTGTGAGTGTCGCTCGTGCATGGCGAGGGACATGGAGGGAACGCCGGGCTCGCCGGGCGTTCCGAGTGCATTGTCGGCGTGACAGGACGCGCACAGAACCGGCTGGTTCTGCATGAGGTTCGTTCCGTCGCGCTGGTCGTGCAGGGTCAGGATGTTGCCCTCAACGGTTCCCGTGTTGATGCCGGGCGCACCGACGCCGCCGGCATCGTGGCAATAGTCGCAGTGAAGCTCGTCTGAGACGGGTACCGTAGCCATTGTCTTGGTGAGCAACCGCCCCGATTCGTCGAAGACTTCGACGAGACCGCCCTGATACGGATCCCATACTCCCTGGTCGTTAATCGGAAGCACCGGAATGCCGCGCGCTTCGTAGCGATCGCCGACCATGGTCATGGTCCCCGAGAGACCATTGCCGGTGAGTCCGATTCCGAGCGGCAGATCGACTCCGAAGAGAGGAACGTCGTAGTCCCAGAAGTCGGTCTTGCCGGCGACCGTCGTGTTGTTGTTGATCGAGTAGCGCACCGTCACCCCCGACGTGACGATCCTGGGAGGGCTGCCCCGCTGGATGACCTGCGCTTCGAGGTTGTTGAACGGAGGCAGGATGGCCATTTGACTGAACCGCGGGCTGATGCAGTGCATCCCGAGGTCGTTCCAGGCGATGACAATGTAGTTGGAGGCAGTGGGACGCGTGTGTTCGGGGGACGCGTCGGCTGAGTCCGCCAATGAGAAGGTGCCGTCCGGAGTCGAAGCGGCCGCGAAGAGGAGTGCGAGGGCAGTGGAGGCGAGCACGACGCGTTTGATGAGTCGCATAGGGTCCTCCCGGTGTGCGTTGCGTACGTGAATGCAGTCCCGGACCGCGCCCGCGGCTCGGGACCCGTTTTTCATCGATAGTTCGGTATGTACCGAATCACTACGCACATGTTGAGCGCCGGGAAGGCCGGAAAATACTTTGCCAAGGGCGGAAAAATTCGGATTCCGGCGCTCGCATTCCGAGGAAGCTGTAGCTCAGTCCAGTCTTCGCCTCCTTCCGTTCGGGCCTATACTGGCGCGCATGAAAACGCTCGCGACCGTCGTCGCCCTCCTCGTAGTCGCCTCGTGTTCGTCTCGTGTGCCGGAGGCGCCGCGCCGGCTCGTCGACCTCTCCTACGACTTCTCGGCCGAGACCGTCTACTGGCCGACGGCCGCGCCGTTCAAGCTCGAGACGGTCGCCGAGGGTCGGACCGAGAAGGGCTTCTACTACTCGGCCTACGCCTTCTGCGCCGCCGAGCACGGCGGCACGCACCTCGATGCGCCGATCCATTTCGCGGAAGGCAAGCAGACCGTGGATCAGATCCCGCTCGAGAATCTCGTCGGGCCCGCGGTAAAGGTCGACGTCACGGCGAATGCGGCGTCGAGTCGCGACTACCTCGTCTCAGTCGCTGACCTAACCAGTTGGGAACAGAAGCACGGGCGGATCCCGGACGGATCGATCCTCCTGCTCGAGACCGGTTACGGGAAGTTCTGGCCGGACCGGGAGAAGTACCTCGGCACTGCCGTGCGCGGACCGGAGGGCGTCGCGCTGTTGCATTTCCCCGGGCTCGACCCCGCGGCCGCGAGATGGCTGATTGCGGAGCGCAAGGTGCGCGCCGTGGGGCTCGATACCGCAAGCATCGACACCGGCCAGTCGACGACCTACGACAGCCACGTGGCGCTGCTGGGAGCCAACATCCCGGTCTTCGAGAACGTCGCGAACCTCGACCAGTTGCCCGCCACCGGCGGGCGCGTCATCGCACTCCCGATGAAGATCAAGGGCGGCAGCGGAGGCCCGCTGCGCATCATCGCCGAAGTGCCGTGAAGGAGAGTGGACAGGAGCGGCTCTGCGAAAAACCTAAGCGAATCCTGTCAATCCTCAGATAATCCTGACAATCCTGTCCACTCTCCCGTCCTTCACTTTGCCCGAGCTCTCGCTGCGCGTTCGATGTCCGACCCCCGATAGACGACGATGCGGAAGTTGCACTGGTCCGCGACGGCGATCCACGTCTCGCCCGTCGCCGGGTCCGTGTAAGCTGCAACTTCGTCCGGTGAGCAGAAGTACCCTGGAGGGTTCACCATCCCGGGATTGACCAGGCCGTCGTCCACGCGCTTGCGCATCTCGAAATCCGGCTTCGGATTGTCATCGACATCGAAGTCGACCTTCGGCGAGTGACCGAAGAAACCCTTGTAGGACGTGGGCTTCGAGCCGCGCTTCGCTGCGTAGCCTGGAAGGTCAGTATCGAGGATGTCGTCGACCGCACGATCGAAGATGTGGATGTGGCCGGCGGCCTCGTCGACGGCGAGCAGGTAGCCAGTGGTCGTGGCGAGCCCCTCGACGACGCCCGCGAATACCCCGGTTCCCGTCTTGCGGCCGTCGCGATCGGGTTTTGCCCCGACCAGCCTCCTAGTGAACGCTCCCGTCTCGAGGTCGAACGCCTTGAGGACGAAGTCGGCCTCACTGGCGACGTAGAGCAGGCCCCGCGGTTCATCGATCGCCATTCCCTCGCAGCGGTGCAGCGCCGTGTCGCCGTCCTGAATCGTCCGCTCGAACTTCCAGGTCGGGTCGGCCTTGCCGTCGGGCAGGTACCTGCGCACCTCCCACTTCTTGCCATCGGCGATGTAGAGGCGGTTCTTCGCGTCGACGACCATGCCGCCAAGCTTCCGGAAGCCTTCGTCGCCGAATCGGGTGCCCACGAACTTGTATGGTGCCTTGCCGGGCGCGCCGGGCTCGAAGACGTAGACCAGGTTCAGCTCGCTGTCGGCCACGTACACCGTTCCCGACGGTGCGACAGCCACGTTCGTGGCTTCTCCGCCCAACTGCTTCGCACCGAACTCGCCGACACGCTCACCGGTCTGGACGTTCCAGATCTGTACTCTGCGATTCATCGAGTCCGTGACGAGCAGCAATCCGGACGCCGTGAAGTCGAGCCCGTCCGGCTGGTTGATGTCCGAAGGACGGGTTCCCGGATGTCCGCTGCCGAGAACGGCATACGGCTGGACGTCGATTCTCCAGGCTTCGCGCGCCGGGTCGGCCTCGGGTCCGCCGATCGCCTGAGATTGGGCCGTCAGGGCAGAAAAGGGAGTCGCTGCCACTATTAGCGCGAGGATCAGGCCGCGCCTTGCGGTGCCGGTTCGTCTTCTCATTGGTATTGCGTCACACTTCGATGGATTCCGTCCGGTGGCCACACACGTCGAACGGTGCTGGTGAGACCGGCACAATACGGGCGCCGGCGATGCTCATCAAGTGGGAGTTGCGCAACGTGCTTCTGCTGGGTTGGCTGCAGTCGTGGCAAGCGGATACTCCCGCCGTTGTCCGATTGCTTCCATCGCGTTGCTGGTGTCTCCACGGTCTTCGCGCTACCATCCGGAAGGCTTGGAGAATCAAGGATGTCGGCTGAATCACACGAGATTTTCACACTCGACGAGTATCTGGCGCTCGAACGCGCGTCGGAGCGCCGCTTCGAGTTCCGCAACGGAGTCGTCGTCTGCATGTCGGGCGGAACGGTCGAGCACGCGGCAATCTCCGCCAATATCGTCGGACACCTCTTCAACCGTCTCGCAGGCTCCCGTTGCAGGGCATTCGGAGCCGACCTGGCGGTCCGAGTCCCGGCCGGCCCGCCGTATCGCTATCCGGACGCCAGCGTGGTCTGCGGCGATGTTTCATATACCGTCATCGACGCCCGGCACGCCGTCGACAACCCGGTATTGATCGTGGAAGTCCTTTCGAAGTCGAGCGCCAGCTACGACCGCGGGACCAAATTCGAGGAGTACAAGTCCATCGCGACTCTCTGCGACTACCTGCTGGTCGAGCAGGAGCGTCCTGCCATCGTGCACCGGTCAAAGCTCGATGACGGAGGATGGGTCGAGCGTGAGGTTTCCGGATTGGACGCTTCGGTTCGATTGCCGTCGCTCGGCATCGATCTTCCGCTCGGCGAAGTCTACGAGGGGCTGACTATCAGCCCGGGGCGCTCAGAGTAGACAGGACTACGGGGTTATCACGAATTCTCGGAGAATCCTGACAATCCTGTAATCCTGTCTACTCTTCTCAGTCCTAGTCGCCGGACGTCTCGAGGGCCGCGGCCTTCGAGGCGATGACTTCCATCAGCTCGTTCCACGACGCGACGAACGACTTCGCGCCGTCCTCCTGCAGCTTCGCGGCGAGCGCGTCGACGTCGATGCCCGCGGCCGCGATCTTCGCGATCTGGGCTTCGCAGTCGCCGCCGTCGGCCGGGATAGCCCCGGCGACTTCGCCGTGATCGCCGAACGCCTTGAGCGTCGCCTCAGGCATCGTGTCGATCGTGTTCGGAGCCGCAAGCGCCTTCACGTACAGGCTGTCGGGGGCGCTGGGGTCCTTGGTGCCCGTGCTCGCCATCAGCAGCCGCTGCGGACGCGCGCCGAAGTTGAACGCGCGCTGCCAGCGCTCGGTGCTCATCACGTCGAGGTATGCCTTGTAGCAGCGCACGCCGATCGCGATCCCGAGAGTGTTCTCGAGCTCGACCGGTACCTTGCCCTTGATCGGCGTATCCCAGCGACTGATGAAGAGCGATGCAACCGACGCAACGTACGGATTGAGGCCCGCCGCGATGCGCCGCTCGATGCCCTTCAGGTAAGCATCGGCCGCCGCGAGGTAATGCTCGCGCGAGAAGAGGAGCGTCACGTTGACCGGAACGCCGTGGAAGATGGCCTCCTCGATCGCCGGCAGGCCTTCCGGAGTGCCCGGGATCTTGATGAAGAGGTTCGGGCGGTTTCCGCGCGCGAACAGCTCACGGGCGACGCGTACCGTCTCGTTGGTGTCGTAAGCGAGGAGCGGTGATACTTCGAGCGACACGAATCCGTCGACGCCATTCGTCTGCTCGTGGATAGCCTTGAAGTGGTCGGCCGCGCGCGTGATGTCGTCGAGGGCGATGTCGAAGAACAGTTCCTCTCCGGACTTGCCGGCCTTGAGGCCCGCGGCGATCGCCGCGTCATAGGACGCGCTGTTCTTGATCGCGTTGTCGAAGATCGTCGGATTCGACGTGAGTCCCGTGACCGAGAGCTCGTCGATGTAGGTCTGAAGCGTGCCGCTGTCGAGAAGGTCGCGGGTGATGTTGTCGAGCCAGATGCTCTGGCCCATGTCGTGAAGCTGTTGAGTCGCTTTCATTGTGGTGCATCTCCGGAGGGTTTTCGATACCAGGCGTTTGCAGGGTGACTCCGCTGGAGCAGTCGCGCGGCGTCCCGCCGATCATAGCCGAAAGCCCTGATCGGTCCACCACAGCATGCGCCGAGTTGGATATGACGGCAAACGGAGTACGCATTCCGGCCGGTTCAGGAACCCGTCAGCGCTCGGAGGAAGGACACTCGACGTCGGACCCGATCGCCGAGGATCAGGCTTCGGACCGGTCAGGTCTTTCGGGGCTTCGGCTTCTCGGGCTTCCGGCGCGGCCGCTGCTTCGCCGAGATCGACTTGATTATCGTTGGGCCGCGGCCCGTCGACGGAAGCGGGGTTCGGGCTTGTGCGATGGCTGCGGCAATCAGCGCCTCGACCGCCGGTTCGGCGAGGGTCTTCGCCGATGCGAGTCGCACGAACCGGGTCTGCTTGCCGCCGCCGAGCAGGATGCCGTGCGGATCAGGGAGCGTCGCTCCATGGACGAAGCAGAGGGACACACCCTTCGGCGACACGGCGAGCGAGACGATGCCGTCCGACACGCGGGGCGCCGAGCAGAACCCGAACGCGAGGAACTGGTAATTGTCGTAGACGAGTTCGAAGGCCGTCGGAAAGCGCTTTCGAACCGCGGCTCGGGTCGCGCGCGCCAGCTTCGCCACCTCCGGATCATACTTGTCCAGGAACGCCGCGATCTGCTTTGCCGGCGTAATCGCAGATGTCGTTTCGGCGGGATCACGCATTGGTGCCTCCTTCGACGCCGGTGTCGTAACTCGACGACTGTCGAATTGTCCATCATCCCACCTCTTGCGCGAAGCGCCCTG
>CAZQBW010000155.1:0-11953 GCA_964591515.1 uncultured Clostridia bacterium
GCGGTACCGCGGGTCGCGTGTGCTCGTTGCACTCGCCCCGCGACCCACGGCTATTTCCTTCGACCGCTCCGCGGTCGCTGCGGCGCGAAGCGCCGCTAACCCACGGCTTACGCCGTGGGCTCTGGTTCATTCTCGCCTACGGCGCTGAAGCTCCATCGTCTGACTGCTTGATTGCGTGACTACTTCGACACGATAGGGGGGTTGTTGATGTTCGTGTTCTGGACGGAGCGGATCAACCATCGCGAGTCGCCTTTCACGACCACCCACGAGAATACGCCGTCGCGCGGCTTGCGGGCCGTGCCATCGGGGTCCGTGTCGCCGACGATGCCCCAGTCCACGTGCACGAGTGCCACGTCGGGACGGATGAACTGCACGGTCACCTTCTTCGTCGTCCACGTGCTGTCCTTGAACTGGGGCAGGCGCTCGGCGTGTGCGGCCTCGATCGCATCTCGACCCTTCCAGTGGCGGCCGGCGACGTTCACGAAATCGGCGTCTTCGGTCAGCAGGGTCGCGAGGGATTTCATGTCGTGCCGATTCCAGGCCTTCTCCCAACGCACGGCGAGATCGCGAATACGGGTCTCATCGTCCGGAGTCTGGGCACCGGATCGAACCGGAATGAACAGCAACGCGAGCAGGACGACCATCGCGGACAGCTTGTGCATGGGAATTCCTTGAACGGCAGGGTTGGTCGCGAGCAAAGCCCGCACCTCAGCATCCGCGCCGCCTTGCCGGGCGGTCAAGGTAGTCGCATCCGGGCTGCGCGAGGAGGGAGCATCGCGGATCTGGCGGATCGCGAGGATCGCGCGGATACGAACCACGGGTTCGCACGATCCGCGAGATCCGCGTTGATCTTCTCTCAGGAGCGCCCCCTCCCTGCGTGCGGCCGGAAGACCACCTCCACCTTCGCGAGAGTCGATGGAGTCTCGATATCCTTCGGATCCGAATCCGTCACGGCCACGAGGTTGATCTCGAGTTGAGGCGTCCGCCCGATCCAGCGCGCCGAGACGATCGACAGGCCTTCGACCTTCAGACTTCCAGCTCCCTCGATGCCGCAAAACGGCGCCATCACCAGCCGTCCGTCGGGTAGCTCGAGCAGGATCCCGGCATCGCTCGTGTAGCCATCGTGGACCGCCGACTTGGTGTGCTCGACCACCACCGACATCAATCGGATCTCGCCACGCATTCCCCGCGGCGCGCCGGGCAGCGGCGGCAGCGTGATCGCGTCCGTGATCCCGATCGTCTCGCCGTCCTCCGCCCGGCCAAGGTCGTAGGCGGTCGGGCGCTGGAACCGCACCGGGAAAGGCGAATTCGGGTCCTTCTCCGCATTCGCCAGGTACCCCAGCAGCTCATCGAGCGGCACGTCGACGCTGCCGACCACCGAGCCCTTCCGCCCGTTTCCCCGATTGTAGAACCGCAGACAGCTCGAGGAGCGCACGAGCGATACGCCCTCGATGTTCAACTCGCCTTCCGTGCCCACGAGCACGGGCTCGCGGCGCAGAGCGTCATAGAACCCCGACGCGAGCACCGCAACGACGCGGCTGTCAGCGACCGGGTCCGTCGGGAAGATCAGTGCCATCCGGTCGCGCAGTACCGCCTTCGATCCCGAGCCGACGAGCAGCACAGCCTGGACAGCCTGCCGGTTGCGCGGCACTCCCACGCCCAGGCGCCTCGCGAGACCCGCTGACACTGGCACCGTCAGCGCCGCCTCGAGGTCCGGCTTGAGCTTCTTGTTGCCGAAGACGTCCGAGAAGCGGTCCGAACCGTCGACCGACGGGAAGACCCGAACCGCCTCGAGAGCGCCGTCCGTGCCCTTCACCGCGACGAGAGTGCTGTCGTCCTGCGCCGCGAAGAGCCACCAGTCGGCCTGCGTGATGCCCGAGCCCGAAGTGATCGCCGGCGTGCGCTCGGTCGTGCCCGGCTCGGTCTTGAAGATGTAGCGCGTCGAGATGACGCGCGCCGACAACTGTGGCGACCGCTCGGCCACGCGCTGCGGTGGTGCGCCCGACGCCGGATTGCACGTCACGAGGCCGAGCGCGACGGCAAGCGTCGCCGGCACGAATCGTCGAAGGATCGTACGCATGGTGGTCACCCTCCCTTCCGCCGCGACGCGGCAGAGAAACACCCAACCTCGAGCATAGGTCGGATCCCGCAGGCCCGGAATTGGACCTTGGTCCCACACGTGAGCCGCCCCGCCTCTTGCGCGAAGCGCCTTGGAGTGCGGCGCGCAGCGCCGCTTTGGATCGATCCAAAGCGGCGCTTCACGCCGCACTCCAAGGCGCTTCGCGCAGGAGGCTGTCGTACGTATTCCCGCTACACCGTCATGTCGAGCACGACCTTGCCGCGAACGGGATGGCGCTCGAAAGCCAGCCGGGCGTTCGCCAGCGGAAACACCGAGTCCACGACCGGGAGCAGCACACTCGCTTCGATCATCAGGGCGATCCGGCCGAGCTGCTCCCGGCTCGGCTCTACGACGAAGAATGCGTCCCGCACACGAGGCTCGCTCGCACGCTCCGCCGACGCCGCGATCGTGACCATCCGGCCTCCGGGACGAAGCACGCCCCACGAGCGCGCAAGCGTGTCGCCGCCAACCGTGTCGAATACTACGTCGACGGTGCCGACCACGTCCTCGAAGCGTCGGGCGCGATAGTCAATTGCCTCCTGGACGCCGAGCCACTGCACGAACTCAATGTTGTGGGTCGACGCGGTCCCGGCAACGTGCGCCCCGCGCCACCGCGCAATCTGCACGGCGAAGAGCCCGACGCCTCCCGCGGCGCCGTGGACCAGCACCCGCTCGCCCGGCGCAAGTGCGGCGCGCTCCATCAATCCCTGCCATGCCGTCAGCGCAGAGATCGGAACCGTCGCCGCGAGCCGATGATCGAGCATCGCCGGCTTGATCACCACGTCGACGGCTCGCGCGACGCAGTACTCGGCCAATGCTCCATCTACGAACCAGTCGATCGTTCCGAAGACGTCGTCGCCGATGCGCACGCCGTCAGCGCCAGCTCCGGTTGCGAGCACCTCGCCCGAGAACTCGTGACCGGGAATCACCGGCAGCGGACGCGCACCGCCGTCGCGCGTCGTCCAGGTCGGCAGCCACTCGAGCTCGGTCGGCGTGACCGCAGACGCGTGGACCCTCACGAGGACTTCACCTGACCCGGGCGCCGGAGTCGGCGCATCCGCGAGCACCAGTGCCTCGGGACCGCCGCGAGCCTTGAGGAAGACGGCCTTCATCGGAACCTCCTCCGGTTCTGCCATCACGGGAGCCGTGCGGCACGAATCGAGTCGAGGGCCAGCCAGTCGTCTGTCAATGCGCCGACGGGGCGGCACCTGTCAAGAACTCCGAAGCGTTCTCTTCTGGAGAAGGGAAGAAGGATCGCGGATCACACGGATCCAACGGATTTGCACGGATCTGAAGAAGAGACTCAGATCCGTGCCAATCCGTAAGATCCGTGTGATCCGTGGCCCTTCTTCAATCCCCACGAAATCCCGGCCCCGGGCTGCAGGTGTATACTCGGCGTCGCGCCCCGCCAAGGAGACCCAGGCATGCGGGCTCGGTATCCGGCCAGCGTCGTCCTACTCTTCACCCTGCTCGGAGTCGCAACGATCGCCGGGCGGGCGGAACGGCTTCCGATCCGCACCTACACGACCGCCGACGGGCTGCCGTCTCTCGGCGTCCATCGCATCGTCGCTGACTCGCGCGGCTTCCTGTGGTTCTGCACGTCGGACGGACTTTCGCGATTCGACGGATACGCCATAACGACGTACACGACGCGCGACGGCCTGCCGGACCGGCGCGTGACGGATGTGCGCGAGACACGCGACGGGACGCTCTGGGTCGCGACCGTGGGGGGATTGTGTCGCTTCGACCCGCGCGGCGGGGCGCGACTCTTCTCGGTCGTGCAGCTCGGCGAGGCGCCCGATGCGAAGGCGGTGATCGCGCTGCTCGAGACGAGCGACGGCCGCCTCTGGTGCGGCGGGCCCGCAGGCCTGTTTCGTCTCGACGTTGTCGAGGGCGTGTGGACGGCTGCCCGCGTCGACCTTGGAACCGAGCTCGGCCCGCTCGCGCTCGCCGAGGACAGCTGGGGCGGGTTGTGGGTCGGGTGCTGGATGGGCGAAGTACGCTGCGTGCGTCCGGACGGGAGGGTCGAAGCGTACCGGCTGCCCGGGACGTTCGGGGGCGACGAGATCCTATGCGTCTACGGCGCCGGCGACAGCGCCGTCCTCGTCGGGACGAAGCTTGGCCTCTTTCGGTCCGGGCCACGTGCATCGGCGGACGATCCTGTCGCGTTCACGAAGGTCACGGCCGGCGCGCCGGAAGGGTGGGTCGCCGCGTTCAGCAGGACGCGAGACGGGACGCTTTGGGCTGCCGCGACCTCCGGGGTCTGGCGCGCGACCGGTCCGGACGCAACGACTTTCGAGCGAAGTGCGGCGATCGCAAGCACCTGCGAGCGGGAGGTTTGGGACGTCGCCGAAGACCGCGATTCGAACCTCTGGCTCGCGACGACATGTGGCGCACTGCGTGTGGACCGGCGCGGGTTTGTCTCCTACGGCAGGGCGGACGGCCTTGCGGCGGTCGGGATCGACTCCATTTTCGAGAGCCGTGCCGGCGAGCTCGTCGTGACGACGAACGACAACGGCCGAACGGTGCACCGGCTCGACGGAGACCGCTTCGTTGCGACGGCCCCGCGCGTGCCCGCGAATGTAGATGCGCAGGGCTGGGGATGGAACCAGACGGTGCTGCAGGACCGGGAGGGTGCCTGGTGGGTGCCGACCGGAAAGGGAGCTCTGCGCTACCCGAAAGCGGATCGGCCCGAGGCGGCAATGCGAGGTCGGCCCGAGTGGATGATGCGGGGCGCAGAGGCCTTCCGCATGTTCGAGGACTCGCGAGGGGATGTCTGGATCGCGACCTACGGCACGGCCAACTCAGCGCTTGCCCGGTGGGAACGGGCGACGGGCGCCGTCACCGATCTCTCACCCGCAGTCGCATCCGCGGGCGCCAGCGGTCTCTTGACCGCATTCGTCGAAACGCGCGACGGCGCCGTGTGGGCGGCGACGGGAAATGGAGACCTTCTGCGATACGTTGCGGGCCGTCTCGAGCGTCTCGTGTTGTCGGAAGCGGAGCCCATCGGCACAATCCGCACCTTCCACATCGACGACGCCGGCCGTCTCTGGTTCGCATCCAGCCTTGGCGGACTCGGCCGGATCGACGATCCGACGGCCGCGCGCCCGTCAATTGTCCGTACGACAGCGGCCGACGGCCTCGCGAGCGACAACGTGTGGAGCGTGACGACCGACTCGTACGGCCGCGTCTACGTCGGACTTCCGCAAGGCGTCGACAGGCTCGATCCGGCGACCGGAAGCGTGAAGCACTACACGACGGCCGACGGGCTGCCGCAGGGCAATGTCCAGCAAGCCTACCGGGATCGCGGGGGACGGGTCTGGTTTGGAACCGGGTTCGGCCTGGCGAGACTCGATCCGGAGCCGGACGAGCGGAGGCCCCCGCCGCGCACGGTCGTCACCGGTCTTCGTGTCGCCGGTGTCGCGCAGCCGGTGTCGGCGCTCGGTGCGGCGTCGCTTCCCGAGTTGGACCTCGCCCCCTCGCAAAACAGCGTGAGCGTCGACTTTCTCGGGCTCGGCGCGAGCCTGGGCGAGGCGCTTACGTACCAGCACATGCTCGAGGGCGCGGACGACGACTGGACGCGGCCTTCGGCCGAACGGTCAGTGACATTCGCGAATCTTGCACCCGGCACGTATCGCCTCCTCGTGCGGGCGATCGACGCCGACGGCGAATCGAGTCCTGAGCCCGCAGTCGTCGTGTTCAAGATCGCGGCGCCCTTGTGGGAGCGGTGGTGGTTCGTACTCACCGCGGTCGCGCTCGCGGGCGTCGGGCTCTCCGTCGTTTACCGGCGCCGCGTCGCGCGCCTGCTCGAGATCGAGCGCGTACGCACGCGCATCGCGACCGACCTGCACGACGATCTCGGTGCAAACCTGACGCGCATCGCGATGCTCAGCGAAGTTGCGAGCTACCGGAAGGGCGAGAACGGCGGCGACGACTCTCTTGCGTCGATTGCGCGCATTTCGCGCGAATCGGTCACTTCGATGAGTGACATCGTCTGGGCGATCAATCCGAAGCGCGACTCGTTTCGTGATCTCGTACGGCGGATGCGCCAGCTCGCCGACGAAGCGCTCGCGACGCAGGGCGTTGCCGTGCGGTTCCTGGCGCCCGATGCGGACGGGGATCTCAAACTAGGTGACGATGTGCGACGCCAGCTCTGGCTCGTCTTCAAGGAAGCCATCAACAACACTGCGCGGCACTCCGGATGTACGCGAGCCGAGGTCGAGGTCGCACTCGAGCGCGGACGAATCGTGCTGACGGTCTCGGACAACGGTCGAGGGTTCGACCCGTCGAACGAGTCCGACGGAAACGGGCTGTCGAACATGCAGAAGCGGGCCCGCGCAATGGATTCGAAGCTCGACTTGCGTTCGGCGCCGGGCGAGGGAACAACGGTGCGCGTGGAAGTGTCATTGCGCCGCGGCAGCTCGGTTTCTGCGCGATGAGCCACCCGCGTAGGTATGTAGGTGACGCGTTCGTGTCCGGGGCGCAAAATCGGTGGTGGAGACCCCGCAATGACTGACGCGTCGAACCCCATTGCCGTCGCGATCGTCGAGGACCTGCGCGAAGTGCGCGAAGGCCTCGCGGTGCTCGTCAACGGCACGCCGGGGTTCCGCTGCTCGGGCACGTACCGCACGATGGAGGATGCGCTCTCGAGGATCGACGCCGCGAAGCCCGACGTCGTCATCAGCGACATCGGGTTGCCGGGGATGTCGGGAACCGAGGGAATCCGGATACTGCGGGAGCGGTACCCGGAATTGCCGATCCTGGCGCTGACGGTCTTCGATGACGACGACGACGTGTTCGACGCGCTGTGCGCGGGAGCGTGCGGGTATCTGCTCAAGAACACGCCGCCAGCGCGGTTGCTCGAGTCGGTGCGCGAGGTTGCGGACGGAGGCGCGCCCATGTCGCCGTCTGTTGCGCGCCGGGTCGTCGCGCTGTTTCGGGAGTTCCGGCCGCCGGAGCGTGCGAGCTGCCACCTGACGCCGCAGGAGAAAGAGCTGCTGAAGCTGCTCGTCGAAGGTCACCACTACAAGACGGCGGCTGCCGAGCTGGGTATATCGAAGAACACGGTTTCGTTTCACCTGCGGAATATCTACGCAAAGCTCGAAGTGCACTCGAAAACCGAGGCCGTGGCGCGGGCCCTGCGGGACCGGCTGGTGTGAGCCTCCCCGTTTCCTGAGCCGCGAGCGGTAGCGAGCGTCCGTACAGACGCCTTGAGCGGGTGCTCCTGAAGTCCGAACGATGCATACGATTGCTGAGGGTGTCTGTGCGGACGCTCGCTACCGCTCGCGGCTCAAAAAACGGGGAGGACCCGTCTATCTACGTAGTGACGGAGACTCCATTCGACTTGCTAGAACTCTTGTGGCCCGAGACTGCCGCAGGAGGTTTGTCGCATGCACTCCCAACTTCGACGACGCATTCGAGCGACGCTGACGATGATCGGCGTCGTGGCTCTGGTCCTGGCCCTCACGTCGCACGAGCGTGCGAAAGCGGACTCGCCGCCGGCAAGCGGCCTGCCTCTGGCGTCCCAGTCGGCCGTCGTCGACATGTCGCAACCCGGACGGGGGTTCGGCAACTCCGTCGACTCGGCCGGCGACACTAACGGCGACGGCTACGACGACGTGATCGTCGGGTCCGTCGGCTACGACGACGTCGGCGCGGCGTTTCTTTTCCTCGGCGGCCCGGACGGCATCGCCACGGGCGATGCGAGCTCCGCATCGGCAATCCTTCGCAACGACGGCAGGGTGCCGCCCACGTTCGGGTGTTTTGTGGCCGGAGTCGGGGATACGAACGACGATGGTTACGACGATGTCGCGGTTGGAACGAACGAGGCGGTCTACGTATTTCACGGCGGACCGGGTGGAATCGCAAGTCAGGACCTCACGACAGCGGCGACCGAGCTACGGATGACCGGAGCTTACTGCGTAGGCATCGCCGGTGCCGGCGATACGAACGGTGACGGGTATGACGATCTGCTCTTGTCGACGAGCTACCAGTTCGCGGGCGGCGCTCTGTTGTTCCTCGGCGGGCCAGCCGGGATTCCCAGCGGTGGGAACGCGACGGCCGACACCGTCCTGACCGATGCCGCCGAGGCGGAGCTGGAATGGTCGGTCGCGGGAGTGGGCGACACGAACCACGACGGCTTCGACGACATCGCTGTTGGTCTGGGAGAAATCGCCACCGCCTTCATTTTTCGCGGGCGTGCTTCCGGCATTCCGAGCGGAGACGTGACGACGGCCCAGACCATCCTGACTGGCAGCGCATCGGATTTCGACTTCGGTGCGCACGTCGCGGGCGCGGGGGACGTGAATGGCGACGGATACGACGACGTGATCGTGGCCCCCACGGCCGAAAACGCCACAGGAAAGGGGATCGCCTTCGTCTTTCACGGTCGGGCGAGCGGCATTCCCAGTGGAACCGCGGCGTTGGCTGCGAGCAGGCTCAACACGGGAATGGCTGGCGTCATCTACTACGTGAAGGACGTCGCCGGCATCGGCGACGTGAACGGCGACGGCTTCGACGACGTTGCCGTTTTCAGCAGCACGAGCTCGATCCAGTATCCCGGTGTCTTCGTCTACCTCGGAAGTGCCGGAAAGGGAGTTTGGCCCTGGTGCGCCGAGAGGATCGAGCCCCGCGAGGACAACGTCGGCTTTTCGCCCAGCCTCGCGGGGGCGGGCGACGTCAATGCCGACGGCTACGGCGATCTCCTGATTGGCTATCCGGACTATTTCGTTGAGGGCGAGTACCACGGTCGCGCGCTCATCTACAACGGCGCGCACGACAGGTGGAAAATGGTCTCGTACGACCACAACTCGCTCGCCGGGCGGACGTCGTCGATCAACGACGCGTACGAGGTCGGCACGCTGCAGGACTACCCGGTGGGCTTCGCACAGTGGACCCACATTGCCGCCGGTCCCCGATTCACTTTCTTCTATAACTCGGGCACCGGGGCGGCTGCCATTGGCACGGTCGGCCTGTCGGGGCGCTTCACGACCGTTGCCTCCTACTCGGGCGTCTACGCAGGATGGACACACGTCGTCTGGCACGGGGATATCCTCGTCCTCTACCGCTCCTCGGACAGCGTCTGTGTGGCGACTCAGATCTCGCCATCCACGCTCGAGTTCACGGGGTGGACCGCATATGGCCTGGGACCGGGGTGGACACACATCGTCAGCGTCCCGGGATTCCTGGTCTTCTATTGTGCAGGCAACGGAGCAAGCGCTTCGTGCCGTCTGACGCCGGTCGTCAACGCTTCGGGCACCGTCACGAAGATCAACTTCCAGACGGTGCGGAACAACACACTTTCGACCGGGTGGACGCACATCGTCGATTCGCGACACGGAATCCTCTTTTACAACGCTTCGACAGGCGTCTACCGGATCGGCGACTTCAACCCGCTCGGTGTCTTCGTCGGACGCGTGGCACCCTGGCCGCCATGGAGCTGGCAGCCGCTCTGGCAGTACAGCGTCCAACGGGTCGGGTGGACGAGCGTCACGGCGTGCGGCGACCGGCTGCTTTTCTACGACAAGGAAACGGGCGAAGGGATGACGGGCTACGTGCGGACGGCAGCGCAGTCGGAGGCCGAACAGGCGGAGCCGCTCGCCCCGGTGCAGACCCTTCCGTGGGGAACGCTCTCGAACCCGGTCGAGATGAAGTGGTCGCACGTCGTGTCGGTGCCGCCCTGGTGAGCTGGTGGTCTAATGAAGAAGGACCACGGATCACACGGATCCAACGGATTTGCACGGATCTGAAGAAGAGACTCGGATCCGTGCCAATCCGTAAGATCCGTGTGATCCGTGGCCCTTCTACTTCTGCAGTCCCGCAGCGACCGTGAACCGGCTTATAGTGCTTCGTCGATCGAGTTCACGTCTGCCGCCCGGAGGTGCCCATGACCGCTCGCCTGTTGGTCGCTTCGCTCCTGTTGCTGCTCGTCCCGGCTGTCGTCCCGGCGACCGTCGATCCGTCCCGATTTCAGGAGCTGCACTGGCGAATGATCGGACCGTTCCGTGGGGGCCGGGTGCTTGCGGTAACGGGCGTGCCCGGCGAGCCGAATCACTTCTATTTCGGCTCGGTCAACGGAGGTGTCTGGGAAACCTTAGACGCTGGCCGCACGTGGCAGCCGATCTTCGACGGGCAGCCGATTGGTTCCATCGGGGCGATCGCAATTGCGCCTTCGCGTCCCTCGACCATCTATGTCGGGTCCGGCGAGGCCGACATGCGGAGTGACATCGCGCAGGGCGACGGGATGTACAAGTCGACCGACGGCGGAAAGACTTGGACGCACATCGGACTCAGGGATTCGCAGCAGATCGCCCGGGTCGTCGTCGACCCGGCTGACCCGAACCTCGTCTGGGTGGCCGCGTTGGGGCACCCCTACGGGCCGAACGCCGAACGCGGAGTCTTCCGGTCACGCGATGGCGGCGCGACCTGGCAGAAAGTCCTCGGCAGGGACGACAACACGGGAGCTGTCGACATCGCGCTCGAGCCGGGGAATCCGAGAACAGTCTACGCGGCGCTCTGGCAGACGCGCCGGACGCCGTGGAGCATCTATCCGCCGTCGAACGGCCCAGGTACCGGTCTCTTCAAGTCGACCGACGGCGGCGACACCTGGACCGAGCTTCGCGGCAACGGATTGCCCGCGTCACCCGGACGCATCGGCATCGCGGTGGCGCCGTCGCGGCCGCAGCGAGTCTATGCCGTCATCGATGCCGAGGCGGGAGGCATCTACCGATCCGACGACGGCGGTTCGACCTGGGTTCGGGCGTGCGCCGACGGTCGGGTCTGGTCGCGAGGCTGGTACTTCGGAGGAGTCACGGTCGAGCCCGGGAATGCCGACGTCGTGTTCTCGGCGAACATCAACCTCTATCGGTCCGCGAATGCCGGAGAGACCTTCACTCCGGTGAAAGGTGCGCCCGGGGGCGACGACTATCACCAGCTCTGGATCGATCCGGTGAACCCGGAACGGCGGATTCTCGGGACGGATCAGGGCGCCGTCGTGTCGCTCAACAACGGACGGACGTGGAGCTCCTGGTACAACCAGCCGACGGCGCAGTTCTACCACGTCATCACGGACACCCGATTCCCGTACTGGGTGTACGGGTCGCAGCAGGACTCGGGCGCGGCCGGCGTTCCGAGCCGTACGAACAACTACAGCGGCATCAACCTTACCAATTTCCGGGAAACGACGGCCGGAGGCGAAAGCGACAACATCGCGCCCGACCCCAAAAATCCTGACATCATCTACGGCGGTCGTGTCGACCGGCTGGACACGAAGACGCAACAGACGCGATCGGTCGACCCGATGATTGCCAATCTGGAAGTACCGCGTGAAACCTGGACCCTTCCCCTCGTTTTCTCGCGCCGCGATCCTCGTGTGTTGTACTTCGCCAACCAGCGGCTCTACCGCACGGAAGACGGGGGCGATCACTGGACCGTGATCAGTCCGGACCTGACTCGCGAAGACCCCGGAGTTCCGTCCAACCTAGATCCGGTGACCGCCGCGCTGCGTCCGCGGGAGGGCAACCGGCACGGCGTCATCTACGCCATTGCACCATCGAGGGTGGCCGACCGCGACATCTGGGTTGGCACCGACGATGGCCGCGTGCTGCGAACCCGGGACGAAGGGACGTCCTGGAATGACATAACGCCGCCGGCGCTGACGGGCTGGTCCAAGGTCGGCATCATAGACGCCTCCCACCACGACGCCGAGACGGCGTACATCGCCGTGGACCGGCACCGCCTCGACGACTTCCGGCCTTACGTGTACCGGACGCACGATGGCGGCGCGTCGTGGCAGGCAATAACGGCCGGGATTCCGGATGACCACTGCGTGAACGT
>CAZQBW010000156.1:0-3980 GCA_964591515.1 uncultured Clostridia bacterium
AGAATTTCACTCCGAGCCCTCTGTGACTCTGTGCTCTCTGCACGGCTACGCCTTTTCCCGACTTTGGATGCTTCAATTGTGGCTTCATGAAACCCGTGCTGCGCATTCCGTCGTATTGACCGGCATTCCCGACTACGCCCCGGAGATGACCTCGATGAAACGCCTGCTGCTACTGCTCCTCTCGACGGCTCTCCTGTCGCCGATCGACGGTCCGAATGCCGTTCGCGCCCAGTCGGCTCCGGCTCCTGCACCCGTGGCGGCTAAGGCCGCTGCGCCAAGCCTAGATGCCCAGCTCGCAGCAATCGAGAAGGCCATCGACGCAAAGCGGCAGGAGCTCGGCATTCCGGGCGTCTCGATTGCGATCGTCAAGGACGACCGGGTCGTCTACGTGAAAGGGCTGGGCCTGCGAAACGTCGAGAAGAAACTTCCGGTGACGCCTGAGACGCTGTTCGCAATAGGCTCGTCGACGAAGGCCTTCACCGCGATGTCGGTCGTGATGTCCGCCGACGACGGCAAGCTCTCGCTCGAGGACGCTCCGAAGAAGTACCTCCCGTTCTTCAAGCTCCAGGACCCCGAAGCGGACGCGAAGATCACGATTCGCGACCTGCTCTCGCATCGGTCCGGCCTCAATCGCACCGATCTCGCGTGGATCACGGGCAAGCTGAGCCGCGACGAGATCATCCAGGTTGCCGCCAGGTCCAAGCCGACCGCGAAGCTCGGCGAAAAGTTCCAGTATCAGAACGTGATGTTCATGGCCGCCGGCGAGATCGTCGGGCGGGTCCAGGGAACGCCGTGGGAATCGTTCGTCACCAGGCGGATCCTCAGGCCGCTCGGGATGACCCGCACCGTATGGACGATCAAGGCCATGCAGGCTTCGAAGGATCACTCGCTCGGCTACAACTACAACTTCGCGACGAAGGAGTTGAAAATGCTTCCGACCCGCGACATCGAGACGATGGCGGCGGCCGGCGGCATCAACTCGAGCGCGAATGAAATGGCCGAGTGGGTGCGGCTGATGCTCGGCGGCGGCGTGCGCGACGGCAAGCGCCTCGTGTCCGAGAAGGGCTTCGAGCAGATCGTCGCTCCCCAGATGAAGATCGCCGGCACGACCGCATACGGTCTCGGCTGGTTTCTGCGCGACTGGCAGGGGCACAAGGTCGTCGAGCACGGCGGCAACATCGACGGGTTCAACGCGCAGGTCGCGCTGATGCCGGACCAGAAGCTCGGGTTCGTCCTCCTGACCAACGTCACTGCATCGCCGCTGGGTAACTTCGCGATGGAGACGATCTGGTCGAACATTGTCGGATCGACCGACACCGCCGCCGCCACCGGAACCCCTGCGGACGCCGGGGAGGCTGTTGCTCCCAGGGCGCCGACGGGAACCGTCACCGAGGACCTGATCGGCCAGTACACGGGACCGGGCGGGGCCGGTCGGTGCGACGTCGAGAAGGTGGACGGAAAGATCTCGCTCGTGGTTGCCGGACAGCCGCCATACGCACTTCAGCCGATCTCGAAGGACGTCTTCTCGCTCGCCAACCTGCCGCCCGCATTCGAAATCACGTTCAAGCGTGACGGCGCGAGTGCGGTGACGGGCTTCAGCATCAAGCAGCCGCAGGGGACGTTCGAGTTCACCCGCGCCGTCAGCGAACCGGTTGGGATCACGATCGACGAGTTGATGGCGAAGCACATCGAGGCGATGGGAGGCGAGGCCGCGATTCGGTCCAGGACGTCGTCCGAGGCAACCGTCGAAATCAACCTCGAGAACCAGGGGCTGACCGGCACAGGCACCGTATGGTCGAAAGCCCCCGCGATGGCAGCGTCCGATCTGCGTCTCGAGGCCTTCGGCAAGACGATCGCGACCATTCGGAACTACTTCGACGGCGAATCTGGCGGAGAACAGATCAGCTTCGCTCCCGAGTCGACGTTGACGGGCAAGCGACTCGAGGACGTCAAGGTCGAGGGGAGGTTCTACGAGCCTCTCGAATGGAAGACGCTCTACACGAAGGTCGTCGTCGCAAGAAAGCAGAAGGTCGGCGACGAGGACTGCTACGTGGTCGTCAAGACGCCGCCAAGCGGCAATGCGATCACCGAGTACTACTCGACGAAGACGTTCATGGTGGTACGCCGCGAGTCGGTGGAATGGGACGACACGACGAACTCCGGAATGCCGTCGACAGTCGTGTTCGAGGACTACCGCATGGCGGACGGAGTGATGATGCCGTTCCGTGTGACCGTGTCGAACGTCGCAAACGGCAACGTCGTCCTGACGACGAAGGCCGTCAGGACCAATGTCGCCATTCCGGATTCCGTCTTTCGAAAGTAGCCTGACGAATCGGTCCGTCGGACGTTCTCTTCCGGAGAGCGCCCGACGTCATGTCGGTCATTGGCAAGTCATCGGCTAAACTTTCGCGCGCGCTCCTCGTAGCATGCAGGCGCGCTGGAGGAGGTGGCACCGGGTTGGGCTCTGATCGAATGGTCTTCGTGGCGGCGCCGACGCCTTTCCTTGCGAACGGTGCGGTCGACAGCGATGCCCTCCGTTACAACATCGGGCAATGGCTCGATGCCGGAGTGGATGGGATTCTCGTGCTCGGTACGACCGGCGAGGCGATCCACCTCGACGATGACGAGTCTGACGCGCTCATCGCAGTTGCGCGAGCGGCGGTACCGTCCGGGCGGCGGCTGCTCGTTGGAACGGGTCGCCCGACGACGGCGGCGACGATTCGAGCGACGGCTCGGGCTGCGGATCTCGGCGCCGATCTCGCGCTCGTGCTCACTCCGCACTACTACAAGAGCGAGATGACCCCCGATGCGCTCGGCCGTCATTACCGCGAAGTCGCGGACACTTCCGCCATTCCCGTCATTCTCTATGCAATGCCGGCGCTCACCGGGGTGCAGATCTCGTCCGAGCTCGGCGCCGAGCTCGGACGTCATCCACGCATTTTCGGCATCAAGGACAGTTCCGGTGACGTGGCAATGCTCTTCGATCGCGTCGAGCGGTCGAACGAGAGCTTCCGCGTGTTCAGCGGCAGTGGTCGGGCGGTTCTTCCTGCTCTCGCCGCCGGAGTGCGCGGTTCGATCCTCGCGATCGCGGCAGTTGCTCCGGAAGTAGCGGTGGCGGCGCACCGTGCATTCGCGGCGGGCGAACTTGATACCGCCCGTCGGGCGGCAGCCCTCCTGCTTCGACTCTCTGACCTTCTCGCTCCGTACGGACTCGGCGGTCTGAAGGCCGCGATGACAGTTCGCGGCTTGCGCGGGGGCGTGTGTCGACCGCCGCTCGCCTTCGACCCGTCGGCGGTGCGGCACATCGAAACGGTATTGGCCGATACGGGGCTTCTCCTTCCCGCGTCGAGAAAAATATGACGAAATCCCGCGTTCCGTCGCCGGTTCAGCTCACCAGAGCCGTTCCTTTCACGTCACTTCCGAAGACGTCGGCGCTCCAGGCGGACTATGCGTACGCTCCCGAGCTCGTCGACCGCTTCTTCGAGCATCGATGGGATGGAGTTCGGTCGCTCGAGCGGATCGCGCCGGATGTCGCGGCTCGAGCGCTGAACCGGGATCGTGTCGCGGATGTGCTGGCAGGACAGAACCGTCTCTTCGGTTCATCGGAACGGACTTTCGAGCACATCGACCTTCTCAGGCACCGGGACGCGGTGGCGGTGGTGACGGGACAGCAGGCCGGCCTCTTCGGCGGGCCTCTCTTCACCATCTACAAGGCGCTGACGGCGATTGAGCTTGCGGCGAGGTTGCGAGAGCGCGGAACGCCCGCGGTGCCGGTCTTCTGGATCGCCAGCGAGGACCACGACTTCGAAGAGGTCAACCACACGACTGTGGCCGCTCGCGGCACTGGCCTCGCGACCGTTCGCGTCGAGCCGTGCGCCTACGAGCCGGATCGCCCGGTCGGTCACGTCACCCTGTGCGCCGAGATCGGTCAATGGGTCGACGAGCTGTTCGAGAAACTGCCCCGGACGATCTATTCCGAC
>CAZQBW010000156.1:4080-11946 GCA_964591515.1 uncultured Clostridia bacterium
CTGAAATCGCACGATGCGTCTTACTCGGAAGAGGAATTGCTCGAGTTCGCAGAGTCCGAGCCCGAGCGGCTCAGCCCGAACGTGACGCTCAGGCCCGTGGTGCAGGACACGCTGCTGCCGACGGTCGGCTATGTGGGCGGTCCGGCTGAGGTCGCGTACTTCGCGCAGATCCATCCGGTCTACGCGATTCTCGACCGGCCGATGCCCGTCATCGTGCCGCGGGCAAGCGTAACGATCGTGGATCGCGACAGCTTCAAGACGCTCGAGCGCTACGGGTTGTCACTGGAAGAGCTCGTCGGCGACCGCGAAACCCGGATGCGACACATCGTCGAGCGCTCGCTCGAGGGCTCTACAGCGGCGCTCTTCGATGACACTGAATCGAACTTGGCCCGCGATCTCGATCACCTGCGGGCCGCGCTCGAGGCATCGGATCCGACCCTGGCGGCTTCGCTCGATGGCAGCAGACGCAAGATGTTCTACCAGCTAAACAAGTTGCGTAACCGGTTCATCCGTGCCGCAGCCGGACGGGACGAGACGCTGCGTCGGCGGCTGGAAATGGCCGAGGCATTCCTTCATCCGAATGACGTGCTGCAGGAGCGAGTGTTGAACGTGTTCTCGTACCTCGTGCTGACGGGTTACGGACTCGTGGAGGACCTTGCCGACACCCTGGACCCGGAGTGCCGCGACCACCAGGTCATCGACCTTGGAGGCATCGCGGGCGACGTGGTGATCCGAGCATAGCCTCTATGTCTCAGTGTCTCCGTGACTCTGTGCCTCTGTGTGCGAAGCGTCTGAAGAGCTACGCACACAGAGACACTGAGACACAGAGGCACTGAGAAGAAGAACGAGGCGAAACGCCCCACCCCCAAACAAACCTCGAAACCCATGATTGACAAGGGGTAACGGCATTTCCTACACTGCGAATCGGAATGCTGTCCGCTCGTCGCTGGCAGCACGTTCATCCTGCTGGCGATGGCGCCAGGCTCACCGGGACTGAACAGCTCGCGCAACTGTCTTGTGGAGGTCGCTGGATGCGTTCGCTGACGCTTTCAATCGGTTTGTTCGCCTGCTGCCTGGTCGCCGCGACAACGACCTCGGCCCAGACTCCAACCGGGAGTGGAGGGCCGCCTTCGACAGGCGCGGAGGCGATCGTGACCGTCGCCGAGCCAACTGCGGACGAGCCCTCCGTCATAGAGACGGTGGCCGAGGAGCCGGTCTTCGAGGACGTCCCGACGATGAATGCCGTCGGCATTCGCCCCGTCGAGGAGCCAGATAGCGCGGCGAATCCGACCATGCGCGGTGGCGGTATCGATCCGCGTGCGCTGACCGAGACGATGACCAACTCGATGATCGGAACGGGAGTGTGGGATCCGACGCTCGGCGGGCAGTCGACCGGTTCGCCCGAGATCGACCGTTACATCGTCGAGTCCGCGACGAAGCACGGCGTCGACCCGAAACTCGTTTTCGCCGTGATGCAGCAGGAGTCTAGCTTCAAGAAGAATGCCGTCTCGCCCAAGGGCGCGAGTGGCTACATGCAGCTCATGCCCGGCACGGCGCGTCGTTTCGGCGTCACCGACATCTTCGATCCGAGGCAGAACATCGACGCCGGCACGAAGTACCTCAGGTTTCTGCTCGACCTGTTCCGGGGCAACGTCGAGCTCGCGCTCGCCGGCTACAATGCGGGCGAGTACCGAGTGATCCGCGACGGATATCGGGTGCCCCAGATTCGCGAAACGCAGAACTACGTGAAGGTCATTTCGTCGCGCTACTACGGCAAGACGAAGCGCCATTACCAGGTGGTCTACGGCAAGTCGATGATCACCGAAAAGGATCGCGAAGAGATCCAGCTCGCTGCGGTCGCCTCCTCCGACGATCGCGGAACGGACAGCCTGTCCAACATCTACTGACACCGGGGCCGCGAGCTCGGCGCGATGCCGTGCTCGTCAGGCGCCACGCTCGAATTCGACGGCCGCCCCTGACAGGAGTCGACGCTTGAGGCTCTCGCGAAAGGCAATTCCGGCCGTGCTGGTCGCGCTCGTGCTGGGCTTCTGGACGAGCATCGAACCGGCGCTGCACGCGGGTAGGGTCGAAGCGCACGACCTCTCGCTTCCCGAACAGATCTTCGCCGACGGTGCCTCGGCCGAAGCGCGCATCAAGCAGCGTCCCTTCGAGGAACGGTCACCGGAGGAGTATCCCCGCGCAATCGACCTCTTCCGGCAAGTGACGGAGCTCGGGGGAAACGCCGATCTCCGTGACCGCGCTCGAATGCGGATGGCCGACCTGACGCGGGAAATGGCATTGCGAACCGGCGACGCCCGGTTCTTCGAACAGGCGATAGACATATATCGACAGCTCGTCATCGACCGTCCTGACAGTCCGTTTCTGGGTGAAGCGCTCGTCTCGATCGCGGAGACCTACGAATACGAGCTTCAGGACATCGACGGCGCAACGGCTGCCTATCGGGACCTCGCGCGTCGTTTTCCCCAGTCGGTCTCGGGACGTGAGGCCGAAGCGAACCTCGCCCGCCTGGATCCCGCCTCGTCCGGCGGAGCCGCGGGAACGGACATCATCGGTACCGTGGTCGCACCTGGCGCGGAGATTGCGCGAACCGCCGAAAGCGCGGGATCCGACAGCGTGCGTGTCGTCAACATCCGGTCGTTTGCAGGACCGGACTACGCGCGCATCGTCGTCGATCTGAGCCGTCCGGCGGCGTATCGCGAGCAGCGGGATGGCGCGCGCGTGACTTATCGACTGCCCGGCGTCGAGTTGTCGGACTCGTTGCTGGGACGCCGCCTTGCGACCGTGCGCGGCAGCCTGCTCAGGCAGATGCGCGTCGAGCAGTTCGGAGATGGCGTGGCCATCACGCTCGATGTCGCGACACTCGAGAGCGCCGGTGCGTTCCTTCTCGAAGACCCGAATCGCCTGATCATCGATCTTCGCGGAGTCACGCCCCGCATCACCGGAGTGCCCGGGGCGCGTCCGTCGCTGGATCCGCGACTTCCCGGCGGCGTACCGGGTGGCGTCGACGTGTCGAAACTTGCGCCGGACGCGGCGTCCGCGCCCGACATCGTGGCGCCGCCGGCGCCAATCGGTCCCGAGGCCATTCCCGATGCTCTCGCTGGCCCGCGGCCCGTGCACTGCATCGTCATCGATCCCGGGCACGGCGGGCACGACACGGGCACGATCGGGCCCGGGGGCCTTTCGGAGAAAGACGTCTGCCTCGACATTGCACGGCGACTGCGCGCCTCGCTTCGCGCGGAACTGCCCGGCGTCGAGATCATCCTGACCCGAGACGGCGATCGCTTCGTCTCGCTCGAAGAGCGCACGGCCATTGCGAACGCGCGCAACGCCGACCTCTTCATCTCGGTGCACGCCAACGCAAGCCAGTCCAAGGAGACTTCGGGCGTCGAGACGTTCGTGCTCGATCCGAACGCCGTCAAGAAGGAAGGCGAGGCCGATCCTGAGCTGACGAAGGCGAAGCGGGCGTCGCAGGTCTACGCGTCCGTCGGATTCGGCGCGTCGTCGCGAGCGCTGGCTGGCCACGTGCAGGGAAGCCTGGTCCGCGGGATAAGCGCGAAAAATCCCAAGGCAGCGCGCGATCGGGGCATCAAGCACGCGTCCTTCGCGGTCCTTCGCGGCGCCCGTATGCCGAGCGTGCTCGTCGAGGTGTCGTTCGTTTCCAACCCTGAAGACGAGAACCGGTTGCGAACACCGGCGTTCCGCCAGCGGATCGCAAGTTCATTGACTGCCGGCGTGCGAAGCTACGTCCGCGCCGTGGGAAGCACTTAGCATATGGCTGCAATTGACAGCGGCAACCCGACGCGCGTTCGCCTGAGCGACGCGCTCTTCACGACGATCCGATCCGCGGTCGACATCGACCCGTCACGGCGGGCGAGCGTGATCCTCTACACCTCGTTCGGAGTCGTGAAGGGCAATGTCTCTGCCGCGGCGTTCGGCGAGACGAACCGGATGGCAGATCAACGAGTCGAGAATACGAGTCGTGTCACCATCGATCCGGACGTGCTCGAGATCGAGGGCTGCAGCGTCGAGCACTACTCGAACCATCTGCCGACGGGCATCTACGATCGACTCTTCGTGCGCATCGACGACGTGCAGGGCTTCGCGATGGAGAGTTGAGAGAATCGCCGATGTTTCAGTAGAGAGGCGTTGCCGTACAAAGAGCACAAAGTCACGGAGATCACGGAGCTCTGACAAATCTGGTTCTCCGTGATCTCCGTGACTCTGTGCCCTCTGTACGGCAGCGCCTCTGCCTGAAATCCTGCAATCCCTGTCAACTCTTCCCAACGTTCTCGACGAGGACGCCTTTTTCGAGGTGCAGCTGGCGCTTGGCAAACGCTGCGGCGTGCGGGTCGTGCGTCACCATCACGATCGTCTTCGTGAGCTTCTCGTTGAGGGTCGTGAGGATCGACATGACCTCTTCGCCTGATCTGGCGTCGAGATTCCCGGTCGGCTCATCCGCGAGAATGACGTCGGGATCGACCACGATGGCGCGGGCGATGGCGACACGCTGCTCCTGACCGCCGGAGAGCTGCTTCGGCCGGTGATCCATCCGGTCTGCCAGTCCGACCAGATCGAGGGCGGTCTCCACGCTCCGTTTGCGATCGGCTTTCTTCAGGTCGGTGAGCAGCAACGGCAACTCGACGTTCTCGTAGGCCGTCAGCACGGGAATGAGATTGAACGACTGGAAGATGTACCCGACGTGACGGTTGCGCCACGACGCCAGCTGGCTCTCCGAAAGGTTGCCGAGCGCCGTGCCCATCACGGCGACATCGCCACTCGTCGGACGATCGATCCCCGCCAGCAGGTTCAGCAGCGTCGACTTGCCCGAACCCGACGGACCCATCAGCGCGACGAAGTCGCCCTCCGGAATGTCGAGATCGACGTTGTCGAGCGCGAGCACGTCGAAGCCGTCGCGAGTGTAGAGCTTCGTCACGCCCCGGATCTTTCCAGCCAGATCAGCCATGCCGTTCGTCTCCTTCATTGTCCGGCGATGCGGACACGATCTCCGTCGTCGAGCGATTCGGCGCCCGTCGTCACCACCTGTTCGCCGCCCGACAGTCCGTCGAGGATGACGACGTTGTCCCCGGTGACCTCGCCACGGCGAATCGTCCTCATCTCTACCCGGCCGCCCTTCACCACGAACACGCAATCCGCATCCCCCCGCCGGACGATCGCTGCCGCGGGAACAAGGACGCGCGACGCCACCGGCGCGACGTCGAGCGTTTTCTCAGGCGCAAGAAAGTTGACGCGCGCGTTCATCTCGGGCCGCAGCTGCTCGTTGGGATTGTCGACCTTCACCTTGACCTGGACCGTCGCCTTCGCACGATTGGCCTCCGGCGCGATCTCTTCGATAAAGCCCGTGTAGCGCAGGTCCGGATACGCCTCCGGAACGATTTCGGCCTTCTGGCCCATCTTCAGCTTCGCGAAGTCCGCCTGACTGATGTCGAGCTCGATCTGCAGGTCGTTGAGATCGGCGAGAGAGACGACTGCGGTGCGCGTCCCCGAATCTCCGAAGGACTGCGGGCTTACCATCTCCCCGACCTCAACGATTCGCTGCAGAATCGTCCCGGAGCTCGGCGCGACGATGACCGTGTTCGAGATCTGGGTCTCGGCGTAGTCGAGTGCGGCCTTCAGCTGCGCGACCTCGGCCTCGGCCGCGCGGATGACCTCGGCACGCGGACCGGTGTCGGTCAACGAGCTCGACTGCCGGGCGTTGTCCAGCTGCGCACGCGCAACGTCTCGACGCGCGGTTGCCCGGTCGAGCTCGGCACGCGCCGCAACTCCGGCCTTGAACAGCTTCTCGAGCCGGTCGAGCTCTAGCTCGGCGTCCCGGAGGTTCGCTTCGGCCTCGGCGACGGCGGCGCGACCCATCTGCTTGTCCTGCGGCCGCGACCCGGCCCGCAGTTCGTCGAGCCGGGCCTGCGCCGCGGCCAGACTCCCGCGAGCCTGCGCGACCTGCGCGCGGAACTCCGAGTCTTCCAGCCGCACGAGGATCTGCCCCTGCTCGACGCGGTCGCCCTTGTCGACGCCAATCCACGCGACGCGACCGAGGACCTTCGAACCCACGGCGATGCGGTGGGCCGCTATGACGTAACCGCTCACCGTGAGCACGGTCTCGCCCGCGGCGGCTCCGGCGCCCGAGTCGAGTTTCGCTTCCGCGACTCCCACGGTCGCCGGCCCGGACAAGAACCAGAAGGCGCCGCCGGCCAACAGGACGAGAACGACGGACATCGCGAGAAGAGCGAGCTTTGGCACGCCGCGCTTGCGGGCCGCCGTGCCTCCGCGGTCGATGCGAAGGCTCTTCAGGCGCTCGTCGAGGGACTGTTTCGAGTCGGACATCGTCGTGTTCGTCGTCTAGTTGCGGAGTCACACTCCCGCAGCGGGATGTTGTCGGGGATCAGGTCTCGCGCAACGCGTCGACGATCTTGAAGCGTGACGCGCGAATCGACGGCAACAGCGAGCCGAACAGGCCAATGCCGGCGCCAAAGCCCAAGGCAATGGCAATGAGGTCCCAAGTGACCCGAAAGTTGAAAGCGATCTCACTGAAGTTCGAGAAGTTGTTCGTTCCCGTCGTGACGAAGTTGAGCGGCAAGGCAAGGATCACGCCGAGGGCGGCCCCGAGAACCGCGATCGCCACGGACTCGAGCACAAACGAAACGAGGATGCTGAGCCGGCCGAAGCCAAGCACACGCAGCGTGCCGATCTCCTGCGTCCGGTTCGCCACGGCCGCGTACATCGTGTTCATTCCGGCAAACCCGGCTCCGATCGCCATGATGGCGGCAATGAAGATGCCGAGCCCCTTGATGGCGCCGGAGTTCACACCCGCCTGTTCGTCGTACCACTTGAGCTCGGGCGTCGCCTTGAGCTGCAACCGCTGATCGTCGGCGATCCGCGCGGCAACGGATTCCAGTGCCGCCGAATCGGTCACGCGAAGCAGGATCGACGAGTAGGACGGACGGTTCGTCGCGTTTTTCAGCGTATTGATGTCGACCCAGATCTCAGACTCGAACGCCTTGCCGCCCGCGTCGAAGATGCCGACGACCGTGAACTCCGAGCTCTGGATCTTGAACTTGTCGCCGATGTCGAGCGCCTGGAAGCGGTCGGCGATGCGCTGCGAGACGATGGCTTCGGCGAGACCCGGCTCGAACGTGCGGCCCTTCTGAACCTTGAACCCCGAACGCAGCGAATTCGACTGCGGGCCGACGCCGCGAATCGTCACGTTTGCACCCTGCGATTGTCCCTTGCGCGGCCGATAGATGAGCGTGATCGCTTCGGGCGCCGCGAGTGGCTCGCCGTTCTCGGTCGCGACGCCGTCCAGGAATCGAATGGCGTCGAACTTCGCCTGATCGATGTCGCTGACGAGCTCGGCCGACGCGCCCTCACGCAGCACGATGAGGTTGAGCGGCTCGCCGCTCGACTGCAGCGTCAGGTCGATGCCGCGCGCAAGCGCCATCACCATCAGGAACACTGCAACGGTGATGCCGATACTGACGGCGGTTGCAAAGGTGGTGCCCTTCCGGACGAACACGTTCCGGATGTTGTACTTGATCGGAAGCGCGCTCACTCGACTCTCCGGAGGGCTTCGGCAATGGTGAGGTTGGACACGCGCCACGCCGAGTAGGCGACGCTCGCGATCCCGACGAGGATGGCACCGACGAACACCGTGACGAGCGCCTCGGGTGAGGGAACGAACTGCGAGAAGTATGGAATGAGGAGGCTGAGGTCGAACAGATTATAGAGCAGCGCCGCGCCACCGACGCCAAGTCCGGCGCCGACGATGGCCAGAAGCAGAGCCTCTCCGACGCAGAGCCACGCGATCGTGCCGCGCTGGAACCCGAGAGCCTT
>CAZQBW010000157.1:0-11921 GCA_964591515.1 uncultured Clostridia bacterium
GGATGCGCTCGGTCGTCGTCGTCTTGCCGGCATCGATGTGGGCCATGATGCCGATATTCCGGAATGTGTTTAGAGATGACGGTTTCATAAAAAATCGACGATCCAGGAGAGTCCATCCGGGCGACAAATAGGCCGCCCGGTGTCCTCACGGAGCTCCTACCACCGGTAATGCGCGAACGCCTTGTTGGCGTCAGCCATTCGGTGCGTGTCCTCGCGCTTCTTGACAGCGTTTCCGCGGCTCGCCGCCGCGTCCATGATTTCCTGCGCCAGCCGCTCGCGCATCGACTTCTCATTACGAGCACGCGCATACGAGACGAGCCAGCGGATCGCCAGCGACTGTCCGCGCATCTGGCCGACTTCGATCGGCACCTGGTACGTGGAACCGCCAACACGCCGGCTCTTGACCTCGACGCGGGGCTTCACGTTGTCCATCGCCTTCTTGAAGACCTTGAGCGGGTCGTCGCCCGTGCGCGAATTGATTTCGGTCAGAGCACCATAGAAGATGCCCTCGGCGACCGACTTCTTGCCCTGCCACATCAGTCCGTTGATGAACTTCGTCGCGAGCTGCGAATTGTAGATCGGGTCCGGCAGGACCTCTCGCTTGGCTGCTACTCTGCGTCTCGGCATACGTTCGTCTCCTGGGCCGTACCCTTACTTCACTTCTTCGCCTTGCCAGCGGCGACCTTGCCTTCCTTCGGGCGCTTTGCGCCGTACTTCGAGCGCGACTGCTTACGATTGGCGACTCCGGCGGAGTCGAGCGTGCCGCGAACGACGTGATAGCGGACACCCGGAAGATCCTTCACACGGCCCCCGCGGATCAGCACGATCGAGTGCTCCTGCAGGTTGTGGCCGATGCCGGGAATGTACGTGGTCACTTCAATGCCGTTCGTCAGACGTACGCGAGCGACCTTGCGAAGCGCCGAATTCGGCTTCTTCGGGGTCTGCGTGTAGACGCGCGTGCAGACGCCGCGCTTCTGCGGACAGCTCTGCAGCGCGGGACTCGCGGTCTTCGTCGTGATCTTCGTGCGGCCCTTGCGAACCAATTGGCTTAGTGTCGGCACGTTCCTTCGCTCCTTCAGACGCGACAAGCGCGCAAAGGGCCTTCCCGCATCTGCGGGTCGGCTCCCGAATTCCTGTCTCTTCGAAATGTGCTCCGAGGATGTCCTGCAAACCGTGCGGATTGGCGTCCTCGATCGCCCGAGTTTTGCTGTGGCGTGGCTTTCGTCGGGGAGAACCCCTTGGATGAGTACCACGTGTGGGACGCCGGGAACGCGGGTGACCGCGGCCCTGTTACGCCACAATTTCTTCTCAAGTACCTGCCGGGTCCAGAAGACCCGTTCTTGCGCTCAACCCGCCTCCGCACTTCAGAACCAAATAGCTGGTGTGGCGCAAGCGGCGGACTATAGCTTCGGCAAAGGAAGCTGTCAATAACGAATTGTGAAAAAGTTCTCCGGGAGCCGCCATGCGCGGCCGTGGTACCCTCGGCGCGGGTCATCGGAAGATCGGCGCTCTGGGAGTCGCGCCCGGGTTTAGCCTGGCAAACCATATGCCCCCCGAAATCAACCCCGATCGGTGGAACGAAGTCGAAGAGTTGTTCCGACGAACGCTCGAGCGACCGGTGGCCGAACGAAAGGCTTTCCTTGACGCCACCTGTTCCGACGACGTCGCTCTCCGGTCGCACGTCGATGCGCTGCTTTTCGCGCGTCAGCACGAGCGCACTCGCGCCGAGGCACCGGTAACGGATGCTGCAGCTATCGTCACGGTCACTTCCGGCGACGCGTCGACCGGCCATCAAGCCGAATTCGGTATCGGCTCAGTCCTCGACAACAAGTACGCGATCGAATCGCTCATCGGCACCGGAGGAATGGGTGCCGTCTTCCTGGCCCGACAATCCGGCCTGGACCGCCCAGTGGCCATCAAGGTCGTACTCGGCAAGTACCAGTCGCAGGACTCGGCGGTCGAGCGGTTCAAGCGCGAAGCAGTCGCCGTTGCCAGACTGCGGCATCCGAACATCGTCACTGTCTATGACTTCGGCATTGCGCCCGACGCCGGCACGTACCTCGTCATGGAGTACCTGGAAGGGCGTTCCCTGCGGGCCGAGATGCGCCAGCACGGAGCACTTCCGATCGAGACTGTCGTCGCGATCACTACGCAGATCAGTGCCGCGCTCGACGCGGCCCATCGTGCCGGAGTCGTTCATCGGGACGTCAAACCTGACAACGTCTTCCTCGCCGAGACGCCAGGCGGAGTAGTCGCGAAAATCCTCGATTTCGGCGTCGCCAAGCTCGTCGATGCATCGGATCCGGATCGTGACCCGTTGACGGGCATCAACGCCCGCATCGGCACGCCTGCCTACATGTCGCCGGAACAGTGCGAGGGCCGGACGGTGGATCCGCGGTCGGACGTATATGCGCTCGGCGGAATGGTCTTCGAGATGTTGACGGGCCGCCCGCCGTTCGTCGCCGACTCGATCGCAGGCCTCATCTACCAGCACGTCCACAACCCGCCCGAACCGCCGAGTCGCTTTCGGCCGGGACTTGGCGCTGAAGTCGAAACTGCCGTACTGCGCGCCCTTGCAAAGGACCCGCCCGAGCGTTTCGCCTCGGCAAGCGACTTCGCGGCAGCGCTTGCACCGGGAGATCTGGCGGGCTCTCGCGATCTGGCTGTCTCGATTCCGCTCGTTCAATCCGTTGGCAGCATCACTCAAGCCGGAGCGGACATCGCCGTCACCATCGGCGGTCGTGCCGACATCGTCACTGCGCCTCCTTCCAATCTGCCGGTCGAGGCGACCAGCTTCGTCGGTCGCGAGCGAGAAGTCTCGGCCGCGCGCCGGACCCTCGCGAGCCGCCGCCTGCTCACGCTGACGGGCCCCGGAGGCATCGGAAAGACTCGACTCGCGCTTCGAATTGCATCCGAATCCGCACGCGAATACGCCGACGGAGTCTGGTTCGTCGAACTGGCATCGGTCGCCGACCCGGCGCTTGTCCCTGCGAGCGTCGCGACGGCAATCGGAGTGCGAACGTCTTCCGGCGATTCACTCTCCGACGCGCTCATCGGATGGATGAAATCGCGGCGTGCGCTCGTGGTCCTCGACAACTGCGAACACCTGATCGAGGCGTGCGCAGAGCTCGTCACTGCGCTTCTACGCTCGGCTCCCGAAATCCGAATACTCGCCACCAGTCGAGAGCCGCTCGCGGTCGAAGGAGAGTCGGTTCGTCCGGTGCCGCCGCTCCTCGTTCCGGTCTCAGGCGCCGTCTCGTCTATCGCGGACCTCTTCTCGAACGAATCGGTCCGGCTCTTTGCCGAGCGGGCGCGTCTCGTGAAACCCGGCTTCGACGTCGGCGAACGCAACGCCGCGGTCGTGGCCACGCTCTGTCGCCGGCTCGACGGTATTCCGCTCGCCATCGAGCTTGCCGCGGCTCGGGCACGCGTGCTGTCGGTCGAGCAGATCCTCGACCGGATGGAGGACCGGTTCCGCCTGCTCACCGGCGGATCGCGCACGACGCTGCCCCGCCATCAGACACTCCGGGCGACGATCGACTGGAGCTACGAGATGCTGACGGACGACGAGCGAACGCTGCTCGTCCGGCTGTCGGTATTCGCGGGAGGATGTTCGCTCGATGCCGCCGAAGCCGCCTGCACTGGCGGAGGCATCGACGAGTTGACGCTTCTCGACCTGTTGACGCGACTCGTGGACCGTTCGCTCGTGGTCTTCGCCGATTCCGAGACGAATCCTCGGTACGGCATGCTCGAGACGATACGTGAATATGCCCGCGAGCGACTCGACGAGACCGGCGACGAGTCGGTCAGGCTCGCAATGCACGCAGCCTGGTGCCTCGAGCTCGTCACCAGACTTCGCGCCGAGTTTCGTGGACCTCGACAACACGAGGTCTACGATCAGCTCGAGATCGAGCACGACAACCTGCGCGCGGCGCTCGACTGGACCATCCGAACCGCGAGGGACGCAGACACGGCTATGCGAATCGCCGGCGGACTTGCGATGTTCTGGAACACGCGAGGACACACCACGGAGGGGCGTGACTGGACCGAAGCCGCGCTTTCGCTGGATGGTGTGGCGACGGATGAAGCCCGCGATGACGCGCTCTATGGGCTTTCTCTCCTGGCGCATTCGACGGGAGACTATCGACGCGCGCGGTCAGCCATTGAGTCATGTGTCGAGTTGCGGCGAAAGCTGGGCGAGCCGTCCGCCATTGCCAGAGCACTCAATTACCGGGCCGTCGTCCTCACGTCGATGAGCGAATACGCCGAGGCGGCAGCGGTACAGCAGGAGGCGCTCGATCTCAGCCGTGCAAAGGGACTTGCAGACGAAGCCAACTATGGCGTTTACAGCCTGGGGATGATCGCGTACCGAACCGACGATCTCGAAGAAGCGACGATGCGTCTCAGCGAGAGTCTCGAGGGCTGGCGTGAATCGGGTCACCACGTCGCCGTGGCGTCGGTGCTCGGGACACTCGGTGAAGTGATGCGGCTGGTAGGGGATTCAGACGAGGCCGCGCGCCACTTCACGGAAGCCATCGAAGTCGCGCGACGAGTTGACGCAAGAGCACTTGGAGCTGCTGCGCGCGCCGGGTTGGGTCGCGTAGCCACCGATCGTGGCGACTGGCGCGTTGCCGCGGAGCATCTCTCGGAAGCGGCGACGCTTCTGCGGCGCGATGGCGCACGCGAGGATCTCGTGCGTCTGGTCGAGAGCTGCGCCGCGCTCGCGGGAGCAAGAGGCGATTCGAAGGTCGCCGTCACTCTGCTCGAAGCGTCGATAGCGGAGCGGGAGCGGTCCGGAGCGCTTCGAGCGCCGGTGACGGAGCGTAAGCTCGCCAGCGTGCGCGAAGCGGCCGTTGCGGCGATGACCGCGGCCGAAGTGGTGGCCGCCGAATCGCGCGGCCGGTCATTGACGCTCGATGCCGCGCTCGAGCTCGCACTCGGGCGCTCTGAGTAGGCCCTACGGGAAAAGGCGTTGCCGTACAGAGAGCACGGAGGCACAGAGTGCACAGATCGACAACCATCCGGACTCCGTGTTCTCTGTGTCTTTGTGCTCTCTGTGCGGCCACGCCTTCTCCTGATCCACCAACTCGCTGCCGTCGCCGATGGTTTCGCGGCCCGTATCAATATATATAGTCGCCAAAATCGATCCCCGCCCGGAGAACCCTCACCATGTTCGGCCTCATGCGCTCACGGTCCTGTGCTCTCGGTCCCGACGAAAAACTCCGCCGTCGGCTTCACTACTGCGGAACCTGCAAGTCGATAGGTTCGCGCTACGGCCAGAGCGCCCGCCTGCTTCTCAACTTCGATTCGGTCTTCGCCGCTGAAGTCCTGTCAGCGGTAGCCGGGATCGACGCCCCGGACAACTGGGATCGCAACTTCCACAGCGTGAACTGTTTCCGGCTACCCTCGGAAGACGCGATCCCCGAACCCGTCCGCTACGCCGCAGCGATGACGGTGGTCCTGGCAGAGGTCAAGGTCGCGGATCACATCGACGACGGTCGCGGAATCGTCTGGCGGGCCTTTCGCCGGGGGATGTCACCCGGTTTCCGTCAAGCTTCCGTCGACCTCGCCGAGCGTTGGGGATTCCCCGTCGACGAGCTCTGGGCCCACGTGCGAAAACAAGCGGAGGTCGAGCGTACTGCCCTGGCCGGAATCGCTCTGTCGCGCAATCCCGAGAGTGTCCTTCGAGACTGCGCCGAGCCCACCGCCCGCGCGACCGCACTCGCGTTCAGCCACGCGGCCGTCGCGATTTCCCGTCCTGATGCGGCAGCCTCCCTGCACAAGCTGGGAAGTCATTTCGGCAGAGTCATCTACATCCTCGATGCGATACGGGATGTCGCCGAAGACGCCAGGGCCGGCACGTTCAACGCCGTCACGGCAGCGTTCGGAGTCAAGAGTGAGCGCCTCCCGGCCGACGTGCGGCGGGCCGCGGTGCGCGTACTTCGGTCCGCTCAGTCGGACCTGGAAACGGCCATCTCGCGCCTTCCGATCTCGGCGGAACGCGCCGCGCTCTTCATCGACCGGCTTCGCTCAAACGTCGACCGCGCAGTCGGATCGCGCCGACTGCCAGTGCATTCCTCGTCGCCGATACCTGAGCCGGCGATCACCCGTGTACGCGGTCGCATCAGTGTCTCGACCCGAGTCCGCGAGGCTCTGTCGATCGCCCGAGCCGCCTCATTGAGGCACTTCGCTTCGTGCAAGCCACTTCCGATTCGCGTCGCCGAGGCGCCATTCGTCTTTGCGCTTGCTCTCGTCGCCGCGGTCGTCGCGCCGGTCGCCGTGGCATCGGCGACGAGTCCCCGGGAGATGCTCGACGCGCTGATGAACGTCGCGGCAATCGGCGGGACTCTTTCAATGGCAATGCCGCCGATAGGGCCCGGGATGGACCCGACGGAGCAGCTTCGCCGGCGCGCCCAGCAGGGTCAGCCGGGAGCGGACACGGGTGAGAGCACGGCAGAGTGCTGCTGCGACTGCTGCGACTGCTGCTCGAGCGGCGACTCGTCCTGTGGATCGTGCGATGCGTGCAACTGCTGTGGCGACGGAAGCTGCTGCAGCGGATGCGGAGACTGCGGCAATTGCTGCCACTGCTCGAACTCGTGCGGAGACTGCGACTGCGGAGACTGCTGCAGTTGCGACTGCTCTTGAGGTCAACGCCTTGGCGGAGATTCAGACGTTGCCGAACAGAGATCACAGAGTCACGGAGAACACGGACCGAGAATTTCAGGACTCCGTGTTCTTCGTGTCTCTGTGCTCTCTGTACGGCTGCGCCATCTCCTTCAGCGGCTACAGATCCCGGATCATCTCGAGCGCGTCCTCAGTAGGCGCACGGTAGTAGTCCTTCCGGCGGCGCGACGTCCGGAAACCCATCGCGATGTACATCGCCTGCGCCGTGACATTCGACGCCCGCACCTCGAGCACCGAGAAGGAAGCTCCGCGCAGCCGCGCTTCGTCGATCGCCGTCACCATCAACTCGCGGCCGATGCCCATCCGGCGCACGCTCGGGTGCGTCGCGACATTGTTTATATGCAGCTCGTCGAACATGAGCGCAGCCGCCACGAAGCCGAGCACTCCCAGGCCGGCGCCGTGCCCGCTCAGGATCTCGCCGGATTCACCCTCCTGCCACGTCCCGCCGTCGGCCGGCCTCGCCACTAACATGATCGCATTCGGGTTCGACAGCAGCTCTCGGCGATAAGCCTCGTGGCCCCAACGGTTGAGACCGGTCATCTCTTCGATCGCGACGACCTCCGTCAGGTCGTCATCGCGCATGGGTACGACCTCGAATCGCATCACACGCCTTTCGGAGCCCCCGCGCCGACGATTCGGCCGGCCTTCAGATTCACCTCGGCTTCCGACGCCCTTATGTAGCAGGGAGCCACAGGACCCGGCGTCGCACCCTTCGCAATGCGCAGCGCCACGAGCTCCGCAAGGTCCGCGGCCAGACACAGGCCGGCCGGCACGACGTCCCACGTCAGCTCTCGCACGGGTCCCGGGACCCTCCGCCAGTCGACGACGGCCCCGAAGCCCGCGGCGGCCGCTTCGAGGTGCTCGCGGTAGACCTTCGCACCGTCGCCCACGATTCTCGCCGATGTGGCTCCGATGGACCCGAATACGGTTGCCGGACTGCCGACTTCCGGATCGTCCAGCGCGACGACCTCGCCGTCCGCTTCAACGCGCAGCCGCTGCGCGTACACCTCGTTGCGATAAGCATTGAGCACCGACCAGACCTCGCCGCCGCTGCCGCTCGACCGGGCGCTCAGCTCCAGCGTCGTCGCCCCGAAGAGTCCCGCTCCGGTTGCTCGCGTCAATCCCGCCGCCGCGGCGAGTCCGATCCTGAGGCCGGTGAATGCGCCAGGTCCGCGGGCGACGGCTATTGCCGTGACGTCGTCGATGGTCGCACCAAGCCGGCCGAGGACCATGTCGATGTCGTCCCATAGTACGGATGACTGCTTCGCGCCGGCATCGACACCCCAGACGCCGACGAGGTTCCCCTCGCGTGCGACGGCTATCGATCCGCAACGCGATGCCGTGTCGATCGCGAGGATGAAAGAACCCGAGTTTGACATGCCAGGGGGCGGATTATATAGTTCGCGACCGTTCGAGACAACGCGGCGTTCCACAGCCTCAAACTGCCGGAAATATTGTGGTTTCCTGCACTTGCGGTTGCAGCGGGCCCCGGAAACCGGTGCTGCCGTCGCGAGCGGTTTCACCTCGCCGGCGATCGACCTATGGACTCAGGACGTATCGGAATTCTCACCGGCGGTGGCGACTGCCCCGGCCTCAACGCGGTCATCCGCGCCGTGGTCCGCAGGGCGCTCGCCGACGACGTCCACGTTCTGGGTTTCAAGTCCGGCTGGCAGGGACTCATCACCGGCGACGTCGAGCCCCTCACCCGACTCTCGGTCGCGGGAATCCAGTTTCGAGGCGGCACGATCCTCGGTACCTCACGGACGGATCCGTTCTCGTCGGCAGAGACGCTTGCCCAGATCCGCGAGAACTGGCGGAAGTACGGGCTGCGGGCGCTCGTCGTCATTGGCGGAAACGGAACCCTCTCCGTCGCGAAGCGCATGTCCTACGACGAGAGCTACCCGATCGTCGGCGTTCCCAAGACAATCGACAACGACATTCCGGGGACCGACTTCAGCTTCGGATTTCACACCGCCGTGCAGGTCGCAACCGACGCCATCGAGCGACTCCACACGACGGCCGAATCGCACCACCGGGTCATGGTCATCGAGGTGATGGGCCGGCACACCGGCTGGATTGCCGCGCACGCCGGTATCGCAGGCGCCGCAGACTTCATCCTCGTGCCCGAGGTTCCGTTCCGCATCTCGCGAATCACCGAGACACTTGCAAACCGTCGAGGCCTCGGCCGCCCGCACTCGATCGTCGTCGTGGCCGAAGACGCCAAGCCTCATCCCGCTGAGGACTTTCTGAGCAGCGAGCAGAAGACGACCATCTATCGCGAAGAGCGCCTCGGCGGCATCGGCCAGCTCGTCGCGCGCGAGATCGAGCGGCGGAGCGGAATCGAGGCCAGGGTCTCGGTGCTCGGCTACATCCAGCGTGGCGGCTCGCCGAACGCCTACGACCGGATTCTCGCCACACGACTTGGTGTCAAGGCGGTCGAGATGGTGCTGGAGGGACAGTTTGGACGAATGGCGGCGCTCTCGGGCACGTCGATCGTCGACATTCCACTCCACGAGGCCGTGGACGGATACAAGTACCTCGACCCGGAGTTCTATCGCCACGCGGAGATCTTCTTCGGATAGCCGATGTCCAGAGAGACTCCGATGCTTCGGCAGTACCACGAGCTGAAGAAGGCTCATCCGGGTACGATTCTCTTTTTCCGGCTCGGCGACTTCTACGAGATGTTCTTCGACGACGCTGTCGTCGCCTCGAAGGAGCTCGAGATAACCCTTACGGCGCGCAACAAGGAACGTGGCGACCCCGTTCCGATGTGCGGCGTGCCACACCACGCGGCCGAAGGCTACATCGCGAAGCTCGTTCGCAAGGGGTTTCGCGTGGCCATCTGCGACCAGGTCGAGGTCGCGTCAGCCGCAACGAAGCTCGTCAAGCGCGAAGTGGTTCGTGTGGTCACGCCCGGAACCGCCATCGACGCCCAGATGCTCTCGGCGCGCGACAACACTTACCTTGCTTCGCTGCACGCGACGGGCGCAGGCGCCGGCATCGCAATCCTCGATCTTTCCACTGGCGAGTTTCGCGCGACCGAGTTCGAAGGCGATGAGGCGCTCGGCCTTGCGGTCGAGGAAGCGTCGACGAACGGCGCACGCGAGCTGCTCGTCCCGGCGGCGCTCGAGGCCGTCGTTCGAGGCAGGCAGATCGACACCGTCGTCACGGCGATCGACGACTGGGCGTACGCGCTCGATTACGCCGAGCCGCTGTTGCTGGCGCACTTCGGCGCGGCGTCGCTGGACGGCTTCGGCCTGGGCGGCCATCCGCTGGCGGCTGCGGCGGCCGGGGGGCTGCTGCATTACGCCCGCGACACTCAGCGCGCGGCGCTTGGCCACATTACCGGCATCTCCTATTACCAGCCTTCGGATGCCCTGCTGCTGGACTCGACGACGGTACGCAACCTCGAGCTGGTCGCAGGACTCGACGGAGGCCGAAAGACGTCGCTGCTTTCCGTCGTGGACGAGACTTCGACGTCGATGGGCGCGCGGCTGCTCAAGCAGATCCTGCTTCGGCCTTCGTCGCGACTCGACGAGATCCGCGACCGTCTCGACGCCGTCGAATCGTTGCGGGCTGCGACGATCGCCCGCGACCGGCTGCGGAATGCGTTGTCGGACATTCAGGACGTCGAGCGGCTTGCCGGCCGGATTGCGATGGGACGCGCGACGCCGCGCGACCTGGTCGCGTTGCGACGCTCGGCTGAGGCCGTGCCGTTTCTTCGCGTGCAGCTCGAGGCGATGTCGGCACCACTGCTTGGGACGCTCCGGGACTCGCTCGACGACTTGCCGGAGCTGCGCCAGCTGATCGCGACGTCGATTTCCGACGACCCGCCGGTCGCCATCGTCGACGGCGGGACGATCCGCGCGGGCTTCAATCCGGAGCTCGACGAGCTGCGCGGGCTCGCGACTTCGGGAAAGCAGTTCATAGCGCAGCTCGAGGCCCGCGAGCGGCAGGCGACCGGCGTCGCGTCGCTCAAGATCCGGTTCAACAACGTCTTCGGTTATTTCATCGAGGTGAGCCGGGCGAACGCCAGGAGCGTCCCGGAGCATTACGAGCGCCGGCAGACGCTGGCGAACGCCGAGCGCTACACGATTCCGGAGCTCAAGGAGTACGAGGCGAAGGTCCTCGGCGCCGAGGAGCGCATCCTCGCGCTCGAAACGACACTTTTCAACGAGATACGCCAGCGCGTGGCCGCCGAGACGCGCCGTACGCAGGCGCTTGCGCATGCGATCGCGAGGATCGACGTGCTGGCGAGTTTTGCGGAGACAGCTGCCCGGCGCGGCTACTGCAAGCCGGACGTGACCGAGGGCGACGAGATCCTCATCCGCAACGGCCGCCACCCGGTCGTCGAGACCTCGGGCGATCGGTTCATCGCGAACGACCTTTACCTGAACAACTCGACGGACCGGCTGCTCGTGGTTACGGGCCCGAACATGGGCGGCAAGAGCGTGTACCTGCGCCAGGCGGCGCTCATAGTCGTACTTGCGCACGCGGGATCGTTCGTCCCGGCGACGGAGGCGAAGATCGCGCTCGTCGACCGGATCTTCACTCGCGTCGGCGCGTCGGATTCGCTGGCTTCCGGACGTTCGACCTTCATGGTCGAGATGACCGAGACGGCGAACATCCTGAACACGGCGACGGCGCGCAGCCTCGTGCTGCTCGATGAAGTCGGGCGCGGAACGTCGACGTTCGACGGACTGTCGATCGCGTGGGCGATCGCCGAGTACCTTCACGACAGCGCCCGTCACGCGGCAAAGACGATCTTCGCGACGCACTACCACGAGATGACGGAACTGGCGGCGGTCAGTCCCGGCGTGAAGAACTACCAGATGTCGGTTCGAGAGGACCGTGGCGAGATCGTGTTCCTGCGAAAGGTCGTCGAGGGCGAGGCGAGCAAGAGTTACGGGATCGAGGTGGCGCGTCTGGCCGGACTGCCGGTGACGGTATTGGCGAGAGCTCGCGAGATCCTGCAGAACCTCGAGGCGAACGAGCTCGACGTGATGGGAAAGCCAAAGCTCGCTCGCCACCTTCCGTCGCGTCCCGCTGCGCCGCAGCGCAACCTGTTCGAAGCGGCGAACGAAGCGGTCCTCGAGGAGCTGCGCCACCTCGACGTCGAAGCGCTTCCCGCCGACCGCGCCTCGGATGTCCTTCGGGCGCTCAAGTCGAAGTTGATGTGAATAAGAGCAACGCGGATTGAGCGGATTGAGGCGGATGACGCGGATCTGAATTCTTCT
>CAZQBW010000158.1:0-11903 GCA_964591515.1 uncultured Clostridia bacterium
ACGGATCGACCCGCTAGCTGCCGCTCGCGGTACTGATCTCTCGCGGACCGACTGTCAGGTTCAACATGCGCCCAACACTTCAACATTCCGGACTCATCAGGATCAGCACCGCGAGCGTTAACAGGTCGGACTCAACAGGATCAGTACCGCGCACGGTAACAGGTCGGACTCATCAGGATCAGTACCGCGAGCGGTAGCGAGCGGGTCCCGTCGCAATGGACGGAGATCTCGTCGCAACAGCGCTCGGTTCCGATAATAGGGCTAAGAGAACCAAGGAGCAGAAGTGCGAAGCAGATCTGCAGTGATGGTCATTGCGATGATAGCGGCGATTCAGTTGTTCGCCTCTACCCCGACTGCATCCGCTCAGTCGAAAGTTGACAAGCCGCCAAACGGTTCGATTTCCGGCGTCGTGACTCGAGACGGCAGGCCCGAGCCAGGAGTTGGAGTCCTGCTGATGCAGGCTTGGTCGAATCCAAGCCAGGCGACGGCGATTGCGCGAGCCAAAACAGACAAGGAAGGCCGATTCGTTTTCGAGGGGATTCCGCGCGGCTCTTACAGCATCGATGCCTTCGCGCCAGGCCTTGTCGTCTTCGACGAGTCTCCCTGGGACGGCGCTGTTTCGGTCTCGGTCGGCGAAGGCGAGTCTGTCACTAACGTGTCGATCGCGCTCAACAAGGGTGGCGCAATAACGGGCAGGCTTGTCGACGAGGAAGGGAACTCCGTCGTGTCACAGCCCATCCGCGTTTTTGTCAAAGGTCCGGACGGAAAGTACCGCCAGCTCTCCGCCTTCAAGACGAGCGTCGATTCGGACGATCGCGGAATCTACCGGGTCTTTGGACTGCCACCAGGCACGTATGCCGTGGCGGCTGGACTCTCGGATGTCGAGAGGGGTCTGAATCGCTTGAGCGGCGCCGCCTTTGAGCAGCGATTCCACGGCGGATCGACGAAGCTCGAGGACGCGAAGCCGGTCGAGCTCACTGCCGGCGGAGAGGCACGCGACGTCGACATAGCGATGGCCAGGCGGACGAACCAGAACTTCGTGATTCGTGGACGTGTCATCAATTCGGATACGAAGAAACCAATGGCCGGCGTGAACGTTTACTGCGGACCGCGGAGGAACGGCCAGTTCGCCAGCATCCTGAAAGTCGAGCCGGCATCGTCGACCGGAGAGTTCTCGCTCACCGGGATTCCGGTTGGAACATACGGAATTGCGGCGAGTCTCGGCGCCAGCGAGCAGGGGTCATTTTCGTGTGACCCGGTCGAGGTGCCCGTCGTTGACGCCGACATCGGCAACGTAGTTATCGAGATGACGCCAGCGGCGACAGTTTCTGGCGTGGTCGCGCCGGTCGAGACGGATCCAGGGCTGGATCTTTCGGCAATCGAAGACCGCGTGATCTCACTCGTTGCGGTCGCTGATCCCGCCAGTTCCGAACGCGGCCCGCGAAGGTGGTCGATGGCCGGAATCCGCGTGCGTCCGGACCGGACGTTCACGATTACCGGCGTGCGACCGGGACATTACCGCATGGTGATTCCCCGACTCGGCCGGGTCACGGGATTGTACGTTCAGCGAACCGAGGTCGATGGTGCGCCGCTCGCAGGGCCAATTCGTATCGACGGTGTCGAGTCGATTGCCAACGTGCGAATCGTGATCGGCCGAGCCACAGGGGCCATTCGGGGAAAGGTGGTCGGGCGCAATGGAACGATCGACTTCAGCCGCGTGAACGTGATGGTCGGAGCACCGGACGCCGGTTTGCCGCTTGCGGCCGAACGGGTCGACTCGTCGGGATCGTTTCTCTTCGAGGGCGTTGTGCCGGGCGAGGCTGTGGTATTGGCGGACTGCTACGTTGAGGGCGGCAAGCCAGCGATCACGAAGTCGATTCGCGTGACGGTCCCGCAAGACGGCACGGTGGAGGTCACTATCGAGATCGATGTCGAAGCAGCGCCGAAGACAGGCGGAGGTGGGCAATGACACTGACGCATCGATGGAAGTTGATGGTGCAGTCGTTTTCGGTGACAGCGGCGATTCTCGTCACGAGTTCATTCGGACTGGCGCAACAAGGCGTGGATTCCGCGGTCAAGGCTGGCGGCACGCGATCGGTTCGCGGGCGAGTTGTTGGCGAAGGAGGCAAGCCGGTCGCAGGTGCGCGGGTTCGCGCGACGTTCATCCAATCCGCGGGATCCTTCGTGAGTGACGTCGAGGCGATATCGGACATCGAGGGTGCGTTCGAGATGCGCGAATTTCCGGCCGGCGTCGCAACGCTCAGGATCGTTGCGCCGTCGCTCGTTGTCGTGGACGGAATTCCCGGCAACGGCGTATGCGCCGGCGACGTTCTGACGATTCGAATGGCCAGGGGCGCTTCGATTGCCGGAAGGGTGGTCGACGAGGAGGGAAAGCCGCTCACGGGACTTCACGTAACTCCTGAGCTCGTTCTGGATGAACGCGGCGTGCAGCCGGCGAGCGGTGACATTCCGTATTCGGGCGGTCTCGTCGACGACCGGGGCGAATACCGGCTCTTCGGCCTTGTCGCCGGGAACTACGTCGTTTCCGCGGGTCCACAGAAGTGGGACAGCGATAGGCCAGAGTATCTGTCGGACCGCTCTCCGACCTACTATCCGAGCGCCGACCGGTCGTCGGCAGCGAGAATCACTGCCAGCCTTGGCGGCGAGGTTGGAAAGATCGATATCACGTTTCGGGGCAGTGCCGGTCACAGGGTCAGCGGATCGATTCGAGGTTCCGTGACGCCGAACTCGGGGTGGACTCGGGTCGATCTCTATCGGCCCGACGATTCGGAGCCGGCACGCATCGCGGCTGTCCGATCGCTGTCGGGCGACCTCCAATTCTTCCTTGACGGCGTGGAGGACGGCGACTACGAGTTGCAGGGCAGTGCATCTGGGAGCGGGGGCGATCAGGTCGTATCGGATCGGCTGCCGGTCCGGGTGCGTGGCGCTGACGTCGCCGGACTGACGTTGACGATGGTTGAGACTGGCCGGATCCCGGGGCGAGTCGAGTTCGCCGCCGACACGAAGGACCTTGCCTGCAAGGAGCGCGACACGGAGGCTTCGAGACGAACGGGTGGAGTGACGGACATGGTTGTGGGCTACCGAGGGGTCGCGCCGAAGCTGCAGATGCCCAACTGGACGGGAATCGGCGCCGAAGGCCGATTCGTTGCATCGAGTCTGTCGGGAACGCGGTATCGGCTCTGGATTGAGTTCGCCGACGAGGATGTGTTCCTAGTAAGGTGCGACACCGAGTCGTCACCGACCTCCACGGCCCGCGCGGGAAGCTCGGACTCTGCCGGGACGCCGGTGCAGCCGAACGTGTCGTCCCCCGTGGCGCGTGATGGTGTAAGTGTCGTTCGAGGCAAGTCCGTCGACGGAGTGCGATTCGTCGTCGCCCGCGGAGCCGCGAGGGTGCGAGGGCGTGTGGCGCCGGCGAAAGAAGGCAAGCCGCTGCCGTCGCGCGCGCGGGTGTGCCTGGTGCCCGCTGATCCGAAGCAGAAGGACGACGTGGTGCACTACTACGAAATCGACGTGGAGCGGGACGGAACGTTCGACATTCGAAACGTCGCGCCGGGCGAGTACCTTGTCGCGACGCGCGTGTTTCCGAATGACGACCGCCCGGACCTCGAGATCCTCCCGGCGGCGTGGGATCCGAAGGAGCGCGCTGCCCTTCGCACAGCCGCCGAGAGACTTGCCGTTCGTGTCACGCTTTCGCCCTGCCAGAGGCTCGAATCGGCAGTCATCACGATCGTGTCGACGCCGTGACAACCGCGTCAACACTCACCTCACGCATCAGACCCGTCCTCGGTAGAGCGCGGGTCGTTTGTATCGGCGCGAGCGAGCGGCCAGTCAGCGGCACCATCTGCCACGGACGGCATTCCCTAGCGCTACCGCGCACGGTTCCGATACGAGGTGACCGCCTCACGAGCAGAATGAGCAATCGGTTCAGCGCCATGGCCGTCGCAATGCTCGTCTTCTCGTTCATTCTGTCGGCACCGCTGTGCGACGCACAGTCGAGGGATTCACAACCGCCGACAGGATCGATCTCTGGCGTCGTGACCCGGGACGGCAAGCTCGCGGCTGGGGTCGGCATCCTGCTGGCTCGCGAGAGTGAATTCGGTGGCGGTAGTCAGGCAGTCGCGAGGACGCTCTCATTGGAGGACGGGAGCTTCATCATCAGGAATGTCGCCCAAGGAGCGTATGTCCTCATCGCCTATTTGCCTCGATACACGATCGTCGATCCCACGGCAGAAGATCGGCTGCCGACAGTCACCGTTGCCGAGGGTGAGGAGGTCAAAGGCGTGAGCCTCACTCTCGTTCAGGGGGGCGCGATTACCGGGAAACTCGTCGATCAGGACGGTCAGCCCGTGTCGGGTCAGTTTGTCGAAGTCTACTTAGTGCGATCCGACGGCTACTGCGCCCCGGTCTACCTCGACCGGATGAGCGAAGAGTCGGACGATCGGGGAATCTTCCGGGTGTTCGGACTGCGACCGGGGCGTTACGTCGTCGGCGCCGGCACCGTACGAGCGGGAGCGAGCTTTCCGGGTCGCGGGCGAGCGAGTTATTCGATCGCATTTCACGGCGGAGGTCAGAGGCCGGAGACCGCTAAGGCAATCGAGGTGACTGCGGGAGGAGAGGCACGCGACATCGACATCGTCCTCCGTCGGGCCGGGCTCGGCTATTCGGTTCGTGGGCGTGTGATCGACCGCACGACACGCAAGCCCGTCGAGGGCATGTCGATCGGAATCGGTCCGGTAGTCAACGGCAGTCTTCTGGGGTACGTGGGCCGCAATGATTCACGCGCTGACGGGGGCTTCACCATCGCGGGCGTGGCCCCCGACACCTATCGCGTCACCGCGATGCCTGACGACGAGAGTCCATCGCCGGGGTACTCGGATTCGGTGGAGGTTCGCGTGGTCGATCGAGACGTCTCGGACCTGGTTATCGAATTGCAGCGGGGCGCCGAGCTTCGCGGCACTGTCGTGCCGCTCGACGGGGCTCTCGGTCCGGAAGTGCCGGTCGTCGGTCGCGACGTCATCCTTGCCGTTCGAGTCCCGGACCGAGCTGACGCGATCCACGAGGTCGACGGCGGTACGATCGACGTCGCAGCCGATGGCTCGTTCGTCGCCACCGGACTGCGTCCAGGGCCATATCAGTTCGGGGTAAACATGGTGGGAATAGGGACGCAACTGTACATCGAAAGAGTCGAAGTGGATGGAGCGCGATTGCAGGGAGACCTCAGAGTGCCAGGTCCCGTCGTGGTGGATAACATACGGATCTTCGTCGGCCGGGCGACCGGGGTTCTTCGCGGCCGCGTGATCGTGAAGAAAGGAACCGGGAGCCTCGGCGACGTCGTGGTTGACGTTACGGAGGTCGCGTCAGGAGCTCCGGTTCGAAGGCTGACGGTCGATGCCGCCGGCGGATTCCTCGTCGAGAATCTCAAACCGGGCGAGTATCGTCTCTCGGCTCTTGGAACTCGTGAAGACAGTTCTCGATTCTCGTCGCGGCCCGCTCAGGTCACGATGCCGGCATCCGGCACCGTCGAGGTCACCCTCGAAGTGGATCTCTCGAACGCGCCGGCCCCGGGCAGTGAACGGCCGTGACGGTGCGCTTCATTTGCCGTGCCTTCGGCCGGGGACTGTTGGGTGTTTCATTACTGATCCACACGCCTGTTGCGGCGACTCAGAACCCGCGGCCCGACGCGAGTCCGAAGGCCACGACTATTCGAGGCGTCGTCACGGCCGAAGCTGGACGACCCGTGGCTGGCGCATCGGTCCAGGCACGTCGCGAGTTCACCAGTGGCTCTGGCAGTGCCGTCAGCGTCGCGATGACAGCGGCAGACGGTACGTTCGAAGTCGACGCGCTCGAGCCAGGCCGCTACTCGGTATCGGTCGACGCGCCGCCGTACATCGTTGTCGGCGGACTGTTCGCCGGGAGCGCCGAACCGGGGGCGAATCTCGCTATTCGTATGGCCAGGGGCGGCGTCATCACGGGGAGAGTGTCCGACGCCGGCGGCAATCCGATCACGGGACTCGAAGTGATCGCTCAGCTTCAAGGCGACGGGCGTGCACTCGCCGCAACCGGCGCCAGGTATTGGCAGCACGGCGGTCTGACCGACGACCGCGGCGTGTACCGGCTCTGGGGACTGGCAGAGGGTGTCTACGTTGTAGCGGCAACCGGGGCAGGCGACGATAACGAGGTGCCGTTGTATCTTGCGGATCGGCCGCCGACGTATTTCCCGAGCTCCAATCGGGCCGGAGCCGCCCCGGTGAAGGTCGGTCTCGGCGACGAGGTCACCGGCATCGACATCGTCTTTCGAAGCGAGACGGCCTACCGCATTACCGGAACAGTGGAGATGTTCCCGCAGCTCCCCTACGGGCGCGATGCCACGGTGGAGCTGTTTCGCGCTGGCTCGGCGAGCTCCGAGCAACAGGTTCAGACACGTTGGGGCGGGCGCCGGAATGCCTTCGGGTTCGACGGTGTCGAAGACGGCGATTATGAACTTCGGGCCACGTGTTACCCGGAGGAGGGGCCCTCCCCGTGGATGTCGGAGCGCATGCCGGTGCTGGTACGCGGTGCAGATGCGATCGGGCTTGTCCTGGTCGTCGTGCCGACAGCCGAGGTCGAAGGTTGGGTCGAGATGTCGCCTTCATCTGCATTGGATCTTTGCGACGGCCAAAAGAGCGGAGAGAGCCCGGTTGCCGGGGTTTACCAGTGGGTGTCGGTGAAGGCGCGCTGTGTTGACACTCCGAGTGGCGCCGTGTTGAGAGCCTCGCTGGATGCCGATGCTCGGTTCGCACTGACCAGGCTGGATGGCAGCGGTTACAGGATGTGGTGTGAATTCCAGGACCAGGAGCTGTTCGTGTCGTCGCTCGACGTGCAGACAAGCAGCAGAGATGGTTCGGTGTCGAGCAAGAGCGACGTGACGATCAAGCGTCGCACGAAAAGGGACGCGCGACACGCCGGCCCGTTGTTGGCAATCGCGCGCGACGGGCTGAAGCTTGTTCGCGGACAGCGAGTGACGGGCGTGCGTTTCGTCGTCGCCCGCGGAGCCGCGCGTGTGCGGGGGCGTGTGGCGCCGGCAAAAGCGGGCGAGCCGCTGCCGTCACGTGCGCGCGTGTGCCTGGTGCCCGCGGATCCGAAACAGAAGGACGACGTGGTGCACTTCTACGAAGTCGACGTGGAGCGGGACGGAACGTTCGACGTTCGAAACGTCGCGCCGGGCGAGTACCTTGTCGCGACGCGCGTGTTTCCGAATGACGACCGTCCGGACCTCGAGATCCTCCCGGCGGCTTGGGATTCAAAGGAACGTGCTGCCCTGCGCGCCGCGGCCGAGTCGGCCGGTATCCGCGTCACTCTCGCCCCTTGTCAGCGCCTCGAATCGGCAGTCGTCCGGCTGACACCCTGATCTCGTAGCCGCGACACGTGGCCTTTCGGATCTCCGACGCCTCCCGAGCAATGCGCGAAGCGCCTTGGAGTGCGGCGCGCAGCGCCTCTGTGGATTGAGTCGAGACCCGGTGCGTACGCGGCCGCGCGTCCATCCAAAGCGGCGCTTCACGCCGCACTCCAAGGCGCTTCGCGCAAGAGGCAGCGCCCGATCCCCCAAACGAAGAACGGCGGCGGGATTGCTCCCGCCGCCGCTCGTTCATCCATCCCCGATCGGTCGGACGCTACTTGTTGTCCTTCACGACCCGGATCAGACCGTCGATCCGCTGGTCCGTTCCGACCATGTTGTAGCTGTCCTGGACGCGGACCATGATCTGCGCCGGGATCTCCATCACGTCATCCTCCGTAGGAATCCACGTGAACGACCGGACGTTCGGTCCGAGGTTCACCCCGATAGGACGCGCCCTTGCGAGCATGTCGTGATGCGGATCATTGTGGTCGACGGCCGTCGCAGGTGCGACTGACTTCGGCGTCGGCATGAACCAGACCTCCTGGTGCGTCGGGGTCGAGCCCGGCGCGACTTCCCAGGTAATCGTCACCGGCTTGCCGACCTTGAACTCGAGGCCGTCAGTCGGGTACGTCACACGCACCGTCGGCGCCTTGGCCTGCGGCCCCGCCGAAGGCGTGATTCGCACGCGAATGGCCGAGACGTTGTTGGTGTAATCCGACTCGGTAACGAGCGTCGTCGAGTCGTTCACGCTCACGCGCAGCTGGTAGTTGCCCGCCGCGAGTCCGGTGATGTCGACCCACTGGCAATCCAGCCCGCGGCCGTAGACGTCCGACCAGCCGGCCGTGATGCCCTGGTTGCTGCAGTTGAACTTGCCCGGCAGGTTGCCCTGGACTCGAGCGCTGTCGAGCCAGCAGAACGCCTGCTTGAGGCCAACGATGCCAGGCAGCGTAACGCCGGCCTGGTCGTAGTCCCAGTCGCCTGAGATCGGAAGCATGTTCGCTCCGCCGCCGCCGTACGTGAACGTCATGTCGGCCGCGCCGGCCGCATTCGAGTTCTTCAGGAAGTAGGTTCCAGTTGCCGGATCGTATACGCCGATCGTGTCGTCGCCCGATCCGTTCCAGTCACCGACGACCGGCTTGAAGCTTCCGCCCGGGCCGTACGAGAACACGATGTCAGCGCCACCGCCCGCATTCGTGTTCTTGAGGAAGTACGTGCCCGTCGCCGGGCTGTAGAGTCCGACCGAGTCGAAGTCGTCGGAATTCCAGTCGCCGGCAACCGGCACGAACCCGGCGCCAGCCGCTCCGTAACCGAACACGATGTCCGCCGGACCGTTGCTGTTCGTGTTCCGGAGGAAGAACGATCCCGAAGCAGGATGGTAGAGACCGATCGTGTCGTCGCCGTCACCATCCCAATCGCCCGTGACCGGGACGAAGCCCTGGCCGCCGGCGCCGAAGGTAAGCACGACGTCAGCAGGTCCGGGCACCGCCGAGTTCTTCAGGAAGAACGCGCCAGTCGACGGGTCGTAGACGCCGTTCGTCGACTTGCCGTCGGCATTCCAGTCGCCCGAGATGGGCACGAGGCCCGGAGCGCCGAATCCATACACGACGTCCGCGGCACCGCTCGCATTCTTGTTGGCAAGGAAGAAGTTTCCAGTCGCGTTGTCGTACAGCGACACCGTGTCGAGTCCGCCGTAGGCCATCGAGTAATCGAGCGAATCGAGCATGTGGTAATGACCGTGGCACGGACTGAACACGAAGAGGTCCGGTCGCGACGTCGGCGTGCCGAGCACGGCATCGGCGTTCCCATAATTGATGATCTGCGTGTCGAACTCGAGAACGCGGCGCGAGCCGGCCACGACGCAGCCCTCGACGACCGAGCAGCTGTTCGAGCCGAAAGTCTTGTTGCTGATTCGAAGAGAGCTCGTCAGACGCGAAGCACCGACAACGAGGTCGGGCAGCGGGCCCTGGGGCGCTGCCGGCATGGCCGGCGGTCCCGCGAAGGCGGCGACGGACGAAAGAAGCAGAGCAGCGCTTGTGGCAGCCGCGGAGGCGAACTTGCCTCTCCGACGTGAGAACTCAGACGCCATAGGGAACTCCTTGCAACCGATATCAGGGGGATGAGCGACATCTGGCATCATAGCGAAATCGGGCCGGATGGCAAGGCTCGAATCGTGATGTGCATCACAGACGCAGGTGTCGTGTTTACCGCGACTTGGAGGGCTTCGGCGTTGCTCCCGGTGCGGTGAACGGGTTCGAGAATCGGGGATCCGTCACGAAACTCTCGTCGGTCAGCGACATGAGGAATGCGATGAGCTCCTGTCTCTCCTCCGGCGTCAGCTTGAATCCCTTCACGAACAGGTTCTTGTACGGATTCGCCCGACCGTCGCCTGCAGTCTTTCCCGAGGAGATTACCCGGCCGCCAGCCTCGTAGTGATCGATGACGTCGTCGAGCGTTGCCAGGCTGCCGTCGTGCATGTACGGAGCAGTGAATTTCAGATTTCGCAGGGAAGGGGCCTTGAACCTGCCCATGTCCTCCGGAACGCCCGTGATCTCGAAAAGACCCCGATTCCGGGGCGGATAGCCGCCCTTGCCGTCGATGTTGTAGAGGCCGTTGTTGTGGAACTCGGCCTCCTCCAGTTCGAGACCCTCGAAGACGAGCGGGCCCGAGAAGTTCATGCCGATATGACAGTGGAAGCAGTCGAGGCGCTCGCTGAAGAAGAGTGCCTCGCCTCGCTTGGCCTGCACCGAAATTCCGTTCGCCACACGCCCGAACCTGTATGTGTCGTATGGCGATCCGCCCGTGATGATCGTCCGGACGAAGCTCGCGATCGCCCGGGCCACGTTGGGAATGTTGAACGGATCCGCTTCGCCGGGGTATGCGGCGGCGAACATCGCGCGGTATCGCTGGTCCGACTTCAGCGTCTTGACGATCTTCTTTTCCTTCCCGGCCATCCCCATCTCGACCGGGTCTTCGCCGAAGAGCGGGACGAGCAGTTGCCGCTCGACGTCGCGAAAGTGCGGATTCGCCCACGTCAGCGTCGGGCTGTATGCCACGTTGCCGAGCGTCATGCTGTTGCGCGGATGGACCTGTCCGGTTGCGCCGACGGCAAGCGCGCGGCCGTCGGTGAAAGCGCGCGCCTGCTCGTGGCAGGTTCCACACGACACCTTGCCCGTGGTCGACAGGCGGGTGTCATAGAAGAGATACCGCCCGAGCTCGACCTTCTCGTTCGACATCGGATTGTCGGCGGGAACTCGAGGCACCGGAAACTTGGCCGGCAGCTTCCAGACGTAGGCGGGCTCAGTCGCGAGGACCCGCTTCACGCCCTTCTCGACGCGAAAGACAGATTGTGTGCCGCCGGGCGAGTCGCCGAAGGGGAGACCGAGCGAGCGGAAGATCGGCCCGCAGTCGGGGTCGCCAGGTTCGGCCATGCAGCCCGGACCGGTGTCCTCGGTGTTGACGTCGACGTTGGCGGTCGCCAGAAGCTGCGCGATGTCGACGGCGACCGAGTCCACGTCCGGGTCGAACCCGGTCAGCGAGACTTCGGTGCGGTTCGGATTGGCGCATTCGGTTGGCGGCTCCTGGACGCTCGCGTTCGGCGTGCAGTTCGTGCTGCCCACGTGGATCGCGATGCCCCGTGGCTGTCCCGTCGACTTGAGATCGAGGCGGAGGAACTTGTAGCCGCCATTCCAGACCCAATGCATGTGCGTGAGGTTGAGCGGCGACGGCTGGAGAAGCGGGTCTTCGTGGTTGAGGTCGAACGGAACGCCGAGCGTGAACCGGACGCCGACGTAGCGGCCGACCGGGACCGTGCCCGAGACGAGCTCGCGTGTCACGGCGGAGCCGTTCGAGCACGGACCCTGCCCGTTCTCGAAATCGATCAGCGCGAGGTCGCGGTACTGCCACTTCCCGTCCTGGGTGAGGGTGACAGGAACCTCGACGCCCTGATCGTTCACGAGCCGGACGTTGTGAACGAAGAAGCGGAAGTCGGTCGGCGTGATCGTCGACTTCGTGGTTCCGATGTCGGGATACGAATCGCCGCAGCGGAACGGCCTGGCGCCGACGAAGGCGCTGAACCGTATGGCGACGTCGCGTGACGCGGTCTTGGGCTGGTCGGTTCGCGGCTCGAGCTTAGGAGGGGACTGCTGTGCGGCGTCGGTCGCGGCTGCCTCGGGAATGGTCGCCTCGGTACCGGCGAGCGTGTCGGGGATGAGTGCGGTCGCGAAAACCAGTGCGATGGCGGCGATCGCACACAGCTTGAGCGTCTGGGTCATCTGGTCTCCTTGGCGCTCGCGATTGTGAGCCTTCAGCGGATGGCCGCCGCCAACCGCACCTCGAGCCGAGCGTCGTTTCCGATCAGCTGGAAGTCTGCCGTAGATGGCAAGCGCACGACAACCGGGCGTCGGCTCATGGCGAGTTGCGCGAAGCGCTTTGGAGCGCGGCGATTCACGCCGCGGACGACCGCGGAGCGGTCGAAGGAAATAGCCGTGGGTCGCGCGCGGGCGAGCGC
>CAZQBW010000159.1:0-11881 GCA_964591515.1 uncultured Clostridia bacterium
GCACTCGCCTCCGTGCGACCCACGGCTATTTCCTTCGACCGCTCCGCGGTCGTTCGGCCGTGGGCTCTGGTTCTTTCGCGACTGCGGCGCTTTTCGGAGCTTGGGTCCTTGCGCTTCCGGTTCCGACAGGAGAGGAATCGGTTCCGCGTCCCGTGGTAGCGTACCCGCCGTGCCGGACCGGTTCCGAGAGATCATCGATCGCAGCACTCCTGCGCTGCTCCTGCTCGCGCTGATCGTTCTCACGATCCATTGCATCGTCGCACACGACGTCTGGTGGCAGCTGGCCACAGGCGAATGGGTGCTCGCTCACGGCTTCCCGTCGACGGATCCGTTCAGCTACTACGCCCCCGATCGGCCCTGGATCGAGATGCGCTGGCTTTACTGCGTCGTCCTGCACCTCATCCACACGGGATTCGGGTTGAATGCGCTAATCGTCGCGAAGTCACTGCTACTGGCTGTAACGTTCGGACTCCTGTGGTGGGCGGTGCGCGACCGTCGTTGGTGGGCCGCGAGCTTCGGCGTAGCGTGTGCGCTCGCCCTCGCTCACACCCGATTCCAGATCCGGCCCGAGCTCGTATCGTTTCTGCTTCTCGTCGTCACACTCGTCGCGCTGCATCGGTACAAGACCGGCGGAGATCGCCGCTGGATCTATGCGCTCCCGCTAGTGCAGATCGTCTGGACGAACTCGCACACGCTCTTCATCCTCGGCCCGGCGGTCGTATGGATCGTCCTCGCGAGCGAGTGGCTCGCCCGGCGCATTCCGTTCGGCCCATTCAGATCCGAGCCCGACCGGATGCCGCCCGAGCGCCTGCGACCGCTGGCGATCGTCGCCATTCTCGTCTCGGTGGCGTGCCTAGCAAGCCCGTATTTCATCGACGGCGCCCTCTTCCCGTTCCAGCTCTTCCGCCAGATCCGGGAAGGCGACGTCCTAGACACCCTCATCGACGAGTTCCGCAGCCCGTTCGAACTCGCCGGATGGACGTTCTTCTTCCTGAGCTACTTCGTCGTCGCAGCGGTGTCGGCGTCCACGTTCTGGATCAACCGTCACCGGGTGTCGCTCAGCCTGCTAGGCACGTGGGGCGCGTTCCTGTACCTCTCGACCCTCGCTCAGCGAAACCTGGCGCTCTTCGGCATCGTGGCAGGCTTCGCCATTGCGGTGAACCTGTCGCAGGCGGAAACCGCCTCGAAGCAGTCCGAGCGGCTGTCAGTCTGGATTTCCTGGACGGCGCGCACGGCGACGGTCGTTTTCGCTCTGGTCATGATTCCGGCAGCGGCGAGCGACGCGTACTACCGTCGCACCGACACGGCAAAGCGCTTTGGATTCGGCGTCGCGGAATACCGATTCCCGATTCGAGCGATGGCGTTCGTGCGCGCGGAGGACTTGCCAGTGCCGGTCCTCAACAGTCTAGGTGACGGCGGGTATGTGCTGTTCGAGGGTGGGCCGAAGAGCGTTTTCATCGACGGTCGGCTCGAGGTCTACGGCGGCCAGATCGTCCGCGAGGGGTTGCGCCTCATCCAGTATGGCGAGGGCGTGGATGCGGTCGCCGACAAATTCGGGATCGCCACGATCGTCGTCCGGCACATGCAGGAGCCGGGCCTGCTGCAGACGCTCGACCGGTCCAGGGCCTGGGCCCCGGTCTACTTCGACGACGGCCCCGTCGTCGACGTCCGCGTCTTGCCCGACACGCAGGCGCTCGTCGACCGGCTTCGGATCGACTGGAAGCAGCCGGTCCGCCGCGAAGTCACCGTGCCTGCTGCGCTAGACCCGCCGGACTGGCTGGCGGGCCTGTGGCCCAAGGTGGCCGTCGTTCGCGACGACCTGGCGCTCGGCCAGCTGTTCATCGCGATCGGGAACCTCGAGCTGGCAGAGCAGCACTACGCGAATGCGGTCCGTCGCGATCCGGGCGAACAGTCGGCACGGCTGTTCCTGGGTCTCATATATCGCGCTACGGGCCGCGATGCGGAAGCTGCCGAGCAGCTCGCCTGCGCCGCCGACGGCGTGCTCGAGCGCGCGGATGTACAGGCAATGTCGGCGAGCATCTGCGAGACGGCCGGAAACCCGGCGGCTGCAGTCGAGGCCTACCAGCGGGCGATCGCTCTCGGTAACCGGTCCGTCGCGGCCTCGGCTGGCCTTGCGCGCTCGGCCATAGCCGCGAATCGGCTGGAAGTCGCCCGCGCAGCCTTGCTGGACGTCGCGAAGGCGACGCCGAACGATCCCGCCGCGTGGAACAACCTCGGCGTGGTCTCGGCGAAACTCGGCAACGCGGCCGAGTCGCTCAAGTATTTCGAGGCGTCGCTGCGCGCCAACCCCAACCAGCCTGCGGTGCTCAATCAGGTCGGCGTGCTGAAGCTTCAGTCGGGCGACGCTGCAGGGGCGCGTGCAGCGTTCTCGCGCGCCGTCGAGATCGACCCCGGCTATCAGCCGGCCCGCGAGAACCTCGCCAGGATCGGCGGCTGACACGACCGTTGCGCGCCCGACTAAGCCCCGTCAGCGCCTTCCGTCGTCTTCTTCTGCATGTAATCGAGGTACTGATCGAGCTCTGTGACGCTTCGAAAGACCGTCTGTACCGGCATTGCCTTCACGATCTCGAAGACTTTCTGCACCTGCGGCTGGATGTTCACGAGCAGCAGCGATCCGCCCCTCGACTCCATAGCCTTCCGTGCCTTGAACACCGAGCGGAGCCCAGCGCTGCTGATGTACGTAAGGTCAGCCAGATCCAGCACCGCGATGCGGGCGTCCGACGAGAGCGCCGGCGCGATGTCCTCGTCAAACTGCGGGCTGCTCGTCGTGTCGAGCTTGCCAACGACGGTAATCAGCTTTGTTGCAGCATCCCGGTCCGAGATAACGACTGTAAGCGACATTGCTCCTCCTGCGGTTGTTGGTGCCCGAGGCCGATCGGTCTTCAGTGGCGCGGATACTATCGCCCGGAATCCGTTTCCCCGTCGATCCATTTTGGACCGGAACCGGACGGGGCAGCCGATTCCGACACCTCGCCGTTCGAGGGAATCCGTTCACTCCTTCAGGACCGTCAGCACGTTCTCGTCGCCCACTCGCTCGTAGGTGACGCTCGACGCCAGCTCCGTTACGAGGAAGATGCCGAGCCCGCCAATGGGCCGATCCTCTATGTCGGCATCGAGATCCGGCGTCTCTCTTTCGAGCGGATTGAACTCGCGTCCCCGGTCCCGAAACTCGAGCGTGACGGACGAACCGCTGACAGTCGCCGAGACTACAATCGTCCCCGTGCCGGCTTCGTCGTAGGCATAGGAAATGACGTTGACCAGCAGCTCCTCGAGGATGATCTCGAGTTCTCCCACCGTCTCGTCCGAAAGCCCCGCGGACTGGAACAGCTCGACGAGCCGATCCCGAGCGGGCTCGTACTCGTCGGGCGAGTTTGAGATTTCGAGCCGCAGCTCCACTACCGCGACACTCCCGTGACGACGGCAATGCGGAAGCCGACGTCGTTCGACCGGCCTTTCTGAAGGAACCCGAACCGCTTTGCCGACCGCGCGTCCGCAGGGATCGAGTTCCAGCTTCCTCCCCGAACGACCCGAACCGTCGGATCTCCTCCCTCGAGCCATGCGGAGCCGTTTGTCGGAGCCCCTGCGAGCGTCTCGTGCCACTGGTCCGCAGTCCATTCCCACACGTTTCCGTGCACGTCGTTGAGCCCGAACCGGTTCGCGTAGCCGACGCTGCCGACGGGTGTCGTCTCGCTGCGGCCGTCGCCCTCGGGTCCACTTCCGTAGCCGATGGCTCCGTCAACGTTCGCAACTTCGACCGTCAACGTCGGTCCGAACGCGAATGGCGACTTCGACCCGGCCCGGCAGGCGTACTCCCACTCCTGCTCGGTTGGCAGTCGATAGTCGCGGCCCGAGTGTCTCGCGAGCCGCTCACAGAACTCCACCGCCTCTTCCCACGAGACGCATTCGACTGGACGATCGGCGCCCTTGAACGCCGACGGCTCCGGATCGAGGTCGAGTCGGACCCGCGGCAGCCCGGAAGCCACGGACCTGTACTGGGCTTGCGTCACAGGCGATCGGCTCACGAAGAACGCGCCGATTGACACCTCGAGCGCCGGACCCTCCGAGGGTTCACGTTCCGATTCCTTCTTCGAAGACCCGAAATTAAACGTTCCCGCGGGTATCTCGACCATCGCGATTGTTGCAGCGCCGCCGGCACCCTCGAAGTACTGCTTCGCGCGGCGCTTCTCCTTCTTCGCGACAGTGCCGTCCGGCGCCAGCGTCACGGTCTCGAAAACGAACGAGACGGTTGAAGGCGCGAACTCGTTGCGAACCATATCGACAGGAGAAGACGGCGGCGCGGCGGTGACCGGCGCCTCGGACGACGATTCGAGAGGATTGACGATGGTAGGAAGGTACGCGGCAGCATCAGCCGGCGGAACCGCAACGGGTGCCGGCGCGCCTGACGGTGCAGTCCGATCGACGTCCTCTCGACTGAAGGCCGCCGGCACCGCCACGCCGCCCGGCGTCACCACTGTCGGAATCGGGCTGTCGGCCGGCGACCCGGTCAGAATCGTTGGCATCTCTGACGGCTGCGTGTAGCTCGGTTCGGCCGCAGGCTGGCTGGCACCGGATACGACAGCTACCGGCGCAGCAGAAGACGAGCCTGTGGAGAAATCCATGTCACCGGCGCCGAACCCTGTCGCCAGCGATATCAGATCGTCGAAGGCAGCTCCCCGCAGTGCAGCCCGGAAATCGGCCGCGGTCGCCGGTCGATTCTCTGGCCGGATCGCGAGGGCAGACATAATGACGTCCGACACCTGCCGCGAAATGGAAGGAACGATCTGGTGAATCGGCGCGAGAGGGTCCGGCTGCCTCGTTGCGCGGCTGACGGCGTCCAGAGGCTTCACGCCCGTGAGAAACCTGTAGAGCGTCGCTGCCAGCGAATAGATGTCGGCGCGGGCGTCGGTTCCCTCGCCCTGAACCTGCTCGAGCGGCGCGTAGTTCGGCGTGTATCCGAATATGCTCTGGCTCTTCTCGCCGCTGCCCACCGCGGCCTTCGAGAGTCCGAAGTCGAGCAGGACAATCTCCTGACGATCCGTCAGCTTCAGGTTCTGGGGCTTGATGTCGCGATGAATGATCGGAGGGTCCTGCGTGTGAAGGTAGGTCAACGCGTCGCAGAGGATGTCTGCCCATTCCAGGACCTTTTCGAGCTGGAACGGCTTCTTGGAACGCTCCATCAAGGTCGAGAGGTCGTCGCCCGGAATGTACTGCATCACGAGGAATCGGCCCTCGCCCTCGATGAAGTAGTCCATGACGACCGGGATGGCGCCGTGGCGGAGTCTGTTCAGGACCCGTGCTTCGCGCTCGAACGCTTCCTCGAGGCCGCCGCCGTGAACGATGGTCTCCTTGATGGCAACCTTGCTGCCGAAGGTCTGATCGATGCCGAGGTACACCGAACCCATTCCGCCCTTCCCCAGGTGCTTCTCGATCAGATACCGGTCCTTGAGCACGCTTCCAGTCTCGAGCATCTCCCTCTCCATGTGTTGACGGGTCGCCGTGACCGAGTTTACGTCGTTCGGGCCACTTTCCCTGCGAATCGTAACGCGACGATCGTGATGTCGTCGGACTGTCCGTGATTGCCTGCAAAACCCTGCACCGATCGCAGTAGCAGTTGCGTCGTCTGGGCCGCTCCCGCCGTTTCCAGCCCTCCGAGCACCTCCAGCAGTCTTTCGTCCGAGTACATCTCGTCCCGGTCATTGAAAGCCTCGGTGACGCCGTCGGTATAGAGCAGCAGCGTTTCACCCGGGTGGAGCTGCGATCGCATGACCGGAAACTCGGCGGACTCGTCAAACCCCAGCGCGGGTCCCGTTTCCGTCTCGATGTACGCGCACGACCCGTCCGCCTTCATCAGGACGGGAGCGTTGTGACCGCCGTTTGCGAGAACGAACTCACCGGTATTCAGGTCGAGGATACCGACGATGAGCGTCACGAACATGCACGCCTCGTTGTCGCGGCTGAGCTCCTGGTTGACCCGCTCCATGATCGTGTGGAGCGCCTCGACCTCACCGGCGACGCTTCGCAGGAGCGTGTTCGTCTTCACCATGAACAGCGCTGCGGGCACGCCCTTGTCAGAGACGTCGCCAACTGCAAAGCAGAGCCTGTCGGGACCTGCGGAGAAGTAGTTGTAGAGGTCACCTCCGACGGAGCGAGCCGGCTCGAGAATGGCCGCGATCTCGAATCCATCGAAGATGTCGACCCCGCGGTCCCGCTTCGGAAGCATCGCCATCTGGATGTCGTGCGCGATCCGCATTTCCTTCTCGTGCGAGGCGCGGAGTTGCGCGTGTGCGGCTTCGAGGTCGCGCTGATGCTGGCGGGCCTGGAGGTGATTGCGGACGCGAGCCTTGACGATTGCCGGACTGAACGGCTTCGTCACATAGTCGATGGCGCCGAGCCTGAGCCCCTTTTCCTCATCCTGTTCCTCGCTGAGACCCGTCACGAACACAACCGGAATCTGCGCCGTCCGCAGGTTGGACTTGAGACTCGCGCACACCTCGTATCCGTCCATCTCGGGCATCATCACGTCGAGCAGGATCAGGTCGAGGTCCTCCTCGGCCGCTTTCTGCAGTGCCGAAGGACCATTGGTCGCAAAGAGAACCTGCGCCTGGTCCGACAGCAAGTCCGCCAGGATCTTGATGTTCGCCTTGGCGTCGTCGACGACGAGAATTTTCTGCATGTTTCTCCTGCCCGGAGCGGAATCGAAGCAAGAGTATGGGACGCCCACTGGAGGTCGTCTATTGGACGAAAGGCCAACACCGGCGGCGGAGCCGTCCGCGACCGCGGAGCGGTCGATGAAATAGCCGTGGGTCGATAATGCGACCGCGGAGCGGTCGACGGAAATAGCCGTGGGTCGCGGGTGCGAGTGAAACGAGCACACGCGACCCGCGGTACCGCCGCCCACCTCGGTCCGACCGCGGAGCGGTCGCATCGTCAGTTCCATTGACAACGTGCGTCGCAGGCGATGTCGTGTCCGTCGTCGTGTTGCTTACCATTCTCGAGACAATGCGACCGCTCCGCGGTCGGTGCGTTAGGGCCGGGGTTCCGCGGGTCACGCGAGGGCTCGTTGCACTCGCCCGCGCGCGACCCACGGCTATTTCATCGACCGCTCCGCGGTCGCGGAGTAGGCCGCTCCATGGTCGCGGAGTTGGCCGCTCCGCGGTCGCGCTCCGCGGTCGCGGATTCGGAGGCACGGAGGCACAGAACCGCCGTGGGACCTTGGTCCAATAGTCCCTTTAGCGCTCGGCCGCTACACTTGTCGCCGATACACGGAATTCCTGAAGCGAGCTCGCGACCGCGAGGCAATTTTCGAATAGTGAGGACCCATATGAACCGCACCGTTGGCACATTGGCACTCTTCGTCGTGGCTGTGGCCATGGTGATCCCCAGCTCGAACGTCGCCGCGCAGGACTCGCGACCTCGTACGGCTTCGGCCAGGGCCTCCTCGCCTGCGGCCTCGATCTGGCAGGACGTCGGACCGGTCGAGCAACTCGATTTCTTCGGCGGACCGGGTGGACGCGAAGGTGCGCCGAAGCCGCCATTCACCTTCGTCGAGGAGGATTCGGGAGGCACCAATCCGAAGATCAAGGTCAAGGACGCAGCCGGCCGCTCCTGGGGCGTCAAGTGGGGAAGCGAAGTTCACGCCGAGGTCTTCGCGGCGCGATTCGCCTGGGCAGCGGGCTACTACGTCGAGCCGTCCTACTACGTTGCCAGCGGAAAGGTGGAAGGCGTGACCGGATTGAAGCGCGCGAAGAAGTACGTCAAGCCGGACGGCAGCTTCACGGAAGCCCGTTTCGAGCTCAAGGTCGGCGGGATCACCAAGCTCAAGGACGAGGAGAGCTGGAACTGGGACTCCAATCCGTTTTCCGGGAGCAAGGAAATCAAGGGTCTCAAGATCGTGCTCATGCTCGTCTCGAACTGGGACAGCAAGGACCAGCGCGACGCAGGGCGGGGCTCGAACACGGCGATCCACAAGAATGACGCCACCGGCGAAGTTCACTACATCTTCGGGGACTGGGGCGGCTCGATGGGCAAGTGGGGCGGTGTCTTCGGGCGGTCGAAGTGGGACTGCAAGGGCTTTGCGGGCCAGAGCAAGGACTTCATAAAGGGCGTATCGGGAACCCTCGTCGAGTTCGGTTACTCTGGGCAACGCACGGACAGTATCGTGAACGGGATCACCGTCAGCGACGTGAAGTGGATCAACGCGAGGCTCGGCCAGATCTCGGACAGGCAGATCCAGGACGCTCTCGAAGCCTGCGGGGCAACGGCGTCGGAATCGTCCTGCTACGCCTCGGCCATGCGCGCGAGACTGGATCGTCTGAAGGCGGTAGCGAATGGAAGGTGACGACGGTCGAAAAATGTGATGACGACGATCTCGACCGAACAGTTCGACCGCGCGCGGCAACTGGCCCTCCGATTGGCCGGCATCGAGCTCTTCGACCGTCATCGAGGCATTCTCGACACGCGAAGTCAGCGACTCGGCATCGGCGACTCGACCGCCATCGAAGCGCTGCTCGACGCGGCCGATCGAGGCGACGAGGCGGCCAGCCGGCAACTCGTCGGCCTCCTCACGACGAACTTCACGGGGTTCTTCAGGCATCCGCATCATTTCTCAGCCGCGGCACAGCACGCACTCGGTGTCGCCCGCGATCGCGGCTCTGCTCGCGTGTGGTCGGCAGCCGCGTCAACGGGCGAGGAACCCTATTCGCTGGCCATTGCCTTAATCGACGCTTTCGGCGTCCCGGATCCGCCCGTCACGATCTTTGCAAGTGACATAGACGACGATGCACTCGAGGTTGCCCGTGCCGCCGAATACGGCGAACTCGCGCTCTCGACGATCGATGGCCAGTGCCGGCGGAAGCACTTCGAACCGTCGGCCGACTCTTCGGGATGGCTGGTGACTGCCGACGTCCGCAGGCTCGTCGAGATTCGGCGCGTGAACCTCATCGACGAGGATTGGCCGGATGGCGGTCCGTTCGACGTCATCTTCAGCCGAAACGTGCTCATGTATCTGGAGGCAGGTCATCGCGAAGAGGTCACGCGTCGGATGGCTTCGCGACTCTCGCCTGGCGGACTGCTCGTTCTCGATCCGGCCGAACACCTGGGACGGGTCGGTTCGTTGTTTACACGTCGGGCAGCGGGCATCTTCACGTTGCGTGAGTCTGCACGAACGCCTCTCGAACACACGCGGGTTGCCTGACCTCACGACGAACGGAAAAGAACCATGACGATTGCACGGCGACTGATGATCCTGCTTGCTGTTCCGCTGCTGATCCTCGTGGTCCTCGGCGTGTTCGTGCGAATCCAGCTGACGCAGATCGACGAGCAGAGCCGGTTCCTGGCGGAAATGCAGATCGCGTCCGTCGGCGAGGTCGGAACGATCACGCGGTCCTTCTCGGAAATGCGGATCAACGTGCGGTCGTTCGTTCTCGCGACTAATGCGGCGCACCAGGCCGAGGCTCGCGTCAGGTTCGACGAGGACCGGGCGACTCTCGCCGCTTCGCTCGAGCGGTATGGCAGGGAACTGATCTCGGACGATCGGGACCGTCAGCTATACAACGACTATCGGTCCCTGAGCGGTCAATGGCTCGAATCCGCCGACGCATGTCTGGCCGCGGCTGCCGCCGGGCGCCGCGATGAAGCCATCGACCTGGTAGAGAACCGGATGCTCGACATCGGCGGCAAGCTCAGCATAGTGTCGACGAACTGGAGCGAACACAACCAGCGACTGGCGCAATCGGCCGGCACCGCGGCGGTCGTCGCCATCCGGGATGCACAGCGCAATGCCCTGATCGCCGTTCTGGGCGGGCTCGTGATCTCGGCCGCATTCGGGTTCGTGACGTTCCGCCGGATCGTCTACCCGATCCGGGACCTCAAGGCCTCGGTTGAGTCCATTGCGGGCGGTGAATACGACCGCGACGTGCCTTTCACGACTGCGACCGACGAGACCGGAGAGCTTGCCCGCTCGATCGACGTGCTGAAGGCCGGCGCAGCGGCGATGGATGAGCAGCGGTGGGTGAATGCGCAGGTGGCGCGGCTGTCGGGGTCCCTCCAGGGCGCCGCGACACTGTCGGAGTTCGGCCAGCGCCTCGTTTCCGGGCTCGTCCCGATGCTTGGCGGCGGTGTCGCCGGCTTCTACTGGCTCGAGCCAGACGCCGGTCGCCTGCGTCGGCTCGCCGATTTCGGCCTGGCCGAGGCCGCGACACGCTCCGAGACCATTGCAGTCGGGGAAGGCCTCGTCGGCCAGTGCGCGAGAGAGAACGCCAGGGTCGCGCTCGACCACCTTCCGCCAGACTACCTCGCCATCACGTCGGGCCTCGGCACAGCAGCGCCGGTTCAGACCGTCGCCTGGCCGATCGTCTCACAGCACGAGCTGCTCGGCGTTCTCGAGTTCGCGTCGTTCCGGACCTTCACGAGTGCCGAGAGCACTCTCCTCGACGAGTTGCTTCCGCTCGTAGGCATGAGCCTCGACATCCTCGCCCGCAACATCCGGACCCAGGAACTGCTCGCCCAGACCCAGGAGCAGGCGCGCCAGCTCGAGGAGCACACCGAAGAGCTGACGCAGTCACAGCACGAACTGCTCGCGCACAAGGAAGAGCTGCTCGCGCAGCAGGAGGAGCTGCGCACGAGCGAGGAGCAGTTCCGTACTCTGCTCGAATCCGCTCCCGACGCGCTCGTGATCAGTGACGAGTCCGGGACGATTCAGATCGTCAACGTGCAGGCCGAAAAACTCTTCGGATACAGCCGCGACGAGATGGTCGGCCAGAAGGTGGAGATGCTCCTGCCCGAGCGGCTGCGCGCGACGCATCCAGCCCGTCGCGAGGGCTACCATTCGAAGCCATCCGTTCGGGGAATGGGCTCGGGGCTCGAGCTGCTCGCCCTCAACAAGGACGGCGTCGAGTTCCCGGTCGAGGTCAGCCTCAGTCCGCTTCCGGAAACGCACGGCGGCGGAAGGCTCGTCTGCAGCTCGCTGCGTGACATCTCGGAGCGCAAGCGGCTCGAGAACGAGATCCGGGCAACCGAGGCTCGTACCCGACAGATCCTCGAGTCGACGGCCGAGGGCATCTTCGGATGCGATACGGAGGGCCGGATCACGTTCGTCAATCCTGCCGTTTCCGAGATGCTCGGATTTGCACCGGAGGAACTGATCGGCCAGTGTTCCCACGCTCTGTTCCACCACCACCGCGCCGACGGCAGCGACTATCCCCTGGAGTCGTGTCCGATGTTCGCCGCATACCGGCACGGCAAGTCGAGCCGGATCGACGACGAGGTGCTCTGGTGCAAGGACGGCTCGAGCGTGCCGGTCGAATACGGGGCCACGCCGATCCGCAAGGATGGAGAGGTTGTCGGCGCCGTCATGAGTTTCAGCGACATCACCGAGCGCCGCGCCGCCGAGGAGGAGTCGCAACGCAGCCGGCAACTGCTGCAGAGCGTTATGGACAACACCGACGCGCTCATCTACGTGAAGGGAGTCGACGGCCGCTACCTGATGGTCAATCGCCAGCTGTGCGGGACGCTCAAGCGCGACGAGAGCGAGTTGCTCGGGCGCCTTCCCGGCGAGGTCTTCACGTCCGACGAGGCGGCGCGCATCATCGAGAACGACGAGCGAATCCGCAAGGCCATGGCCCCGGTGAGCTTCGAGGAGACTCTGTCCATCGATGGCGAGGAACACGTCTTCCTGTCCAACAAGTTCCCCCTGCTCGACCCGGACGGAGAGGTCATCGGCTCGGCGGGCGTCTCGACCGACATCACGGACCTCAAGAAGATGGAGGCCGAACTGCTGATAGCACGCGATGCCGCCGAGGAGGCAACGAAGGCCAAGTCGATGTTCCTCGCGAACATGAGTCACGAGATCCGCACGCCGATG
>CAZQBW010000160.1:0-1388 GCA_964591515.1 uncultured Clostridia bacterium
TTATACGCACCAGGGGCCTTTGTGTTTCTGACCTTCATGAATAATCCGGGTTAAGTGACCTGCCATTTGACTGACGAACGAGAAGGCACCGATGTGACCGATGTGGTAACCGTTCGTGAATCCTGACTCCCAGGGTTCATTGAGAATCCGGATTACTGGGTCAAGGCAGGACGGGTATCGGGGTCCCTTCAGGAAACGGAAACATCTTGGTCGTCATCTTCCTCGGCCCCTCGCCCCTGTGGCAACGAGAACTACTGGATTCAGACCGTGCCCGGGAAAGGCTGGAATACACTCCTGTCGCTCAGCATTCCGCGCGGGCCTTGGTCCGACAAGAGGCGCGCCCCGGTCAGGGAGCTTCGTTCGGTCACGTTGGACCAAGGTCCAATAGCGAGCAGTTCGTGCTTGTCGGAGAATTGGCTGTCAGGACACGTAACAGACTGGCTCCGCTCACCGGCCCGCATCGGAATCTCTCAATGACGACGGTTTGTCGATTAGCATCGGATCATGCTCCGCATGCGCGCCTGCTGATGACCGCGAGTGTAGTCGCAGTGCTCGTCTTCGTCCCGGCGGTGGCTCGGGGACAGAATACCGGCGCCCCGTCCACGACTGCGTTGCCGCTCCCTGGCGTTGCAGCGCCCGCCCCGGTTTCGGACGACGAGCGTGCGCGTTTGCTCGATCAGATCCGCAAGCTCGGACAGAGGGAAAAACACGCTGGGGACAACGAGGTGGTCTCTCACATGCGGTTTCACCATTCTCATCCCGCTGCGCGGGTGACTGTGCACACGAACCATAAAGCAGAGAACAGACAATGAAACGCTACCTGGTTTTAATGACACTCGCAGCTATAGGAATGCTTCTTCTCGGATCTATTTCGGGTTTCGCATCAGAAGTGGTGACCGTGGACAACTTCGTCCGTGCGGAGACTGACACTACCCTCGGCCGCTACGTCAAGCAGGGCGCTTTCGGGAAGTTCTTGCATATCCGCATTCCCACGCCAATCGACAAGCAGGACGTCATCCGCATGAACCGCGACACCATTTATTCGGCAGGGGTCTTTGACCTCACCGAGCCGGTTACGATTACAAAACCGGATCCCGAAGGTCGGTTCCAGTCGATGATGGTCATCAACCAGGACCACTCGATGCTTCCCGTCGAGCATGGTTCAGGCGAGTTTACGTTCACGAAGGAAGGAATTGGAACGCGCTACGTGATCGTCCTCTTTCGTACGTTCGTCGATGCGAATGACCCGAAGGACATTAGTGCCGCCAACACGCTGCAGGACAAGATCGCCGTGCGGCAGAAAAGCATTGGCACATTCGAAATTCCGGATTGGGATGAGGCATCTCTGAAAAGGGTCCGTGATGCAATCAACGTTCTTGCGGCGACCC
>CAZQBW010000160.1:1398-11769 GCA_964591515.1 uncultured Clostridia bacterium
CAGCGCGCCAGCCGCTCCTGCTGCTGGTCATACGGCGACCCGATCCAGTTCCAAGGGCATGTTTGGCGACAAGGCAAAGCTCAACCCAATCAGCCACCTGCTGGGCACGGCCTTCGGTTGGGGCGGAAACCCAGAAGAAGCCGCCGTCTATGACAACGTCGTGCCTGCGAAGAACGACGGCAAGACGCCATATCGAGTCACCGTAAAGGACGTTCCGGTGGACGGTTTCTGGTCCATAACCGTCTACAACAAGGAAGGGTTCATGCAGAAGAACGACCAGGACGTCTATTCCTACAACAACGTGACCGCGAAGAAGGACGCAGACGGGAGCATCACGATCAACTTCGGAGGTGGTGCCAACGCCATCAACAATCTGCCAATCACTCCCGAGTGGAGCTACGTTGTACGAATGTATCAGCCGAGGCGGGAGATCATTGACGGCTCGTGGACCTTCCCCAGGGCACAGTCTGCACAGTGAAGGAGAACTGCATGCGTATGGCTTTGGGTGCGATGACTACCGATCCGGAATCGGGAACACAAGGAGTAGAGCAATGACATCCATGAAAGTAATCTTGATCGTGGCTGCCCTGATGGCCACAACTGTGTCGGTGGCATTCGCGCAAGGGACCTCCTCTGCGGAACCCAAGGTGCTTCGCGACGGCGACGGTGCCAAATCCATACGTGTCGACAATTTGCACAAAGTGCGTTTCGTCGAGATCTTCCTTGCCGATCACGAGGCGAAAACCGGGAAGCTGGTCGCCGCGTGCTACAACACGAGCCTTTATCCAAATGCCGTTCCCGCTTCCAGGGACACCGCCCCGCAGGCGTGGGCCGAGAGTCTCGATTTTGACAAGATCAAGAAGGAGTACGGCGTCCTCGGCGCATCGTTGAATGGCCCGAAACTCTGGATGCCCGATTGGGTTGAAATCCAGAATGGCGTCACAAGGGAGTTCAATGGCCGCAAGGTTCCGTGGGTAGCCCAACTGGACATGGGCGACAATACAAGTGGTGTATCAGAATCAACGCCGTACAAACCCATAACCATTGCACGCGACAGCGGCATCGGTTGGAACAAGGGCACCACGGCCTTGCTGCTCGACGATGCGGAAGGCAACACATGGATCATGAAGGGGTTCCAGGTGGGCCTCAAACCGGCATACACCTTCGAGCAATTCGTTGCCGCAGGGCAAAGCCAGTTCAAGAAACTCCCGCCGGGTTGGAAGTTCCGTGTCAAAGTCCTCGAGAAGGACCTGGTCGAAAGGCCCGAGGGTGGCGTGGCCACAATCATGACCGACGAGTTCTTCAACGTGTATGACAAGACCGGGCCGGGCATGTCCAACTACAAGCCGTAGGGAGTCGACGACAGATCGGCTGGCTATCCTGCCATGGCCTGGAGCGCCGTCTCGTCAGCGTCGGCGCGAGTGCAGGATGCGGTTGGATGCCTTGGCACCAAGCGTTTCACGGGGCAGGGCGGGCAAGCCGCCCTGCCCCGTGAACGTCAAGCATCCGCGGGCGCGCGCGACTGGCACCATCGCGAGCCCAGCGACGGGATCTGCCCACCACCAACCAACTAGAGCGTTCAGGACCAGGCCCACGAGCAGAATCGCCGACAGGTACGCACACAGGTCGGTTTGCCGTGAATCTGCCGCAAGCGCAGCACTGGAGAGCGCGGTGGCGACCCGGCGCTTTGCTCGCGCGAGCAACGGCATCACGATGACGGACAGTGCTGCGACCGCAATGCCAACCGGGCTCGAATCAGGTTGTTCTCGCTGCCAGAGTGCAACCGTCGCATCGACCGCGATGTAGCCTTACGCTTCCGGCGAACACGCCAGCCACCATTGACACAATCGCCTCGAGCACATTCCAGCCGACGGTGTAGTACTCGAGCAGGCGCCCTCGCCGTACGTAAAGAGCGTGGTCTTGAGTTGAGGTGAAGTTCGCAATACTCATCGCAAGTGCGATCGTCGCCTGTAATCGCAGCCACCGCACGGCGTCGATCTTGTTGTTCGGCGACCAATGATTGCACGTGCGTGTCCCGCGTGAACGGTTACAGTGGCTGAAATCCGGACCGGAAACGCACAACTAGTGCGTCCGATAACAGATCTTATGACTAAGTCAGCGCGTATCTTCACGCCGTCCCAACCACAGATATGCGTTCACGCTAAGTTGCTGCATTTAGGGATGTTACGTCGTAGTTGGGCGGCCGCGTCGATCGCTTGCTCACGGGCTGGATTTGCGGGCAGAAGCGACGCCGCGGCGGCTTTTTTCGCGGGTGGCGCGGGCCGACTCGACGAAGAATTCGTGCGGGTTGCGACCCCACCTTGCGACGTCGGCACTTCCGAACCTCTCGTTCGTCGGCGCTCTCAATGCGCAAAACACGCTGGACCAATTCTCGGAGGTTTCGGGGATGGTAGCCTCATCAGCAGCATTTCGCCGCCAGCCTCCGTCACACTTCGCCCGCGCATTCCGACGCAGCCGTAGCGAACGCGCGACTTGACAGCGCCACCAGTCTTCGGTTTCATGCTACATAGAGTCCTACATAGATAGAATCCTATGTAACTAAATGTAAATCGAAAGAAGGAGTGGCTTATGAGAGCAAAGGCATTGGGTACGGCAGCACTGATGGCGTTTCTTGTGGCGGCCGGCGGCGTCGACAGTTACGCGCAGGGAGTCCGGAAGACAGGAAGCGCGCCAGGGGGAGTAACGACAACGCTACCCGACGGCGCGCACGACTTTGACTTCACCATCGGCAAATGGAACATCCAGCAGGTCGGCGGCGGTACCGCGACCGATACGATCAAGAGCTTTGGCAGCGGTATCGCTATCACCGAGAAGATGCGCGCCTCAGGATTCTCAGGCAACACCGTCACCGTCTTTGACGCGACGACCGGCCTGTGGACACAGACCTACCTCGACAATCAGGGCCTCTACACCCAGGTGACCGGCGGGCGGGATGGCGACGATATCGTGCTCGTCGGTCCGCTGATCGATGCAAGCGGGAACCGGCGGCTGTCTCGGCTGCGCTACACAAACATCACGAATCGGTCGTTCACCCAGATAGGAGAAGAGTCGACCGACGGCGGCGTGACGTGGACCGAGACGTTTCGCCTGCAGTTTCAAAAGACCAACTGACCCCACAGTGACGGGCGCTTGACACGGCCGACACCGCCGCGCACAGTGCCAGTCGCGAGGAGGAATCCCGTGAGCCAGAAGGTCACGATCACATATCCGACCGCGCTGATCCTGCAGGCACTCGCAAACGGGTATCGGCACGGGTTCGACATCATGGATATCACGGGCCTCCCGAGCGGCACCGTCTATCCGGCACTCCGACGCCTCGAACGTACCGGCATCGCAAAGTCGAATTGGGAGGACGCCGAAATCGCGCAGGGCGAACAGCGTCCTGCGCGACGCTACTACGAGCTGACCGCGTCGGGTGAAGAGACGCTCCAGCAGGCGGTCGCTCGCTACCGCCTGCTCGCCAGCACCGTGCCCCTGGCGAAAAAGACCCGGCGCACAGCCCGCGGGTAGGGAGCCAGGGCAATGTCAGCTCGCCATCCAGACCGCGATTCAGGGGTGCAGGTGTCGATGGCTCTCATCGCACTCGCAAGCATGATCGTGCCGGCGCAGGTCCGGCCCGACTGGCGTCGCGAGTGGGAAGCCGAAGTCTGGCACCACTGGGACCGCGTCTTGAAATGGGCCGTGGTCGACGGTCGTGCGAGGCTCAGGCTCTGGAGAGCGTGTTGCGGAGCCTTTGCTGACGCCCTGTGCATACGATCGCACGCAGCCGGGCAGTCGATCCTTCTTGACGACGTTCGCCGCGGAGTCCGGATGCTGGCCGAAGGGCCGCGTGCCGCGGTCGGCGCCGTTCTGATGCTTGCGCTTGGCCTCGGCGTCTCGAGCATTCTGCTCAACCTTACGATTCCCGAGCTCCTGCGCGCGCCAGGCGTTGCGGCGCCGGACCGTCTAGTAATGGTCCAGAACACGTGCTCAACTGCCGAGCGGACTTCCCTGCCTGTTTCGGCGCCTGAGTACGAAATCTACCGCGGTCAATCAAATGTCTTCGAAGACGCCGCCGCGTACTTTGTGAACAGCGGTGTTGTGACACTCGCTGGCGCAAGCGGGCCGGCTCGGATCGCGACCGTGTCCCCCAACTTCTTTGGCGTCCTAGGTATTCGACCACTCGTCGGCGACATCACCGAAATCGGCTCTGAATCCGAAGCACCTTCACGGACCGCGGTCCTTGGCTATGAGTTCTGGCGCACGAGGTTCAGATGCGATCCTTCCGTTGTCGGATGCGAGGTATCGGTCGGAGGTGAGCACGTGACGGTCGTGGCCGTGATGTGTCCTGATTTCGACCTTCCTGTCGCGACCGATCTTTGGTGCCTGCGGAGTCCGGGCGAAACGCCCCAGGCTGCGGGCGGAGCGGACGCGCGATTCCTCAACGTCGTAGGGCGATTGAAGCCCGGCGTCAGTATTGATCTGGCACAGCGCGAGATGTCGGAACTCGTCGGCCGCCTGAAGCCCGCCGACGTGACCGACGCCTCCAGCCAGCGGTGGGGAATCTCGCTCGTCCCGTACGAGTCCGTTCGCACCGGGCCGGCATTTGCGGTGGTGGCCGTGTTGCTCGGCTGTGCCGCCATTGTTCTCGTGCTCGCATCCAGCAGTGCCGCTGGACGGCTTGTCGACGGGCCGAACCCCCAATGTGACATCCGCCGGAGCATCGTTCGCCGCCACCTCACGCGAGGCATATTCATCGCGCTGATCGGAGCCGGCTTCGGACTCGTTGCGGCCGCTGGCACGTTGTACTGGCTCGGTTCGGCAACGGCCAAACTGGTGTCGGTCACATCTGGCGGACTAGACGGACGCGTGGCACTGCTGGTCGCGGCGCTCGCCATTGCAAGCGGTCTCGCCGTCGGATTGGCAACGTCATCGCTTCGCGAATTCTCGCGGCGCGTGCTCACAACGGTACAATTCACGCTCGCGTTCGCATTGGCGCTTGGATGCCTGGCGATCGTCGCCAACGTAGCGAGCTTACGCGTGGTCAAGCCCGGGTTCGAAACGTCCGGCCGATTGACTTACCGGCTGGCGTTTGACGCAAGTGCGGATCCTGGCAACTCGTCCGACGACGCAATCGAGCGCGCCCGCCGCCTCGCTGGAGTCGAGGAGGCCGGTGCCATCGACATCCTGCCGCTGGACGGCGGTTCCAGCGACCGGTCGCTTGTTGTCGAGGGCGCATCCCAGAGGATCTACGCCGATCACGAGTGTCGGTCGGTCAGCCCAACCTACTTCGACGTCATGAACATTCCCGTTTCGGCCGGCCGCACGTTCCGCGATACGGACCGACCCGGCGCGCCCGAGGTCGCGATTGTGAACGAGGCGTTTGCGCGCCGTTACTGGCCGAGCGAGCCCGCCGTCGGTCGGCGCGTCCGGATCTCGACCCCACGCGGTGCCGCGTGGCGGACTGTCGTCGGCGTGGTCGGAAACGTACGTCAGAACGAACTCGATAACGAACCGAGGCCAGAGGTCTTCTTGCCATTGCCGCAACTGCCCGCACGGTCGATCGCCGTCGTCATTAGAACAATGGATGGCGCGCTGCCTTCGATCAGCACTGACCTGGCGTCGGTCGAGGGCCAACGGCTCGCTTCGAGTTTGCGGCGTCTTGATGACGTCGTCGCTCGCACGGTGGCGCCGAAGATCGCACTCGCGTTCGTCGTTGCCCTGTGCGCAGCCGTAGCACTTGTGCTTGCCGCACCTGATGCACTGAGGCACTTCAGGCGACGCGTGGCGATATGAGCTCGGTTGCAGGAATGACGCGGCGAAACGCTGTGTTCGCGGTTTCCGGAGGGAATCCCTTTACGAACATTCTCGAGAGCGGAGACCGGCGCCAGAGCCGCCGGCGCGACGTTCGCCGGTGATCCAGCTCGTCGCGACGTCAATCCAAAGCGGCGCTGCGCGCCGCACTCCAAGGCGCTTCGCGCATTCTTCGTGGAACGCCAAACAACCGGGCGCCCTTCGTCGTACTGCAGGTCGCCGACGCCGGACCCCTTCGACGGCCGTCGAGCAGATCTCATTGACCCTGTCATGAGGAGGTCGCAGCCATGCTGATGGCCGATACGATGGCGGTCTTCTTCGTCGTTCTCGGACTGACACTCGCGCTTGTCAGCCTGTCGCTTCTTGCCCGCGGACTCTGGCCCGATGCCGTCCGCCTCACCACCGAGCGGATCGAGCGAGGTCTCGTCGTTCCGTTTCTCGTCGGCGTCCCGATCGCATTCATCCCGCTTTTCGCAGCTGTACTCCTGGCCAAGCTCGGCGGTCCGGCCGGAGTCGTCGTCGGCGCCGTTGTACTTAGCGCCACCGTCTTTCACGGCTTCATCGGAGTCGCCGGTCTCGCAACGTGCATCGGCCAGCGACTGGCCGCGGCGTCCGACGCCGGCCGGCCCTGGCGCGCCACCCTTCGAGGAAGCGTCATCCTCGTGCTTTCGGGCCTGCTGCCAATCGTTGGCTGGTTCGTCCTGCTTCCGGTGGCGTTCATCACTGGCTCGGGGGCCGCGACGATTGCGCTCGTCCGGAAGGCACTCGGCTCGCGCATCCATTCTGTTCCGGAATCACCGGAGCTCGTATTCGGGACGCCTTCACCGGGCGCCACACGGCAATGAGCGTCACGAGGCGCGAGATCCTCGCCGCGGCCGCAGTTGGCGGCGCGGCGCTGCCGCTGATCGGCTGTGAGCGATTACTCAGCGAGGTCGCCCGCAACCTCGGCCAGTCGCTGCCCGAGTCGATCGAAGCGGCGACGGGCCGGGATATCGATCCGGCCTTTCACCTGCTCAGTCGCGCCGCATACGGCCCGTGGCCGGGCGACCTCGAGCGCGTCCGATCCGTCGGCGAGCCGGCCTGGATCGACGAGCAACTCTCTCCCGACTCGATCGACGACAGAGCGTGCGACATTCGGGCGCGCAGGTTCGAGTCGGTCCATTGCGATCCGGCGCTCGGCTACGAGTTCAAGAAGCCCGTACTGCGTGAGGAGCTCTCTCGCCACACACTCCTTCGAGCTATCTACAGCCGTCGCCAGCTCTTCGAGGTCATGGTCGGGTTCTGGTCAGACCATCTCAACATCTTTCTCGAGAAGGGCGACTGCATCTACCTGAAGGCGACCGATGACCGTGAAGTCATCCGTCGGCACGCGCTCGGCCGGTTCGGCAATCTCATCCGCGCCTCGGCTACGTCACCGGCAATGCTCGTCTATCTCGACGGCAAGGAGAACCGGAAGTCGGCACCCGCGGACATTCCGAACGAGAACTACGCCCGCGAACTGCTCGAGCTGCACACCCTTGGCGTCGACGGTGGTTACACCCAGCGCGACGTGTCGGAGGTAGCGCGGTGCCTGACGGGTTGGACGCTGCGGACGAAGTGGTCCAAGGGCACCGTGGAATTCGTTCCGTCGCTCCACGATGACGGATCGAAGACCGTTCTCGGACACACCATCGCTGCAGGTGGAGGCGCATCGGACCTGGATCGCGTAGTCGAGATCGCGTGCACCCATCCTTCGACCTCCGTGAACATTGCGACGAAGCTCGTCAGGCGGTTCGTGGCGGACGAGCCGCCGCCGGCGCTCGTTTCGCGTGTCGCTTCCGTGTTCGCGTCGTCGGGTGGCGAGATCGCCCCGACGGTGAGGATGCTTCTGACCAGCGACGAATTCCGAGCTGCGCGAGGACAGAAGGTCAAGCGACCGTTCGAGTTCGTCGTCAGCAGCCTTCGCGCTCTTGGCGCCGACACCCACGCGCACGCATCGCTCGTCGAATACCTGAACCGCATGGGTCAGGGTCTCTTCCAGCTCCCGACACCCGACGGATACTCCGACGAGGCTGCAGCGTGGCTGGGCTCGCTGCTCTGGCGGTGGAACTATGCTGCCGCGCTGGCATCGCGGCAGATTCCCACCGTCGAAGTTCCACTCGACCAATTGGCACGAGCCCTTGGCGCCATCGACGGCAACGTCATCGACTCGGCAAGACTCACGGCGCACTTCATCGGGCGCGACGCGAGTCCGGCGGAACGCGCCGCCTTCGACTCGATCGCGGCGGATGAAGCGACCCCAGTCGGCGAGCGTCTGGCCAACACGGTCGCACTGATCCTGGCGTCGCCGGGATTCCAGAGGCACTGACCATGAATCGATCCACGCGCAGGGTGTTTCTACGCAGCGTGATCGCGCCTCGCGTCACCGGTGACCACGAACGGAATCGTCACACCCTCGTCGTCGTATTCCTGCGCGGCGGCGCCGACACGCTGAACATTGTCGTCCCGAGCGGTGACGACGGCTACTACGCCGTCCGCCCCACCATAGCCGTTCCGCCGCCGCGAAACGGAGCCCCGTCGTCGTCGGCAATTCGCCTCGACGACTTCTATGGCCTGCACCCGCGAATCGAGCCGCTCGTTCCGGCATACCGGGAAGGCCGGCTTGCGTTCATTCAAGCCGTCGGCTCAGACAATCCGTCGGGCTCGCATTTCGAGGCGCAGGATCAGATGGAGCACGGCGAGGCCTTCGATCGCGTGATCGGCGGAGGCTGGATCGGTCGAATGCTCCGTGCCCGCGGCCCTCACGAATCGGGCCCTCTCTCTGCGGTTGCGATCGGTACGGCGATCCCCGAGTCGCTTCGCGGAGCGAGAGCGACGTGTGCAATGACCACCGTCGACGAGATCCGGCTGAACGTCCAGCCCGAGAGGGCGTCCGGTTTCTCGAGGGCGCTTTCGTCGCTCTACGACTCTGACGCCGGCATTCTCGGCCAGCCGGGTCGCAACACGATCGACTTGCTCGAGAAGGTAGAGACGCTGCGGTCGGGGACTCTCGCGTCCGTCTCCGACATCGCGTACGCCGACGACGCATTCTCGAGCGGAATGCGTGAGATCGCGCGGCTCATCAAGGCAGGAGTCGGGCTCGAGGTCGCGTGCGTCGATCTCGGCGGTTGGGATACCCATTTCGTGCAGGGCGCGGGATCCGGGCTGCAGGCCGACAAGATCGGACAGCTGGCTGACGGTCTCGCGGCATTCGATGCCGATCTCGCCGGGAATCGCGACGAAGTCACGACGATCGTGATGACCGAGTTCGGCCGCCGGATCGAGGAAAACAGTTCGGGTGGAACGGATCACGGACGCGGATTTGCCGCATTCGCGCTCGGAGGACTTGTGCGAGGCGGCCGTGTGCTCGGCGACTGGCCAGGTCTGGAGGAGCGCGACTCGATGATCGGACCGGGCGGCCTCAAGGTCCTGGTCGACTACCGTTCGGTCCTGGCGGAGGTCCTGACCGGGCCTATGACTCTGTCGGATGCACGCCCGGTCTTCCCTGACTTCGAGCCGCAGAGCATCGGGCTGTTCGCTTGAAGGAACAGCGGTGCTGCATAATTTAGGTGCCGTTATCAGACGCGCCGTTCGGTTGATTCGGCTGGCGTGTGGCGGCGATGGAAGAAGGGCCACGGATTTCACGGATCAGACGGATGAAGACGGCTCTGACATCGAGTTCAGATCCGTCTTCATCCGCCATATCCGTAAAGTCCGTGGCCCTTCTGTTCTTTCCGATCCCGCGATCTACAGGTATCGCTCGACCAGCATCCGCGCGTGGTGGATCTCGTGCCCGGCGATGATGAAGGCCAGCGCTCGCACGCTAACCTCCGCGTTGCTGGCGATTCCGCGGCAAAGCCAACCGGCTTCATCGAGCCTCTCGAACATCAGCACCGTGCTCGCGCGAACGTGCTCGAACTCGTCGACGAGCACATCGAATCGGATGCCGTCGAGCCTCGAGTTCGTCACCCACAGATCCTGTTCAAACCCCTCGATCGGCGTTGCATCCCCGCGCGAAAACCGGAGCGCCCGATACCCGAACACCCGTTCCGCGTCGATGACGTGACCGAGCAGCTCCTTGATCGTCCATTTCCCGGGAGCGTAGGCCGTATTTGCCTGCTCCTCCGATATCGTGTTCAAGAGCGTCAGTGACTCGACCAGACGGCGTCGCAGGACGGCAAGCGCGTCGCTGCCCTCAACGCAGCTGACATAGTGGCCGTAGTAGGGCGCGTATTCGCTTTCTTCGGGTCGTGTGAGCAGTTCGGACATGCGTGAGCCTCCTCGTGTTCGGATCACGGGACACTACGCCGAGCGCGGGCGATCGAAAAGGGCCAATCGCCCGCCCTGGCCCATGGCCGGTCGAGCCAGGTGCCGTCGTTCGTTCACGCAACCTTCTGTAGCGTCATCTCGAAGAACTTCGTCCAATTCACGCCGTCAGTCGACCGTTCGCCGATCTCGAACCACTCGCCCTTGTCGTTGAGAACGATGGTGTAGCGAATGGACCCTCCTGCATTCTTCATTCCCCACTCGAGCCGGTTC
>CAZQBW010000161.1:0-11758 GCA_964591515.1 uncultured Clostridia bacterium
GCGAAGGCCAACGGGTTCTTCCACGCCATCCGCCGCGGCGCCGACGGCAAGCTGTAACTCGCGCCCTCCTCCGAGGAGTACAAGGAGTCCCTCGCCCCCGCGGCGAAGCTCCTGCGCGAAGCCGCCGCCCTCACGGACAACGCCACGCTGCGCAGCTTCCTCGAGAAGCGCGCCGACGCGTTCGGCTCGGACGACTACTACGCGAGCGACGTCGCGTGGATGGATCTCGACGCGCCGATCGACGTGACGATTGGACCCTACGAGACGTACTCCGACGAGCTCTACGGTGCGAAGGCCGCGTTCGAGGCGTACGTCACTCTTCGCGACGACGTCGAGTCGCAGAAGCTCCACAAGTTCGGCGCCGAGCTGCAGGGCCTCGAGGACATGCTGCCGATCGATCCGAAGTACCGGAACCCGAAGATCGGCGGCGGGGCGCCGATCCGCGTCGTAAACGTCGTGTTCTCTTCGGGCGAGGGCAACGCCGGCGTGCAGACCGCGGCGTTCAACCTGCCGAACGACGAGCGAGTCGTGGCCGAAAAGGGCTCGAAGCGCGTGATGCTGAAGAACGTCCAGGAGGCAAAGTTCGCGAAGACCCTCGTGCCGATCTCGCGCGTGGTGCTCGGTGCGAAGGACCAGCCGAACGTGAAGTTCGACGCGTTCTTCACGCACGTGCTCATGCACGAGCTCATGCACGGGATCGGCCCGAACGTCATCACGGTCGACGGCCGCCAGACCACGGTGCGGGGCGAGATCAAGGAGCTCTACTCGGCGATCGAGGAGGCGAAGGCCGACATTTCCGGTCTCTGGGCGCTGCAGACGCTCGTCGACAAGGGTGTGCTCGACAAGCAGTTCGAGAGGACGATGTACACGACGTTCCTGGCGAGCATCTTCCGGTCGGTCCGCTTCGGCATCAAGGAAGCTCATGGCAAGGGTGTGGCGATCCAGTTCAACTACCTGATGGACGAAGGCGCTATCCGCTTCGACGCAGCGACGGGGACGTTCGCGATCGTGCCCGAGAAGATCCGTGACGGTGTCCGCAAGCTGACGGCCGAGATCATGACCCTGCAGGCAGAGGGCTCGTACGCGAAGGCAAAGGCGCTTCGCGACACGTACGGCGTGGTGCGACCCGAGATGCAGGCGGCACTCGACCGCCTGAAGGGCGTCCCCGTCGACATCGAACCGATTTATCCGATGGCCGGGAAGGCTCGCTAGGTCGGACAAAGAAGCAACGCGGATTTCGCGGATCGTGCGGATTGGCACGGATCTGAATTCGCGTTCAGATCCGCGTCAATCCGCAAAATCCGCTGAATCCGTGTTGCTCTTACCTCTTCCATCCCTCGCATGTTGACGCAGTGCGTCATAGGGGCCTAAGATGGCGCCAGCTCACCGGCGGTCCGAAAGTCGAGAACACCATGACCCGCAGACTGGAATTCCGTGATGGCGTGCTCCACGCCTACCCGGACGTCTACACGCCCGCCGCACTCGACGCGCTCGAGGCCCTCGCGCCGCTCAATCGCGATCGACGAAACCTGATGATGGAACGGACCGCGCGGCGCTTCGCTCGTTTCCGCGACCGTCAGCGCATCAAGTTCCTCGCCTCCGACGCGGTCATTCCAAGAACGTCGATCCGGGTCGCCGACGCCCGCGCCGGCAACTTCGACGGCAGCGAGATCCCGGCCGACCTCCAGCGCCAGTGGATTCAGGGCACCGGACCCGCCTCGCGACCCCGCTCGACCACCGAGGAGGGCCTGCGGAACGTCGCCTACGCCCTGCTCTCAGGAGCGGACGGCTGGATGTTCGATGGAGAGGACGCGCTCGGCCAGGTCGACACGATGTCGCTCGACAACCAGCGCAACCTGAAGCTCGCGATCGCGCGCGATCCGCTGTTCCTCGGCGTGGCCGAGCACGTGGCCGGCGAGATGAACCGCTGGGCGGAGGGCTTCTTCGGCCGTCGGATCATCGCCGACTGGCGCGAGCAGCTCGAGTTCACGACCACGATCTTCCGATGCCGTGGACTCCACCTCGACGACCGCCACATTCGCCAGGAAGACGGCATAGGCTTCTCGGCCTCGATCGTCGATCTCGTGCTCTACGTCGTCAACAACCAAGAGCGCCTGCGCGCGGCGGGCCGGTCCGTCGTCCTGTACCTCCCGAAGATCCAGACCGCCGGCGAAGCCGCGCTCTGGAACGAAATGCTCTCGGAGCTCGAGCAGCATCTCGGCCTCGCCGACGGCACGATCAAGGCCTACGTACTCGTCGAGCAGATCGAGGCGGCGTTCCAGCTCATGGAGATTCGCGCGGCGCTCGGCAGCCACTTCGTCGGCTACAACACGGGCCGGTGGGACTACATCAACAGCGTCGCCGACGCGCTCGCCTGGGACACGGACTTCGTCAATCCGAACATCGATGCGATCACGATGACCTACGGCTACATGCGGACCTATGAGGACCGCGTGCGGCGGGCGGTGAACACGCCGGACCGCAACGGCCGGTTCGCACTCTGGCAGGGCGGCATGGAGCCGAACATCCCCGTCGGCTCGGAGACGGGAGTCACAGCGGGCATGGCGCGGGCGAAGGCGGGCGGCGAGCGCGAGCAGAAATCCGGTGCAAGCGGCAAGTGGGTCGCCCACTGGAAGATGGTCCACATCGTCCGACCGATCTGGGAGGCCGCCGCCGAAGCCAATCAGCTCGGCCGCGAGTTCCCGCCGCTCACCTACACGGACGAGGACGCCGCCGGGCTCGCGATGCTCGAGCCTGCGCCACGTACGGTGCGCGGCGCGCGAGACCTTCTGAGCGTGGCGCTGCAGTACGGCAACGCGTTCCTTCGCGGCTTCCAGGCGGCAGCGCTCAAGCCGGCGGACTTCTTCGGCAACGACGACGTGCTCTACCTGATGGAAGACATGGCGACGGGCGAGATCCGTGTAAGCATTCTATGGGAGTGGATTCACAAGGCCGCGAAGTTGACCGACGACGACGCCGAGACCGGTGCGAAGGCGGGCGACACGTTCGACGCGGCGCTCTTCGAGCGGCTGCTCGAAGAGGAGTATGCAAAGCTGCTCGCGGCCGGCAATCGCGACGTCCACGACGATTCGAAGGCGACGACGCTGCCGATCGCGCGCGAGATCGTGGCCGCATACGTTGCGGACGGCGTTAAGCCGCCCTGGTACATCGATCTTCTGAACCTGAACCTCGGGAGCAGTGATCTCGACACGGCCAAGGCTCGAATCCGCGCCTATGTCGAGGCATTCGAGAAGGACGGGACCAGGCTCACCGAAAATCCCGACTTCGTTGCGAGCATTGGAGGAACCACCACATGACATCGACCAAACCGGAAAGCGCCAACCGTCCCGACCTCGATATCCTGGCGACCGGGGACTGGTTCAACAGTCCGCGGTTCGACGGAATCGTCCGGCTCTACACGGCGCGCCAGGTCGTCGAGCAGCGAGGCACGATCTCGACCGATTACACGGTCGCCCGCGAGGCCGCGCGCGCCTTTTACGACCGGCTGCGCGAGCTCTTTGCGAAGAAGCGGAGCATAACGACCTTCGGCCCCTACTCGCCCGGACAGGCCGTCGCGATGAAGCGGATGGGGATCGAGGGCATCTACCTCGGCGGCTGGGCCACGTCGGCCAAGGGCAACACGACCGAGGACCCGGGCCCCGATCTCGCGAGTTATCCGCTCAGTCAGGTGCCGGACGAAGCGGCGACGCTCGTGCGTGCGCTGCTGACGGCCGACCGCAACCAGCACTACCTGCGACTGCGGATGACGGACGCACAGCGCGCGGCGACGCCGGCGGTCGACTTCCGTCCGTTCATCATCGCCGACGCCGACACCGGCCACGGCGGCGACCCGCACGTCCGCAACCTGATCCGCCGGTTCGTCGAAGTCGGCGTTCCGGGCTATCACATCGAGGACCAGCGACCGGGTACCAAGAAGTGCGGCCACCAGGGCGGCAAGGTGCTCGTTGCGTCCGACGAACAGATCAAGCGGCTCAACGCCGCCCGGTTCCAGCTCGACGTCATGGGCGTGCCGGGACTGATCGTGGCGCGCACGGACGCCGAGGCAGCGAACCTGCTCGACGGCCGCGGCGACGAGCGCGACCAGCCCTTCCTGCTAGGCGTGACCAACCGCGACGTTCCTGCCTACAAGCCGTGTTTCATCGCGCTCATCCAGCACATGCACGACCTCGGGGTGAAGGAGCTCAACGGCCACCGGCTCTACTCCATTCCGGAAGGCGAAACCGCCGAGGCGATGGAGTGGCTCGAACGGCGCGGGCTGTTCGCCGTGGCCGCCGAGGCCGCCAACGTCTGGCACTCGGGCAAGGCGGCGTCGCTCGACGCCATGTTCGACGGCGTCGCGAACAAGTTCCTCGAGGCGTGGGAAGACGAAGCGCGCCTGATGACCTACGGCGATGCCGTGGCCGAGGTGCTCGAGTTCCGGCAAAGCGAGGGCGAGACGTTCGACATCACGGTCGAAGAGTGGCGCGAGTTCGCAAAGACCGCGTCGCTCTATGCCGCGGGCGAGAAGGCCCGGGAAATCGGCATCGACGTCGACTGGGACTGCGAAGCGGCGAAGACGCCGGAAGGCTACTACCAGGTTCGCGGAGGCATCCCGTACGCGATCGCCAAGTCGCTTGCGGCGGCGCCGTTTGCCGACCTGCTCTGGATGGAGACGAAGACGGCCGATCTCAAGGACGCCGCCGAGTTCGCCGAGGCCATTCACGCGGTGTTCCCCGACAAGATGCTGGCCTACAACCTCTCGCCGTCCTTCAGCTGGGACACGACTGGCATGTCCGATGACGACATGCGGCGGTTCCCGGAGGAGCTGGGCAAGCTCGGGTACGTCTTCAACTTCATCACCTACGGCGGCCACCAGATCGACGGACTGGCGTCGGAAGAGTTCGCGACGGCGCTCCGTCAGGACGGCATGCTGGCGCTCGCGCGGCTGCAGCGGAAGCTGCGGATGGTCGAATCGCCGTACCGCACGCCGCAGACGCTCGTCGGCGGACCGCGATCGGACGCCGCGCTGATGGCGACGTCGGGCCGCACCGCAACTACGATGGCGATGGGCAAGGGCTCGACGCAGCACCAGCACCTGGTGCAGACCGAGGTGCCGAAGAAGCTGCTCGAGGACTGGCTCTCGATCTGGACGGCGCACTATCAGCTGCCGGCGACGCTGAAGGTCCTGTTGAGGCCGCAGCGGGCCGGGTCCGAGCTGCTCGAGCTCGGCATCTACGACGCCGACGACTCGAAGGTCGCGAACGTTATCTTCGCGCCGATCAACGATCGCCGCGGACGGTCGATTCTCTCGGTGCGCGACCAGAACACGTATGCGGAACCGCTGCGCAAGAAGCGGCTCATGACGCTCGTGCATCTGTTCCTGGTGCATCGGTTCCGGGTGGACTCGGTGCACTACGTGACGCCGACCGAGGACAACTACTACCAGGTCGAGAAGATGAAGTCGCACGGGATCTTCACCGAGGCGAACACGGAAGTCGGCCAGATCATCGTGGCGGACGTGAACCACGACCGGATCACGGAGCTGCTGGCAGCTGACCGCGTGGCCCTCGGCAAGCTGATCCGGAAGGAGTAGTGAGTGGACAGGATTGACAGGATTTTCAGAGGATGAGCAGGATTCTCTTTGGGGTTTCGACAGTGTTCCGATGAACCCATACAGGTTCCTGTTCATCCTCCCCAAAATCCTGACAATCCTGTCAACTCACCCTCTTTGACCGACGGGAGCGCGATTCGCGATACTGCCGGCGTGCGACGCCCCCGCTGCGGGCCACGAGCCCGCGTCCTCTGGATCATCCTCCTTGTCCTGTTGCCGGCTGCGTGCTGGCCCGGGCTTGCCGCGCCCGCGTCCCCCGAGCGTCCGGTCTTGCATCCGGCCGACGCGGCGCGGCTACAGTTCAGGGTCTTCCGCGACCAGGACGGACTGCCGCAGAACTCGGCACAGACCATTGCGGTCGACGCCGAGGGCCGAATCTGGGCGGGCACGCAGGACGGCGCGGCCGTGTACAACGGACGCGTCTGGCGCGTCGTCGACATGCCGTCGAAGCGGATCACGAACTCGGTCCGGGTCATCCTGCAGGCCTCGAACGGCGACCTCTGGTTCGGCTGCGACGGCGCGGTCAACCGTCTACGCGGCGACGAATGGACCACCTTCACCCGCAACGACGGCGTTCCCGAGGGATGGACCCGAACAATGCTCGAGTTGCCGGGTGCGAACGGCCAGCCCGAGATCTGGATCGGAACCGATTCCGGATACGGTCGCTTCGACGGCTCGACGTGGACCGAAGCCAGCCGCGGTACTCCGCTCGAAGGAGCGTCGGTCCGGACGCTCTACATCGATGACGCGCCTGGCGGCAGGAGCGAGATGCGGATCGGAACCGACGGAAAGGGACTCTGGTCGATGGAGGCGCCGTTCCGCGGCAGTCCGGTCAGAGACGAATCGTTTCCCGCGGCGAGCGCGTTCTGCTGCGTTCGGACGCGCGGCGCGACAGGCAGCAGTGGCTCGGCCGGCGAGCTGCTCGCCGGAACCGAGACCGGCATCGTCCGTGCCTCGGCGAGCGGATGGCAACCGGTCGACGTGGTCGATGGCCGGACGTTCAGCGTGCGCTGTCTGCTCCAGACGCGGTCCTCGAGCGGCGATTCGATCCTGTGGGCCGGTACGTACGACAACGGACTCCTCGTCCGCGAACGAGGGCTCTGGACCGTCTACGATTCCTCGACCGGTCTGCCGCACGACAAGATCGACTGCCTGATGTCGGGCGAGAACGGGGACGGCGTCGCGACGACCATGTGGATCGGCACGGACGCCGGCGGCATCGCCCGCACCGAGCTCGGACGATGGCGAACTCTCGAGGGGCCGGCCGCGTCGCCGCATCCCGTTGTGCTCTCGATTCGCGAATCGAGTGCTTTCACCGGGCGACCCGAATTGTGGGTCGGAACCTACGGCAGCGGACTCCTGCGCTGGGTCGACGGCGCGTGGCAGACGACGGGTCCGCTCGCACCGCCTGCCATGTCGGGAGCGTGGGCTCTGCTCGAATCGAAGTCGACGGCGGGCGTCCCGGAGTTGTGGGTCGGCACGGACGGCAACGGAGTCCTGCGGTATTCGAGCGGCCGGTGGACGCGGTTCGATCCGACCAACGGATTTCCGAACGCGCTCGTCTACTGCCTGCTCGAGTCGCGTGACGACCGTGGCGAGCGCGTGATCTGGGCGGGCACCGGCGGATCGGGCGTGGTCCGTTACTCGGGCGGCCGCTGGACGCCGTTCGGCGTGGCGGAAGGGGTTCCGAGCGCATTCATCCAGTGCATGACCGAGACCGTTGACGCGAACGGCGCGCGAACTCTCTGGGTCGGGACGTTGGGGGGCGGCCTTGGCCGATTCCGAAGCGGCGTCTGGACGCAGTTCAACACGACGTCGGGGTTTCCGAACGACACGGTCTACAGCCTGACGACTTTCAGGGAAGACGACGGCCGGCATTACGTGCTGATCGGGACGGCCGGAAGCGGACTCCTCCGATTCGATCCGGCCGACGACAACCCGGCGTTCGCGGCGATTGCCGGGCCGACGTCCGAAACTCCGCTGCCGAACAACGTCGTCTACAACCCGGTCTTCGATTCGCGGGGCCGGCTGTACATCCCGACGAACAAGGGCATCACGCGGCTGGCGTCTCGCGACGAAGTCGCAGGTCCACCACGCAGCCTGGGGACCTACACGGTCGACGACGGCCTGCCGAGCAACGAATGCGACGTCGGCACGACGATGGTCGACAGCCTGGGCCGGATCTGGATCGGCACCGTGCGGGGCCTCGGCGTGCTCGATCCTTCCGAGGACATCGCATATCGAGCCGAAAGCCGCATTCTGCTCGAACCGACGATGATCGACGATCGTCGTGTCCGCGGCACCGACCTCGGAGAGATCTCGCATCGCGACGTAAAGATCACGTTCGAGTACTCCCTGCTGACGACGTTTCGAGAGCAGGACACCCGATACCGAACTCAGCTCGTCGGCCTCGAGGACCGGCCGACCGAGTGGACGACGGACTTCAAGCGGCAGTTCACGAGCCTGCCTCCGGGCGACTACGTGTTTCGAATCTGGGCGTACGACTTCGTCGGCGCCGAAGCGCCTCCGGTCGACGTGGCGTTCGTCGTCCGTCCGGCGCCGTGGCTGACGTGGTGGGCGCTCGCTCTCTACGCCGTCGGCGGCCTCGCACTCGTGTACGCGGGCGTGCGCTGGAGGCTCGCCGCGCTGAAACGGCGCAATCAGGAGCTCGAGGAGCGGATCGTGGAGCGCACCGCGGAGATCGCCGAATCGGAGCGGCGTGCGCTCGAGGCGAACCGGGCGAAGAGCGTGTTCCTGGCGAACATGAGCCACGAGCTTCGAACGCCGCTCAATGCGATCCTCGGATTCCTGCAGCTGCTCGACAGGGAACGCGACCTGACTGTGCGGCACCGCGAGACGCTCGGGATCATCGCGCGCAGCGGCGAGCACCTGCTGTCGCTCATCAACGACGTGCTGTCGGTCTCGAAGATCGAGGCGGGGCAGGTGACTCCGACTCTGCAGGTGCTCGACCTTCGCCGGCTGCTGCAGGGGCTCGAGGAGATGTTCCGGGTTCGGGCCGAGCAGAAGGCGCTCGAGTTCCGGTTCGACGTCGACGCCGAAGTCCCTCGGTTCGTTGTCGGTGACGAGGCCAAGCTGCGCCAGATCCTGATCAATCTGCTCGGCAACGCCTTCAAGTTCACGGACGCGGGCGAAGTCGAGCTGACGGCTCGATGGATGGACGGACGGGGCTCCTTCACGGTTCGGGACACGGGCCAGGGCATCGAGCCGCCAGAGATGGGCAACCTCTTCGAGCCATTCGTGCAGACGCGCAGCGGCCAGCGCGCGCGCGAAGGCACGGGGCTCGGCCTCGCCATCAGCCGGAACTTCGCGCGGATCATGGGGGGTGACATTACCGTCGTGAGCGAGCCGGGAGCCGGATCGACCTTCACGGTGGAGATTGCGCTGCCGAGGACCGACCAGGAGGTCGTCGCGCAGGAACAGCGCAAGGTGCGGGCGCTCGCGGCAGGCCAGCCGTCGTACCGCGTGCTGGTCGTCGACGACAAGTGGGAGAACCGGCTGTTGCTGGTGCGATTGCTCGAGGACGTGGGGATGACGGTGCGCGAGGCGGAAAACGGACGCGAGGCCGTGGACGTCTGGGCCGAGTGGCAGCCGGAGCTGATCTGGATGGACGTGCGGATGCCGGTGATGGACGGGCTCGAGGCAACGAGGGCGATCCGTGACCGCGCCAAGGGGAACGGGCCGGTGATCATAGCGCTGACGGCGAGCGCGTTCGAACAGGAGCGCGAGGCCATCCTGGCGAGCGGATGCGACGACTACGTGGCCAAGCCGTTCCGCGAGGAGGAGATCTTCGCGCGGATGAGCCGGCATCTCGGGGCAGTCTACGTGTTCGACGGAGCGGCGGAAGGCGGCGTCGCGCACGCGACGACCGCGAGTGTTGCGACCGTACGGAACGATGAGCCGGATGGCGGGGTACCGAAGTCTACTGGACGACTGTCGCCGTCGAGTCTGGCCTCGGTGGATGGTGAGCTGCTTCTGGAGCTGCGCGAGGCCGTGGTGCTCGGAGACGTCCAGGCGTTGCTGGTAGTGGTGGAGAGAATCGGCGCCTCGGACCCGTACCTCGCGGCACAACTCGCCGCGCTCGTACGCGCTTACGAGTTCGAGAGCATGCAGCGCCTGCTCGATGGGGATGGCTGATGGAGGCAAGAGTTGACAGGATCTCAGGATTCAACAGGATTCTCTACAGGTTGATCGGAACGATCCCGGTCAACCAGAATGAATCCTGTCGATCCTGAAAATCCTGTAACCCTGTCAGATCTCCTCGACGTCCTCGCACTCCTGGCAGACGTAGGGAATCCCGGCGGGATCGACCGCCGATGCCTCGGCAATGCGGTCATACGTCGCGTCGTCGACGTAGAAGTGCCCGCCGCACTCAGCGCAGTCGACCTCGTGACGGTTGACGCCGGTTCGAACCGCGGACTCGGTCATCGCTCGCAGAGCCTCGACCGGTTCCGTTTCCTTCATTTCGCGTCGCGTCGACATGGCGTCCTCCCTTGGGCCCGGCGACCGCCGGACGCCGAATCGCGAGGGTGAGAGGCGGGCGAATCCGGAAGTACATCTCTCGACGGCGCACGATGCGCCCCCAAGCTCCCCGTTCCCCAGATTCGCCCGCCAAGGTGGCGCGCTGGCGATCCGCCCACCCGGTTCGCCATTGACACCTCCATCTGAATCCGCCTATTCGACCTTGACCTCGACCTTCGTGGGCTCCGGCATCTCGATCCTCGTGATCGTGAGCGTGAGGAGTCCCTTGTCGAGCTTCGCAATTGCGGACTTTGGATCGACGCGTGCAGGCAGCGGCAGGCGCCGGAATACCTCTCTCGTCGACCGCTCCGTCATCACGCGTTCGTCTTCCTTCTTCTCCTCCGTCATGTCGCGATGGCCGCGAATGGTCATGCGCTTGGGCTCGACGAAGATCTCGATGTCCTTCGCCTCGAACTCGGGCATCTCGGCCTTCACAGTGACCGAGGTCTCGTTCATCGTCATGTCGACGGTGATCGGCCCGAGCAGTTCGTTCTCTGCCTTGAGCCAGTCCGTCAGACCGAAGCCCTCTTCACCCCCGCGGGCGCGGAAGAACTCGAAGGCTCGATCGGCGACTTCGTTCTGCATTCTCTCGAAACGATCGAGGAGCTCGATGAAGCGGTCCTTCGGCGTTGTCACGACCGGAACTTTCTCCTTCGTCTCCGCGGGTTGCATAGCTTGTGAGGTTGACATGTTCTGCCCTCCTTGTTGGCAGGGTTGAAGACAGATCGTTTCCAACATGGGGTCCCGTCCCCCATGACGCAATCGGCGTTCCTGCAGTCCGCCTTCGCGGTTGGCCCGGAATTTCGATCGCCGTCGCAGGCGCTGTGCGCAATCCCGCAGGCGGGGGCGTGGAATCTCGCAGGAGAGTGGACAGGATTTGCCTGTAATCCTGTCCACTCTCTGGTTATGCTGCGCGTGCCCCCCAAAGGTGTGACATGCACGGCAGCATTTTCGTGGAGCTTCGCGAATACATCGGCGCGACGTACGGAGCCGGTCAATGGGAGGGCGTGCTCGACGCATCGGGCATCGGCTACAAGGAGTACGCCGCCGACCGGGTCTATTCCGATCTCGAGGCCGTGCGTATCGTGGCGGCCGCCGCGGACCGGACCGAGAAGCCGTTGCACGAGCTCCTCGAGGACTTCGGCGAGTACCTGTCGACGTCGCTGATCGAGCGGTTCGTGACTCTCATCGATCCGGCGTGGAAGACGCTGGATCTGCTCGAGCACGTCGAAGAGACGATTCACACGGTCATTCGCGGCAGCAGGGCGAAGGCCGATCCGCCCAGACTTCGGTGCCGCCGATTGAGCCGGACCGAAGTCGTCGTCGAGTACGACTCACCGCGGAAGATGTGCTCCCTCGCGAAAGGCCTGATCCGTGGCCTCGCCCGCTTCTACGGCGATCCGATAGTCCTCGAGGAGAAGGCCTGCATGCTGAAGGGCGACCCGGCGTGCGCGATTCTGGTGCGACTCGGTGATCGGAGGTGAGAGTGGACCGGATTGCAGGATTTTCCGAGGATTGACAGGAAGCCGAACTTCTTTTCAATCTCGAAAAATCCGTGAATCCTCAGCGAATCCTGATAATCCTGTCCACTCTCACCGTCTAACCGTT
>CAZQBW010000162.1:0-11737 GCA_964591515.1 uncultured Clostridia bacterium
GTGCCCTCCATCGCCTCCACGGCGACGACGGCTGCGTCCTTCACCACGATGGTCTGTCCAAGGTCGAGCCGGGCGATCTCGCGTGCGATGTCGAGCCCATAGGAGATGTCGGCCTGTTCCTTCTGCGACGGCGCCCGTTTCGTCAGCACGCCCGGCAGTGGCAGTGCGTGCTGAAGGAAGATCGTCGAGTCCACAAGGGTGACTCCGACCGTTGCCAGTTCGTCCGCGACGGCGCCGATCAGGCTGTCGGTGTTCCGGACGACGAGCCGGGCCAGCATCCTGGCCATCCGGACGTCAGGGATCGACGAGATCTTGAAGATCTGGACGTGCTTGACCTGTCCCGCCATTATCGCGTGCGTCACACCACGCTTCTTGAGGAAGCCAAGCATCTTTCCGAGCTGACCGACGCCCACCCACTCCACGACGGAAGCTTCGCTGGCGATGGCCGGATCGGTCTCCTCCTTGATCGCCACGACGTCGAGATCGACGCCGTTTCGTCGCGCGCCGTCCAGGACGAGGAAGGGGAAGCGGCCGTTACCGGCGATGAGCGCGTACTTCATGGAGGAGAAAACGTGCGCTCAAGGGCGCAAAGACGCCTGAGCTAGTTCTTGATGACGCCGCGCTCAGACGACTCGATGAAGGCAACCAGGTAGGCGACATTCTCGTCGGCCATGAGCGCCTCGTCGCCGTGAATGGCCTCGAGCGCCTGCGTCGTGTTCAGCTTCGAGGCCAGCAGGAGCCGGAAGGCGCGGTGAATCCGGCGTATCGCGTCGTCGTCGAAGCCCCGTCGTCGAAGCCCGATCGCATTCTCTCCATAACACTTCGCATGATTTCCCTGACATCGCGAGAACGGCATCGGATCCTTCACGATGACCGAGTGCCCGCCGATGAATGCGTGCTTGCCTACGCGAGTGAACTGATGGACCGACGACGCCGCTCCAACCGTCGTCGAGTCTTCGACCGTCACGTGACCGGCGAGCGTCGCCTGGTTGGCCATGATGATGTGACTCCCGACTGTGCAGTCGTGGGCGATGTGCGTGGCCACCATGAAGAGGTTGTCGCTGCCGACTCGCGTGACGCCGCCGCCGCCGACCGTTCCACGATGGAAATTCGAATACTCGCGAATGGCGTTACGGTCGCCGATGACGAGTTCCGTTGGCTCGCCGCCGTACTTGAGGTCCTGCGGACCCTGCCCGAGCGAGACGAACGGATAGATGACGTTCTCTTCACCGATGGTGGTCGGGCCCTCGATGACGACGTGGGCCATCACGCGAGTCCCTGCACCAACCCGGACGTGGTCGCCGATCACCGAGTACGGTCCGATCTCGACGCCAGGGGCAATGTCGGCCAGATCGCTGACGACGGCCGTGGAATGAATTCGCTGAACGCTCACCCGATTCAGTCCTCCGCCTCGAGCGCCGCGTCGAACGTCCTTCCGGCTCGCCAGCGAGCGGCAACGTCGTCGTTCGACGGAATGACCGAGAGAATCGCGAGCAGGTCCGCTTCGGCCGCGACGTTGCCGTCGATGGTCGCGATGCCGCGGAGGTGTGCCGACTGGCGCCGGATGCGCTTGGTCTCGACCGTCAGTGTCAACACGTCGCCGGGGACTACGGGAAGTCGGAATCGGACGTTGTCGATGCCCGCGAAGAGCAGGTATTCGTCCGGATTCGTCGGCCGGTCATAAGCCACGAGCAGTCCGGCGGCCTGCGCGAGAGCCTCGATGATGAGGACGCCCGGCATCACCGGCGCGGCCGGAAAGTGGCCGTTGAAGAATGGCTCGTTCGAGGTGACGTTCTTTCGGGCGACAAGACGCTTGCCGGGCTCGAACTCGATCACCCGGTCGACGAGCAGGAACGGATACCGGTGCGGCAGGATGTGCTTGATGTCGTTGATGTTGAGCAGAGGTGCCATCTTCGTGGATTGCCTTCGTCGTATCCGGAAACGCCGCCGCGTGAGCTGGTCACGCGGCGGCGCTTCGGGTCACTCGCGGATGGACGTTGTCGCGCCTTACGGATTCGCCTTGTTGTACTGCGCGATGAAATCGGCAGTAATGTCGAGTCCCGGAGCCGCGTAGATGATCGACCCGATCTTCTGTGAACTGCCGACCTCCATCACCAGCACGATACCTCTCTCGGTGGCGTACTTGTTGAGGGACGTCCTGACCTTCTCTTCGATCGGAGAGGCGGAAGCGGCGTAGGCCTTCTGCGCCTCGAGCTTGAGGTCTTCGACCTTCCGCTCGTACTCGCGCTTCAATCCTTCGTAGCGTTCCTGAAGCTGCGCAGCCTGCCCGGCAGCGACCGTGCCCTGCTGGACCTGCGTTTCGATGCCCTGCATGGTGTCGCGAATGGAGAGCAGTTCCTTCGTCCTGGGCTCGAACCGGGTGTTGATCTCCGTGATCTTACGGTTCAGTTCCGCAATCTCGGACTGGAAGGCCCCCGCGTTGATGATGGCGATGCGACCGCGAGGGATCGGCCCGCCGGCCGCCGCCGGCTGCTGCGCAAACGCAGCAGAGGCTACGAAGAGCAGTGCCGCGACCGCGGCCAGGCCTCGCGTGAATCGGCTGGTGCGGGCGACAGACGCGCGCATACTAGCGGCCTCCGCCCGGACGCGGAGCCGGCGCTGCCGCGCCAGGAACCGGATGGGCCTTGTTGTACTCGGCGATGAACTCGTCGGTTACGTCGATCGCCGGATTCAGGTATGCGATCGTTCCGGCCTGCGCCGCGCCAGGAAGGTCGAGGATCAGGACGATGTTCCGCTTCGCCGCATAGTCCTTCACGAATTCGCCCAGCTTGGCCTGAATCGGCTGAAGGGTCGTGTTGAGCTTCTTGTTGTACTCGGCCTGCAGATCCTCGCCGCGACGCTTGTAGTTCGTCTGCAGCGTCTGCAGTTGCTCGGCCATCGTGCGGAGCTTGTCCGGCGCCGCAACGCCCTGCTGGTTCCGGATGTCGGTGTCAAGCTGCTTCATCTGCGCTTGCATCGCTTCCATTTCCTTGTAGCGTGGCTCGTATTCCTTGTTCACGGATTCGGCGCGCGACCGCAGCTCCTGAATCTTTTCGACGAACACGCTCGTGTCGAGCACGGCGACCTTGCCGTCGGCGGGACCGCCCACGGCGCCGGTGCCAGGAGTTGTTCGAGGCGTGGTCGGCGCTGCCGGGCCCTGCGCCACGGCGGCGGCTGGGAGGGCCGCCACGAGTGCTACTGTGGCGAGCCAGTTTCGAGTCTTCATCGGGTACTCCTTGAGCTGCAATCTAGAATGTCCGGCCAATGCTGAAGAGGAACGTGGAGCGCTCCTCGATGAATACCTGTCCCGGAACCACCGTGGTGCGGGCGTTCGGGTTGTAGGCGTATATGAGCCGGAAGGGAACGTTGACGACGGGCACCTGAACGCGGAGCTCTGCGCCGATCGAGTAGCGATAGTTCGTGAGACGGCTATCGAGGTCCTCGGACAGCACGTAGAGCGTCGTATCCTGGCGATCGCCTCGAAGAACAGCGGTCCGGAAGCCCGGCGGCAGCTGTCCTGGCGGCGTCTCCGGCGTCGTTGCGTCACGGATTTCGTCGGGCGTGGCGAGCTGGCCGCGCGGGTTGAGCGTGATGCCGAATGGCGTCAGCGTCGACGGTATGAATTCGGTCTGGGTGATCTGGTCCTCGTAAGAGACGAGGTTGAATGCAGAGCCGATGTCGACGAATGCGGCGGCGGAAACCGGCCCGAAAATCGGTATCCGGTACTCCAGGTTCATCAGGAGCTGCGTATCGGCGCCGATCGGCGTGAACTGGTCGGCGAACTGGCTGAGGCTCTGATTCTCGAGCGTGAACCGGTTGATGACGCCCGGCGCGATAGTGCGCCGATTACCGTTCGCGGGCTTGGCCACACGGAGAGTGTCGCCGTTGCGCGCGTTGATGGCCGTGATGTCACGTGTCGTGACAAGTCGCTCGATGCGGGCGACCGGGGACAGCGAACGGACGTTGAAGCCCCGGATCGTGTCCTCGCCGCCGAGGAAGTATCGCGTGAAGATAGGCGTCCCGCCCACGAACGAGAGCGAATTCGTCTCGAGCGGCGTGCCGAAGGCCCGAATGTGTCCGGCGAGCACTCGCATTCCGAAGACATCGGGGTTCTCGCGATCCTTCCGTATGAAGTTGAACGGGTGGAAGTACTTGTATTCGAGCGTCGGCTGAATGGTATTTACGTCGCCGCCAAGTATGCCGCCCGACAGCGCGATGCCCGCGATGAGCGACTGGCCGCGCGTCGGGTCGAGGGAACCGTTCAGCGAGTTGTACGAGAACGTCGGCGTTAGCGTGGACTGATCGATACCCGGCTGACGGAAAGTGACCAGAATGTCGTTGGTCGGATCGTCGTCGGTGTTGACGGGCGGATCCTGAATTTCACTCCGGCGGTAGGTATACGACAGGCCAAGCCGCGAGAATCTCGCCGCGGTCGAGCGCTTGAAGAAGTACGTAAGAGGCGTCGACACCGATACGGATCCGCCGATCGTCTTCTGCGTGAAGAGCTCGGAGCCGTCGCCACCGAAGGTCTGGAAGTTGCCTGACTGGCCTGGAATGAACCCCGTGCTGGCGGTCGTCGTCCCGCCTCCGAAGTACTGGTAGCTCTGCAGGAAGAACTGCGCACCAAGCGAAATGGGACGATCGAGCAGGTAAGGCTCCTGGAACCCGATCACGAACTGCTTCGTGCGGTTACCGGCCTGTATGTCGAGCGAGAGCGATTCACCGTAGCCGAGAAGGTTGTTCGTCGAGTACTGCAGGCCGATGAACGAGCCGCCGACGCCCGAGGCTCCGCCCGAGAACTGGATCTGCTGACGGCCTTTCTCCTGAACGCGCAGGTCGAGGTCGACCGTGTTGTCACGCTGGTTCGTCCGGATGTCCGCGTCGGTATCCTTGATCTCGTTGAAGTAGCCGAGCTGATTCAGCCGGAGGATCGAGAGGTCGAAGTACCGCTGATTGTACGGATCGCCTTCGTTCAGCAGGACTTCGCGGCGCAGGACCTTGTCGCGCGTGAACGTGTTGCCCTTGAACTCGATGCGGCGGATCGAGAAGCTCTTGCCTTCGTTGATCTCGAAGTTCCAGTCGGCGATGCCGAGGTTCGGATCGTTCGGATCGTCCTTGAGGTCGGGAATGAAGTTCGGCTCGAAGTTGATGTAGCCGCGCTCGCCGTAGAGCTTCTTCAGATCCTCGAATACGCCCTTCTGTACCTTGTCGTATGCGACGACCTGGCCCGGTACGAGTCCGATGACGGCCTTGATGACCTCTTCGGGGTAGACCGTCTCACCTTCGATTGTGATTTCGCCCGTACGATAGATCCGGCCTTCCTCGACCGGTACGATCACGCGCAGGCCGCGGTCCTTTCCGCCGATGAGCGGTATTCCAGATCCGGTTTCGCCTGCTTCCTCGATGCGGGGCTCGCCGAGGCGGGCGTTCATGTAGCCCTTGCTGTAGTAGAAGAATCGGACGCGATCGAGGTCGTACTTGAGCTTTTCCTTGTCGTAGATGTCCTTCGAAGTGAGGCCCGAGATGAGGCCGGCCTCCTTGACGAGTTTCATCTGGCCGCGGAGGTCGCCGTTCGAGAAGGCCTTGTTGCCCTCGAACTCGATGTGCGCGACGCGAACGCGGTCGCCTTCATCGGTCTTGAAGTGCAGCGTGACGGCGGTCGGCGAAATGGCCTCGGTCTCGGCGACGACTTTCGCGTCGGGCCGGCCCTTTCCGGCGAGCAGCTCACGAATGACGGCGGCGGCGCGCGTGGCCTTGATCGGGTCGAACTGGGATTCCTTCGAGAGCCCGATCGACTTTTTGCGCCACTCCTCGAGAATCGTGGATTCGGTGACGGACTTCAGGCCCGGATAGTCAATGTCGAGGATGATCGGGTATTCCCTGACCTCGAAGATGACGACGAGGCCGCCCCGGGCTCCTTCTTCCGTGAAGACTTTCGCGTCCTCGAAATACCCCTGGGCGAGGACGGTTCGGAGGTCGCGGCGAATCTGGTCGGTGCTGTAGGGATCACCTTCACGGGTCTGAACCCACAATCGCATCGAGTCGTCGGGGATTCGGCGGTTTCCGGTGAACTCGACGCGCTCGACGAGTTTCGAAGCATCCGGATCCTGGGCCGCCAGGACGGTCGCAGAGAACGGACCGACGAGCGACAACGGTACGAGGGCGGCGAGGGCCACGGCGAAGGCGAGACCGGCCGCCAGGACGCGCTGTTTCATATGAGGATCCACAACTCCCTGCAGAGGCAATTTATCCGCAGACGCCGACGGACTACCGCCGATCACCGAAATACCGCGTCCGCACAAAGACTGCGGAGTATACCAAAGCGATTCGCGACCCGCCAAGGACCGCAACCGCTCATGTATCATGAACTTCGAGCGACTTGCCCGGACTGGAATCGATGCCCGGTGGGCGCACGAAGGCCCCGGTCGGAGAACGCCGCGACGGCCCTGTCCTTACCCTCTGTGGTCTCCGTGACTTTGTGCTCTCTGTACGGCAACGCCAATGCCGTTGGCATACAGAGAGCACAGAGTCACGGAGAGCACGGAGGCTATCCGCGCTCTTCAGACGAGCAGCGCGTCGTCCTCGGGCACGCCGAGCGGGCGGTGCTGCAACTGGTCGCCGTCGAGGAAGATCTCGACCCGGTCAGCGTCTGTGAACAGGCCCTGTATGAGCGCCTCCGACAGCGGATCCTCGACGTATCTCTGCAAAGCCCGTCGAAGCGGCCGTGCGCCGTAACTGCGATCGACACAGGTCTTCTCGACGATCCAGCGCTTCGCGTCCTCGGTGAGCTGAATCCGGATCTTCCGGCGCTCGATGGTCTTGTTGATCTGCTCGACGAGCAGCGTCACGACGTTGAGCAGGTCGCCCTCGGAAAGCGGCTCGAAGACGATGATCTCGTCGAGCCGGTTGATGAACTCCGGGTTGAACGTCTGCTTCACCGACGACATCACCGACTCTTCCATCTTGTCGACGGCGAACTTCTCCGATGCCTGGAACCCGAGATGGCCGCGCTTCTGGATGAACCGGGCGCCGATGTTCGAGGTCATCACGATGATCGCGTTCTTGAAGTCGATCGTATTGCCGAGCGAGTCCGACAGCTGCCCGTCCTCGAACACCTGCAGCAGGATGTTGAAGATATCGGGGTGCGCCTTCTCGATCTCGTCGAGCAGGAGCACCGAATACGGATTCCGCTTGATGCGCTCCGTCAGCTGACCGCCTTCCTCGTGGCCCACGTACCCCGGGGGCGAGCCGATCAGCTTCGAGACGGCGTGCTTCTCCATGAACTCGGACATGTCGAACCGGACGAGCGAGCGCTCGCTGCCGAAGAGGAACTCTGCGAGACACCGGGCGACCTCGGTCTTGCCGACGCCAGTCGGACCGAGGAACAGGAAGCTGCCGACCGGACGATTCGGGTTCTTGAGCCCCGCTCGCGATCGCCGGATCGCCCGCGCGAGGGCTGAAATCGCCCGATCCTGGCTGATGACCTTCGTGTGAAGCTCCTGCTCGATCCGAAGGAGCTTCTCGAGCTCCTCTTCCTTGAGCGAGCTCATCGGAATGCCGGTCCATCGCGCCACGACCTCTTCGATGTCGTCCTTGCCGACCTCGACGATAGTCTGCTGGTAGAGCGAGTCCTTGCGCATCCGCAACCGCTCTTCTTCCTTGCTGAAGCTCTGTGCCCGGTCCGCATTGTGGTCCGCAAGCGCCTGTTCACGGCGCCCGGCCAGAATGTCCAATCGCCTCTGGATCTCGTCGAGCTCGGTCGGCGTGGCGGCCTCGCGCAGTTTCACGCGCGCGCCGGCCTCGTCGATGATGTCGATCGCCTTGTCGGGAAGGAACCGGTCGGGAATGTAGCGGCTGGAGTGGTAGACGGCCGCCTCGACGGCGTCCTGCGTGTACGTCACGCCATGGAACGATTCGTAGCGCTCCTTTATGCCCTCGATGATGAGGATCGCTTCGTCTTCGTTGGGCGGCGGAACCTTTATCGCCTGGAAGCGGCGCTCGAGCGAGCGGTCCTTCTCGATAGTCTTGCGGAACTCGGCCGGCGTCGTGGCGCCGATGCACTGGAGCTCGCCGCGCGACAGTGCCGGCTTCAGGATGTTTGCGGCGTCGAGCGAGCCTTCCGCCGAGCCGGCACCCACGAGCGTGTGCAGCTCGTCGATGAAAACGATGAACTGCGGGTTCTCGACGAGCTCGCGCATGATCGTCTTCAGGCGCTCTTCGAACTGACCGCGATACTTCGTTCCCGCAACGACGAGTGAGAGATCGAGCGCGAGGATCCGTTTTCCAGCCAGGAACGGCGGGACCTGGTCGTTGACGATCCGCTGGGCGAGGCCCTCGACGATGGCCGTCTTGCCGACGCCCGGCTCGCCGATGAGCACCGGATTGTTCTTCGTGCGCCGGCAGAGGATCTGGACCAGCCGTTCGATCTCGTTCTCGCGACCGATGAGCGGATCGAGCTGGTTCTGCGAGGCGGCTTCAGTCAAGTCGCGGCTGAACTCGGCGAGGTGCGGCGTCTCCTTCTTCTGGATCGCCTGGCGCTCGGTGGCCGTCGACCGGCCGAGCTCGTCGCGGATCTGGTTGAGGCGAAGGCCGCGCTCGTAAAGGATCTCGGCCGCAAGGGATTTTTCCTCGCGCAGAAGTCCGAGCAGCAGATGCTCGGTGCCGATGTAGCGATGCTGGAGTCTCTCGGACTCTTCCTGGGCGTAGCTGAGGACGCGCTTGGCGACGGCCGACAGCGGCAGGTCGACGGAGGTCGAGATCTTCTCGCGCACGACTGTGCGGCCCTCGATCTCCTTGCGGATGGACTCGATCGAACCCTGTGGGCGCGGGAAGAACCGGTTCGTCAGGCCCTTGTCTTCGCGCAGGAGTCCAAGAAGGATGTGCTCCGCTTCGATTGCGGACGCGCCGAACTGGCTCGCCTCGTACCTGGCGAAGAAGATGACCCGCCGTGCCTTCTCTGTATACCGTTCGAACATCCGTCAGGGTTCCTCAGTGTTCGCTTGCTCGAGCTCTACGCGGATTACGAAGCAACGAGGCGGCCGTCGTCAAGAAGCAGAACCCTGTCGCACAGGGCAGCAAGCCGTTCGTTGTGCGTGACGATGATGGAGGTAAGTGCCTCCGTTTCATGGACGGAGTGTAGCATGGCGTGAATCGAATCCCCGGTGCGATGGTCGAGGTTGCCGGTTGGTTCGTCGGCGAGCAGTACCCGCGGCCGGTGCACGAGCGCCCTCGCGAGCGCCACACGCTGGGCTTCGCCGCCCGAGAGCTCGCCCGGACGATGCTCGGTGCGTTTCGCGAGTCCGACGCGATCGAGCAGCTCCTGAGCCCGCGGGCGTGCGACGCTCGCCCGCTCGCCCGCCACCAGGAGCGGCATCATGACGTTCTCGAGTGCAGTGAACTCAGGCAGCAACCGGTGAAACTGATAGATGAAACCGACCGAGCGGCCCCGGAACCTTGCGCGACCGGCATCCGAAAGCCCGCCCAGTTCTGAGCCATCGACTTCGACCGTCCCGGACGTCGGCCGGTCGAGTGCCCCCAGAAGATGAAGCAGCGACGACTTGCCGGACCCGGACGGTCCGACGATCGCGACCCGCTCTCCCGGCGAGACCGACAGTTCGAGATCAGCGAAGACGCGGACCGCACGTTCTCCCGTGCCGTAGGTCTTCGCCAATCGCGATGCGCGAACGATCGGGCCGACGGGCTCCTTACTCATGACGCAGGGCCTCCACCGGGTCGAGCTTCGCTGCGGACCTCGCGGGATAGAGCGTCGACAGGAGGCTGATGAGGACCGTCGCTACCCCCACGGTGACGACGTCTATCGCACGCAACCGGAACGTGACGTGGCTGATCGAGTAGACGTCCGCGGGGAGCCGGATGACCTCGTACGCGTTGAAGTACCAGACGAGCGCCGAGCCGCCGATGATTCCGAGCGCCGCTCCGACCGCTCCGATCGCCACGCCCTGGCAGACGAATATCCGCATGATCGAGGCGTCGGTCGCACCCATGGTCTTGAGGATGCCGATGTCGACGGTCTTCTCCATGACCATGAGAGTCAGGAGGGTGATGATGTTGAGCGACGCGATCGTCACGACGACCACCAGTACGACGAGGAAGCCGAGCCGCTCGAGCGAGAGCGCCGCGTAGAGCGGCTCGTTGAGCTCCTGCCAGTCGCGAGTCGTGTACGCGTCGCCGGTTCGCGAGAGAACGTCGGCAGCGATTGCCTTGACCGCGTGAATGTCGTCGACCTGCATCTGCACGACCTGGACGACCTCGCTGTCGCCGGTCAGGCGCCGGGCGGCACCGAGAGAGACGTACGCCCACCGCGAGTCGTAGTCGTAAAGTCCGGACGAAAAGATCCCGACGACTCGCAGATCCTTTGCGCGGGGAACGATGCGATCGCCGACCACGTCGGCGCCGGGAATTAGCGCCGTCGCGTTGCCGCCGACCTTGACTCCGATTTCGTCGGCGAGGTCCTTGCCGAGGATGACGGTGTCGATCGGCTGTCCGTCCGGTCCGATCTCGATCGTGCTCAGGGCGTTGGCGTCGCCCTCGAACATCATCCTCGAGACCTCGCTTGCGTGGCGCGGGTCATCGGTTTCCGCGCCTTTCAGAATTGCTCCGGCCGCGCCTCGCGTCCCCTGAAGCAGAACGGTCTGGTAGAGGGTTGGCGTCGCACTCGTCACGTGTGGAACGGCCGCGAGTTGCTCGACGAGTGCGCGGTAGTCGCGTATCGGCAGGCCGTCGCGACGCACGAGGTTGAGGTGCGCGGTGCCGGCAAGGATCTTTGACTGCATGTCCTCGCGGAACCCGGTCATCAGGGCCATGACGAGGATGAGGGCCGCGACGCCGACCGCGACCGCGCCCACCGCGATCGCGGTGATGACCGACAGCACCACCTGTTTGCGACGCGACCGCAGATAGCGGATCGCGACGAGCAGTTCGAACGGCATCGCACTCCCGGTAGACGCAGAAAGAGCGCCAAGGATAGCAGACTCCTGGCGCTCTTTCGGGAGCGGTCGACGGCGTCGCGCGCGGAGCTACTCGGCGGCGGACTCCGTCGCACTGACGCGGCGCGCGAGGCGCTTGTCGAGGTCTGTGGTGCGGAAGAATATGGCCGACTCGGCGCGATCGAGAACGCCGGCAGCGCTCGAGAGGTGCAGCAGCCGGTCCGCGAGCGTCGCGCGCACGTACGACACGAAGTCATCGTCCATCGACGCCAGGAATGCGTTGTAACGGGGATCGTCGGCCGTGGCGATAACGTCCGGGTTGACCGTGACCGCACTTATCGTGCGCAGGGCGCGATCCTCGTAAACGAGAGTGACCTGTGTGGACTTGAGATCCGCGGACGGCATTGCGATCAGCCTGAGGCTGCAATCGCCTTCCTCGAACATGTCGACGATCGGCGGCGCGATCTCGGACACGCGGGCGAGTGTTGCGATTGGCGCGCAAAGGGCCAGAACGGCGAAAACAACGGCGAAAAGGGCGATTTGCTTCACGAAAACTCCTGCAACGGTATGAATGTGAACTCGCCGGGATCGGGGGCCTCCCGAGCGAAGCTGTGAGTTATACACGATCATGGCGAACCGAAATCTTGCGAAAGTCTTACATCGAGTGAGAAGGCGTAGCCGTACAGAGAGCACAGAGGCACGGAGAGCACGGAGAAGCGATGAGAATTTCACTCCGTGCCCTCTGTGACTCTGTGCTCTCTGCACGGCTACGCCTTTTCCCGACTTTGGAT